>JAGWOC010000012.1 GCA_028872875.1 Chloroflexota bacterium | reverse complement strand
TTGGATGTGTGTCCGACCCAGCCAGCCATGCGGCTTTACGGACAACATCGCTTCTGCCAGTCGGGCGAGTACGGACAGTCGTTCGCCCAGGCCAAGTTCACTCGGCATCACTTGACTCCTGACTCTTGATTAGGCTGTCCACGAACTTCGACACCTCTTCCTCTCGTTCCTTCTTCGCGTACACGCGCCCGCGCCAGATAGTTGGGGGTAACCGCTGAATCAGTTCCGATCGAACTAATATGTCCACGACCTCGCCATCATCCACGACAAGGAGATCACCCGTCTTGAGGCTGTGTGTCTCCTTGGTTGGTGCATCAACACGGACATCATTCCCAAACTCATTAACGACGCTCTCCTCGAGCTTATCGAAAAGCGCGGGATTCGCTGCCAATTCGTCCGGGTGCACTTCTCTCGCTAATCGATAATGGGTTCGCCTGCGCAAGGGCTCCGAGATTCGCGCCCAAGGTTCGGAATCGCGCTGCATTACCTCCTCGATCTCCACGTCAGTCAAAGCGATATACGCGGGCAACTCCGCCGGGAAGTAACCTCCGTGACGTTCTTCCAAGTACGCCTTGATGAAGTCCGTCAGATGGCGATCGTAAATGACACGAATAGGGTGGTAATAGACCTGAGTAAACATGAAGTATCTAGCGAGAAGCAGGCTCTCTGCCGCATGCACGCCGCCGGCCTCGATCGCGAGGACTGGGTCGCCGTGGTGTTCTGTCACCGTCAACGTGTTGAGCAGGCGCGCGTAGTCGAAGCGCCCATACTGCACCCCGAGATGAAGTGAGTCTCGGTTCAGATAGTCGATACGATCAGCGCCCAAATCTCCAAAAACCAACTCTCCCAAGAACCGAATGCCCACGTCCTTTGGGGGTGTTTGAAGCCTGGGCCCGACCGCAACATAAACGACGTCCTCAACGGGAATGGAGAAGAGTCTGGAACCCGCTAATACCGATTGTATCTCGCCTTCTTCGATCAGACGCTTGGTGTAGTTCTCATGGCGGGCACCGTCTCGAAAGAGTGCCTCCGGTCCGTGCGAAAATGGCGAGTGACCGACGTCGTGAAGCAAAGCCCCTAAGCGGAGGATTTGTCTTGCTCGCTCGGCTTCGCGCTCCGTGCTCCAACCCATGGCAGCTAAGAATCCGCTCCCGCCCTTGGCGACGAGTGTGTCGAACGCGATGGTGGCGAGGTGCATCGTTCCGACGGAATGCTCGAACCGGGTGTGCATCGCCCCTGGATAGAGGTAGTGAGTGGTTGATAGTTGTTTGATCCGCTTCAGCCGCTGAAAGGGCGTCGAGTCGACGACCTGGCGTTCGAGCTCGTCCAAGACGACGAAATCATGGACAGGGTCACGGACTTCGTTCCAGTTCCTCGGCATGTTCCTTAGCCTAGTCGAACAGATGTACTATTCGCAAGTCGCGCCTCGCGTACCTGGAATCGACAATACGCGAGTCAGCTAAGCGGATCAAGCCAGTCAGCGTTATGGTCAGACTGGGGCACAGAGAAGGCGGGCCCCGCGGCGGCTCGAGCCACACAGCGTGCCACCAGGTGAACAAACGGGTGAGCAAATGCTAACCCATGCAGCAGTTCATGTCGCGCCTGCGGGCGATGCCAGATTCAGAATTGGTCTCGACGGTGGGAGTCGAACCCACACGGGCGTTGCCGCCCAACGGCTCTTGAGACCGTCGCGTCTGCCATTCCGCCACTTCGGCCCGCGACCAGTGAAGCGGGCGCGTCCATCCGGCGAACGCCGGGACGGGGCTGCTCGATGGACATGGGCAGGGCGCGGAGCGCTGCTCCGCGCCCTTGCCGCGCGCTGCCGGCCCGGCTGTGCTAGTCGTTGCGGACGGCGGCGATGTTCAGCTCGATCTTGATCTTGTCGCCGACGACCACGCCACCCGCCTCGATGACCCCGTTCCAATTCAGGCCAAACTCCTTGCGGTTGATCTGCGTCGTCGCATTGAACGCCGCCCGCTGCTTCCCGAACGCATCCTTGATCTGGCCCTCGTACTCGGTGTCGAGGACGACTTCCTTCGTCACGTCGCGGATCGTCAGGTTCCCGATGACGCGCCAGCGCTCGTCGTCCACCCGTTCGACGCGGGTGCTGCGGAAGGTGATCTTCGGGTACTTCTCGGCGTTGAAAAAGTCGTCCGAGCGCAGGTGGTCGTCGCGCTGCTCGACGCCGGTGTCGACGGTCGCCGTGTCGATCGTCGCGGTCACCACCGAGCGCTCAGGGTGCGCCTCGTCGACGTTGAGCGTGCCCTCGACGCCCCGGAACTGCCCCTTCACGGTGGCCACCATCATGTGCTTGGCGGCGAACTCGACGACGCTGTGCACGCCATCGATGGTCCAGGTGCTCGTCGTGGTGGCGGGAGAGGTCATGGTTGCTGGTCCTTTCTGTGGTCCATGCTGGCCCGGCGGGCCTGTACTTCCTTATCACAAGCTACTATACTTCGGTGAGCCTTGGGTGTCAACCGACGCGTTCTTGGTACCCTAGGCCACAGGAGCAGCCATGGAGCGAGCACACACCGAACCGTTCTGCCCGTACTTCCATCATGCGGTCGAACTCATCGGCCGGCGTTGGAATGGGGCAATCTTGCGCGCGCTGCACGCCGGCGTCTGTCACTTCAACGCGCTCGCGAACACCATTCCGGGCCTCAGCGACCGCATGCTGTCCGAGCGGCTCAAGGAGCTGGAGGCCGAGGGCCTCGTCGCGCGCCACGTCATCCCCGAGACGCCGGTGCGCATCGAGTACGTGCTGACAGAGAAGGGGCGCAGCCTCAGCGATGTGTTCGTGGCTATTAGCGCCTGGGCAGCCGACTGGCACGACGATCCGCCCGGCGGGGTCGGCGCCACCCCGCATGCCGCGGACACCGGCGCAGCGGCGATCCGGCGCTAACTGATCTTGGTGATCTTGTAGGTGATGATGCCCCTGGGCGCGGCGACTTGCACCTCGTCGTTCACACGCTTGCCAATGAGGGCGCGGCCGACGGGCGACTCATTGCTGATCTTGCCCTCGCGCGGGTCCGCCTCGGCGGGGCCGACGATGATGTACTCGACGGACTTACCCTCGTCGCTCTTGACCTTGACGTGGCTGCCAAGGATCACCTGCTTCGAGTGGGCGGCGCCGTCCTCGTCGATCAGCTCGGCGTTCTGGATCAGCGCCTGGAGTTGCAGGATGCGCCCCTCGACCATCGCCTGCTCGTTCTTGGCATCCTCGTACTCGGCGTTGTTCTGCGTGCTGGCGAGCTCCTTCGCCTGACGGATCTTGTCCGCCACCTCGGGACGGCGGACCGTCTCCAGATGGCGCAGCTCTTCCTCGATCTTCTGGAGCCCCTCGCGGGTGAGCGGTTGTGCCTTCTCGACCATGTGCATCCTCCGTGACGGTCCCGGTCCCGGTGCCGCGCCGGCAGAATCCAGGCTGCTCGATGTGAAAAAAAGAACTGAGGGACGCGCGTCGCCTCAGTCAGCAGTCTACCCCGAGTATACCGGCGCTCACGCGAGGCTGTAAAGAACGGTGACGCCACCCAGCCACGGGGTGCATCGCGGGCAACACTTGTGAAGGCAAGAATCGTCGCAAGCGCGCGGGGGTTGACGCACGGGCCCGGAGCGGGAAAGATCGGGTGTCGTGCGGCCGCGAGACCCAGGGTCGCGCGCCCGGCGGGGGGCGGACGCACCCGGCGGGGCGGGCCACACGGCCGCATTTCCGCGGCTCTCCGCTACGGAGCCGCCCGCATCCGGACCTGGAGGTACGCGTCGCCGCCCGCGCCGGGCGCGACTGCTGATGGCAAGCGACAAGCGTGGCCCGTTCGATCCGCTCCTCAGCGAGGCGGCGCGCCCGCCGGCCCCGGACCGTGCGGCCGTGTACGTCATCGGCACGATCATCGGGCTGGGCATCCTGCTGCTCGTGCTCGTGCTGCCGCCGATCTCCGTGCTGAGCCGGGGCGGGAGCGGCACGCCCGCGTCGTCCTCGTCCGCGCCGGGGAACGCCGCGACGTACACATCGACCGTGCGCAGCGGCATGCCGAAACTGCCCGCGGGCCTGGTGGCGGCGAGCGCGCTCTTCGACCTTGCCGCGCCGCCGGACAAGCGCGGCGCCTCGCGCCTGACGGTGCCCCTGAAGGACAAGCAGACCGACCAGAACAACCTCGCGCTGTACACCTACGCCGCGGGCGCGTGGCAACGGCTCTCGCCCGCGACCCTGCTCGCGGGCGGCTCCGCCGCGCGGGGCGACGTGAGCGCGCTGCCGGGCAACGTGGCGGTGCTCCGCCGCACGAAGTCCCTGCTCCAGGTGGCGGGCATCGTGCCGGCGGGCACGACGGTGACGCCGGCCGCCGCGGCGGCGCTCACCACGCTGCACCCGCTGACCTTCATCCCCACCGCCGATGGCGCGCTCGCCGGACAGCCGCCCGCTGTCCCGCCCGCCGGCTACGCCGTGGTCCCCGGCATCGTCGCGCCAGACCCGGCCGTCGTCGACGCGATCCTGCGGTCATCGGCCCTGCGCCAGAAGCACGCGACGGCGATCGCGAACGCGGTGAAGCAGGGGAACTACCCGGGGATCGCCATCGACTACCGGGCGGTCAGCCCGCAACTGAGGAGCGAGTTCACCGAGTTCGTCTCGCAGCTCGCCACGGCCCTGCACGCCGACCGCCGTACGCTGACGCTGACGTTGCCGATGCCATCGAACCACGGCGGCAGCATGGACCCGGGGGCGTACGACTGGACGAAGCTCGGGCAGCTCGCGGACACGATCGAGATCGTCGGCGAGCTGGACCAGGAACTGTACTTCCAGGACATGGACGCGGCACTCACCTACATCACGGGCAAGGTCGACAAGTCGAAGGTCCTGCTGCCGATCAGCTCGCTGAGCGTCGAGCGCGGCAGCGACGGCCTGCGGGCGATGTCGCTGGCCGACGCGCTGACGATCGCGAGCCAGGTGACAACGGACGCCACCGGCGACGTCGCGCCCGGTGCACGCGTGAAGCTGACGGCCCAGAACCTCGCGCAGTCCGCCGGCGCCAGCGGCATGCACTGGGACGACGCGGCGCGCGCCGTGACGTTCAGCTACGCCGGGCGGGGAGGCAAGCGCACCGTCTGGCTGGCCAACGAGTTCAGCGCCGCCTTCCGGCTGGCGCTCGCCCAGCGCTTCGGCCTCGGTGGCGTGGTGATCAGCGACGCTTCGACCCCGGGCGGCGGAGGTGACGTATGGTCCGCGGTCGCCCAGCTCGCCGACAGCGGCTCGATCACGCTGACGAAGCCGAACGGCGCGCTGCTGACGCCGGCCTGGGAGGCCGCCGCCGGCACGCTCGACACCAGGACCGGCGAGTCGGTGACATGGACGGCGCCGACGGCGCCCGGCTCGTACCAGTTGACCCTGATCGTCAGCGACGGCGTCGTGCGCGCCGCCCAGCGCATCGCCCTCACCGTCCGCTGAGGCTGCCGGTGCGCCGAGGGTGCGGGCGATGCGCGTGATCGGCGGCTCGGCGCGCGGGCGCGTCCTCAAGAGCCTGCCGCCGCCTCGGGCGTCCGGCCGGCCGGGCGTGCGGCCAACGTCCGACCTCGTCCGCGGCGTCATCTTCGACATGCTGGACGCCATGGGCGCCAGCTACGCGCGCGTGCTCGACCTGTACGCGGGCACCGGCGCCCTCGGCATCGAGGCACTCAGCCGCGGCGAGGGCACCGCGGACTTCGTCGAGCAGGACGCCGAAGCCGCGCGCATCATCCGTGCGAACCTGGCGCTGACGGGGTTCGATGCGCGCGCCAATGTGCACGTGCTGCCCGTGGCCCGCGCGGCGCCGCGCCTTCGCGGCCCCTATACCCTAGTCCTCGCCGACCCGCCGTATTACGATACCGGCGCCATCGCCGCGGTCGAGGCGATGGCGGGCCCGCCGCACATCGCGGAAGGGAGCGTCCTGGTGCTCGAGCACCACCGCCGTACCGCCGCCCCGGACGCGCTGGGCACGATGGCCCTGTACCGGCGCAGGCGCCACGGCGATACCGTCGTTTCGATCTACGAGCAGGAGGGACCGGCGTGACGCTTGCGATGTTCCCCGGACGGTTCGACCCGGTGACGAACGGCCACCGCGACATCGCGCGGCGGGCCGCCCAGATCTTCGACCGCGTGCTCGTCGCCGTGGTTGAACTGACGCAGAACTACCTCTTCTCCACCGAGGAGCGGGTCGAGCTCTTCCGCGAAGCGGTGGCGGACTGCCCGAACATCACCGTCAAGGCGTACTCCGGGCTCACGGTTGAGTTCGCGAAGCGCGAGGGGGCGCACGCGCTCGTGCGGTCGATGCGCGCGGTCACGGACTTCGAGGCGGAGTTCGACATGGCGCTGATGAACCAGAAGATGGCGCCGGACATCGAATCGATCTACCTGATGGCGAGCCTGGAACACCTGTTCATCAGCGGCACCCGCATCCGCGAAGTGTCGGCGCTGGGGTATGATGTGAGCGATCTGGTGCCGGCGCACGTCTGGCGCGCCCTCCGGGCGAAGTACGCGCAGCATGGCTGCCGCCGCCGCGCCGCGCGGCGCCCGATGATGGTCGAGGATGAGACGCCCGCCGCGCCGGGCACGCAGGGAGGTGCAGCCATCGATTCTCTACACCTGATCGACCGGCTTGAAGAGATGGTCGCCGAGGGGCGGCGGATGCCCATCGGCGCCGGCGTCGTCGTCGACCGGCGCCGCCTGCTCGACCTCGTGGACCAGATGCGCGCCGCGCTCCCGAACGAGATCAGGGAAGCGGAGGAGATCCTCCGCCGCCGCGACGACGTCCTGCTGCGCGCCGACGAAGAGGCGCAGATCAAGCTCCGCCGCGCCCAGGAGCAGATCGACGACCTGCTCGAACACGACGCGCTCGTCCGCGAGGCCACCGCGCGCGCCGAGATGCTCGTCCGCGAGGCGGAGGCCCGCGGCGACCGCATGCTCGCCGATACCGAGATGCGCGCGCGGGCACGCATGGCCGAAGCCGAGAAGCTGGCCAACGAGCAGATGGATGAAGCCGACCGCTACGCGACCGAGATGCTGCGCCGCCTCGACGAGCAGTTGCAGGCGTTCGCCCAGAACGTCCGCACGGCGCTCGACTCGCTCGAGACGCGGCCGGCAGAGACGGTGAAGAGCTAACCGCCGCGGAAACGCCGCTTCGCTGGCGCGCTGCAGTGCTGAGCGCCCGCGGGCGCCGCTGACGACACCCCACGCCCTGCCCGCGCCCCGCGCGCTGCTTCCGGCACACGTCCCCCGCGTGTTACCGTCGGACAGATGCTGATGCCGTTCGTCTCCGTCATCGTGCCCGCACGCAACGAAGAGCGGTACATCGAGCGCTGCCTCTACAGCCTCGCGGCGCAGGATTACCCCCGGGGACGGTTCGAAGTGCTGGTGCTCGACGGCATGTCCGACGACGAGACGCCGCGCATCGTCTCGCGCTTCGCCGCAGAGTCGACCGTCGACCTGCGCCTGATCGAGAATCCCCGCCGCAGGCCAGCGGCCGCGATGAACATCGGCCTCCAGCACGCCCGCGGCGAGGTGATCGTGCGGCTCGACGCGCACGCGGCGGCCGCGCCGGACTTCCTCACCCGCGGCATCGCCGCGCTGGACGCGAGCGCCGCCGACTGCGCGGGCGGCGTCATCGAGAGCGAGGGCGACACCTGGTTCGGCCGGGCGGCGGCGCTCGCGATGTCGTCGCGCTTCGGCGTCGGCGGCGCCGCGTTCCGCACCGGCGGCGAGCCCGGCCCCGTCGATACCGTCGCGTTCGGCGCCTACCGCCGCGACGTGTTCGACCGGATCGGCGGCTTCGCCGAGGACATCGACCACGGCGAGGACGACGAGTTCAACTACCGCCTGCTCGATGCGGGCGGCATCATCCTGCTCGACCCGCGCATCCGCGCGCGCTACACGGTGCGCGGGGACCTCGCCGGGCTCTGGCGGCAGTACTTCGCGTACGGCCGCGCCAAGCCGGAGGTGCTGCGCCGGCACCCGACGCAGGCGCGGGCGCGCCAGCTCGCGCCGCCGGCGTTCGTCGGCGCGGTCGCGCTCGCAGCGCTGCTGGGGCGCCCGGCGCGCTTCCGCGCCCTGAAACTGGTCGGGTGCACGTACGCGGGCGCGCTCGCCGCCGCCTCGTTCGCGGCGGCGAGCCGCCGGCCGCGCGCGCTGCCGGCGCTGCCGCTGGCGTTCGCCTGCCTGCACGTCGCGTACGGCAGCGGCTTCTACATCGGCGCCGCCGACCTCGCGCGGCGGCGGCTGCTGCCCGCGCCCGACGCGAGCCGCCAGGGCACGCAGTCGCCGACGTAACCACGAGCCCGCGGCGTCTCGCCGCTCGCCGCGCCGTCCCCTACAATGCCGGCGATGCTGAGCGACCGCACGATCAAGGAAGAGCTGGCGAAGCGCCGCATCGTCATCGAGCCGCTCGACCCCGACGACATCCAGCCGGCGAGCGTCGACGTGCACCTGGACCGCACCTTTCGCATCTTCAAGGCGAGCAGCCGGCCCTACATCGACGTCCGCGAGCGGCAGGACGACCTGACCGAAGAGGTGACGATCGCGGAGGAGCGGCCGTTCTTCATCCACCCCGGCGAGTTCGTGCTGGCGAGCACGCGCGAGGTGCTAACGCTGCCGGACGACATCCTGGCGCAGGTCGAAGGCAAGAGCTCGCTGGGGCGCATCGGCCTGCTCATCCACGCCACGGCGGGATTCGTCGACCCGGGCTGGACGGGCAAGCTCACGCTGGAGCTGTCGAATGTGGCGAAGATGCCGATCGCGCTCTATTGCGGCATGAAGATCGGGCAGCTCAGCTTCGTGCGCATGTCGACGCCGGTCGACCGGCCCTACGGCAGCGCCACGCTCCGCAGCAAGTACCAGGGGCAGATGGGCCCGACGCCGAGCCGCGCCCACACCGAGTACGACGGCTCGCGATAGTGGCCGGGCCGCCGTGCCGCGCCGTCATCTTCGACATGGACGGCGTCCTCACCGACAGTGAACCCGCCTTCCATGCCGCGGTCAACGACATCCTCGGCCGGTATGGCGAGTCCATCGCGCTCGACGCGTACGAGCGGTTCATCGGCATGGCGACGCCCGTGATGTGGGAGCAGGTGATCGCGCTCAAGCGCATCCCGGCGACGGTCACCGAGATCATCGACGCGTACGAGGCGCCGCTGATGGCCCGCCTGCGCCAGCCGCGGCCGCCGCTGCCCGGCGCGCGCGATCTGCTCGCGACGCTGCGCGCGCGCGGCGTGCCGCTGGGGCTGTGCACCGCATCGTACCGTCGCTGGGCCGCGGCGATCCTGGCGTCCGCCGGGATCGACGCGGAGTTCGACGCGATCGTCGCGGGCGATGACGTCGCGCGCACGAAGCCGGACCCGGAGCCGTACGTGCGCGCGGCGGCGCTGCTGGGCGTCGCGCCCGCGCAGTGCGTCGTCATCGAGGACAGCGCCTCCGGCCTCACGTCAGCGCTGGCGGCGGGGGCGCGGGTGGTCCAACTGCGCGCGACCGGCACGGCCGCGCCGCCCATGCCGGGCGTGGCGCTCGTCATCGCGTCGCTGGCGAAGTTCCCCCTGGAGCTGGTGGCGGCGGGCCGGACTCCATAGCGCTACGGGCGGACAGGCAGCGGACGGTACACTGAGCATGCATTCAGATCACGCAGGGACGGAGCACGATTCTTGGCCATCCAGTGGGACATCTCGACGCTCGGGAACGGCATGCGCATCGTCACCACGCCGGTGCCGACGGCCCAGAGCGTCAGCGTCAACGTCTTCTTCGGCGTCGGCTCGCGGAACGAGGCGGCGCGCACGAACGGCATCTCGCACTTCATCGAGCACATGCTCTTCAAGGGCACGGAGCGCAGGCCGGACGCGACGATGATCGCGGAGGCGATCGAGGGCGCCGGCGGCGTGCTCAACGCCTACACATCGAAGGAGCTCACCTGCTACTGGAACCAGGTGCCCTTCGACCGCCTGCCGATCGCCATCGACGTGCTCGCCGACATGTGCCGCCACTCGCTGCTCGACGCCGCCGAGATCGCGCGCGAGCGCACGGTCGTGCAACAGGAGCTGCGGCGCAGCTTCGACCAGCCGGGCGCCTGGGCGTCCGAGCTCCTGGGCCGCGCGACGTTCGGCGACCAGCCGATCGGCTGGCCCGTCGGCGGCACGCTGGACACGGTCGAGGAACTGCAACGCGACGATTTCACGGAGCACATCGCCACGTACTACACGCCCTCGAACAGCGTCCTGAGCGTCGCGGGGAACACGACGCACGAGGAGGTGCTCCAACTCGCCGGAGACGCCTTCGGCGACCTGCCCGACCGCCCGGCGCCGGCGCCTCCGCCCGCGAAGGCCGAGTTTGCCGGTGAGCGCGTCGTCATCGAGAAGCGCGACATCGCGCAGTGCCACCTGGGCATCGCGCTCTACGCGCTGCCGCGCCGCGACCCCCAGCGCTATGCGCTGACGGTGCTCAACACGATCCTCGGGCGCGGCATGAGCTCCCGCCTGTTCAGGGAAGTGCGCGAGCGGCGCGGCCTGGCCTACTCCATCGGCTCGGGCGCCGCGCGCTACAACGACATCGGCACGATGAGCATCAGCGCCGGCGTCACGCTGGAGAAGCTCGAAGAGGCGACGCAGGTGATCCGCGACGAGCTGCTCAAGCTCGCGGCGGCCGCTCCGGACGACGACGAGACGGCGCGCGCCCGCGACTTCGCGACCGGCACCTTCCGCCTCGGCCTCGAATCGACGATGGCACTGGCGCAGCGCGCCGGCGAGTCGCTGCTGATGACGGGCGAGGTCGAACCCATCGATGAGGTGGTCGCGGCGACGGCGGCGGTGCAGCCCGCCGACGTCCAGCGGCTGGCCGGGCAGCTCTTCCGGCCGGGCGCGTTCTCGGCGGCGCTGGTGGGCCCCGGCGGCGACGCCGACCGCCTGCGCGCCATCCTGGACGCGGCGTGAGGGTCGTCGGCGCCGGATGATACAATCGCACGGTCGCCGGTGGCCCACGGGGTGCGACCTGTCGCCGTCGGCGCGTCGCCGCCGATGATCGCAGCGAGCTGCACTTGAAGCAGCCCGAGTCGCACGGCCTCGAGACGTTCACGGTCGCGGTCCACGAGGCGGAGGAAGGCGGGTACTGGGGCGAAGTCATCGAGCTGCCCGGATGTGCATCGCAGGGCGGGACGCTCGACGAACTGATGGACAAACATCAGTGACGCGATCATCGCCTGTCTCGAGGTCCACGTCGAGGACGAGGGCTGGCACGGGCGCCAGGCGATCAGCACGATGACCGTGCGCGTCCCCGTGCCCTCGTAGACGCGCATGCCGTCCCTTGCGTCCCCCAGGCGACCTGACGATGCCCCCCGCGGATCCGGGTTGCGCTCACGTTGACGTGAAGATCCGGATAGCCGGCGGGCGCCCGCGCGCGTAGCATCGTGGCGGAGGTGATGGATCATGGTCGCTGAACCGATGGCCGCCCCGCCGCAGGCGGGCCTGTCCGACGACGAGATGTGGGCGGCTGTCGCCGCGCGGCGGCCGGTCGCCTGCCGCGCGTTCTTCCTCGGTGTGCGCACGACGCGCATCTACTGCCGTCCGGGCTGCCCGGCGCGCCTGCCGATGCGCAAGAACGTCGTCTTCTTCGCCACGGCCGATGCCGCGGAGCGCGCCGGCTTCCGCGCCTGTCTGCGCTGCCACCCGCGCGGACCGAGCCGGGCGGACGAGCAGGCCGCGCTCGTCCAGCGCGCCTGCCGCTACGCCGAGTGCGCGGCGGAAGAGACAGAGGTCACGCCCACGGCGGCGTCGCTTGCGCAGGCGCTCGGCGTCAGCGGCGCGCGGCTGCGGAGCGCGTTCGCCGCCTGCGCCGGCATGACGCCACGCCACTACATCGAATCCCTGCGCGTGCGGCGCCTGAAGGCCGCGCTCGCGGGCGGGCGCCCGGCGACGGCCGCCGTATACGACGCCGGCTACGCGTCGAGCAGCCGCGTGTACGAGCACGCGGCGCACCGCCTGGGCATGACGCCGGCCACCTACGCGCGCGGGGGCCGGGGCGCGCGCATCGCCTACACGGTCGCGGACAGCTCGCTGGGCCGCGTGCTGATCGCAGGCACCGAACGCGGCATCTGCCGGGTCAGCTTCGGCGCCGGCGACGACCAGCTCGATGCGGCGCTGCGCGCGGAGTTCCCGGCGGCGGACGTGCGCCGCGACGACATCGCGCTCGGCGGCTGGGCGCGCGAGGTCTTGCGCCGCATCGACGGCATGGCGCCCTCGGCCGACCTGCCGCTGGACATCCGCGCGACGGCGTTCCAGTGGCGCGTCTGGGAGGAGCTCCGCCGCATCCCGCGCGGCGCCACGCGCTCGTACAGCGACGTCGCCGCCGCCATCGGCCAGCCGGCGGCGGTGCGCGCCGTCGCGCGTGCCTGCGCGACGAATCCGGCGGCGATCGCCATCCCGTGCCATCGCGTCAACGGCAAGAATGGGTCGCTCACCGGCTATCGCTACGGCATCGCGCGCAAGCGCGCGCTGCAGGAACGCGAGCGCGCGGACAGCGGCGCCGGCACGCCGCCTGCGGCCGGTCGGCCATCGCGGGTACGCGGATAGTGGAGCGGCACTTCACGGTCTCCGGGTTTGTTGTCGACAGAGCCCGGACGCTGCTCCACTGGCATCGCAAGAACGGCATGTGGCTGCCGCCTGGCGGCCACATCGAGCCGGGCGAGGACCCCGTGCGGGCGGTCGTGCGCGAGGTGCTCGAAGAGACCGGCGTCACGGCCGAGGTGGTGCCGCTCCGCGCGCCGGAGGCGTTCGCGCGGCCGGCGCAGATCCCGGCCCCGTACACGATCCTGATCGAGGACATCGCCGAGGGCCCGCACCAGCACATCGACCTGATCTACTTCCTGCGTCCCGTCGACGGCGTCGCGCGCGCGCCGCGCGACGGCGAGCCGTTCGTCTGGGTGACCGCGGACCAGCTCCGGCGCGGCGAGGCGCTGCCCGTCGCGTCCTGCGGCGTCGACCTGCCGGCGCCGGAAGACGTGCGGGTGCTCGCGCTCGCCGCCATCGCGGCAGCCGGCAGGTGACGCCGGGACGTCGTTACGGGAAGATGCCGCGCGACTGGGTCGCCTCGACGACGCGGCGCACCGCGAGCATGTACGCGGCCTCGCGCAGCGTGCCGCCGGCCCCGGCGTGGATGTCGGCGACCTCCTGGAACGCGTGCTTGATGATGCGCTCGAGGCGAAGATTCACCTCGTCCTCCTCCCAGAAGAAGGACTGCAGGTCCTGCACCCACTCGAAGTAGGAGACGATGACGCCGCCCGCGTTGGCGAGGATGTCCGGCACGACGTACACGCCCTTCTGCGCCAGGATGCGGTCGGCCTCCGGCGTCGTCGGGCCGTTCGCGCCCTCGACGATCATCTTCGCGCGGACGCGCGCCGCGTTGCCGCCATGGATCTGCCCTTCGAGCGCCGCCGGCACGAGGATGTCGACGGGCAGCTCGAGCAGCTCGGCGTTGGTGATGTGCGTGCCGGGGTGGCTGTCGGGGATGAGGCCGCGCGTGCGTTTCCGCTCGACCAGCACCGCGATGTCGCCGAGGCCATCGCCGGCGTAGATCGCGCCTTCCGAGTCGCTGACCGCGACGACTTTCGCGCCCGCTTCGGCGAGCAGCTTCGCGGCGGTGGCACCGACGTTGCCGAAGCCCTGCACGGCGACCGTCGCGCCCGCGAGCGCCATCCCGCGCGCGCGGCACGCCTCCTGCGTCACGAACAGCACGCCGCGCCCCGTCGCCTCGACGCGGCCGGTGCTGCCGCCGATCGACACCGGCTTGCCGGTGATCACCGCGGGGGCCGAGTGGCCGTGCATCATGCTGTAGGTGTCCATGATCCACGCCATCACCTGCGCATCGGTCCCCATATCCGGCGCCGGCACGTCCGCATCGGGGCCGATGAGCATGCCGATTTCGGCGGCGAACCGCCGCGTCATGCGCTCGAGCTCGCCGCTGCTGAGCGCGCGCGGGTCGACGATCACGCCCCCCTTCGCGCCGCCGAACGGCAGGCCGGCGACGGCGCACTTCCACGTCATCCACATTGCCAGCGCGCGCACTTCATCGAGGGAGACGTTGAGGCTGTAGCGCAGGCCGCCCTTCACGGGGCCGCGCGCCTCGTTGTGGTGGACGCGGTAGCCGGTGAAGACGCGCACGCTGCCGTCGTCCATCTTGACCGGAAAGTTAACGGTGAACTCGCGCTTGCAGTGCCGCAGCACCTCGCGCATGCCGGGGTCGAGCCCCATCTTGCCGGCGACCGCGTCGAGCTGCTCGCGTGCGTCGTGCCAGGGGTTGCCCGCGGGCGCCTGCGCGGCGGTGGCGGTCGTGGTCATCGGCTTCCTCCCGCGATGCGGACGCGCACGCGCACTACGGCTGCTCCGTCGTCGCGCGGGACCAGTTCCCGTTGGGGTACGGCGCGGTCGGAAAGGCCGCGTCCAGCATGGTGGCAGCCATGGCGGCGGCGCCACCCCGCAGGTAGGCGCGGCAGTCGTCGCCTGTGCGCCAGGCCGTCACTTCCACCATCGCGCCCGGCTCGTCGCCGCGGCGCAGCTCGTGGGAGACGAAGCCCGGCTGCCGCTCGAGGAACGGGCGCAGGCGCGCCAGCAGCGGCCCGCGGCGGGCGTCCCACTCTTCGGGCTTCGTGACCGTGGTCGTACGGCGCAGCGTCGAGATGACCATCGCGGCCTCCTCCTGCTCACCGCCAGCTTGCCGCGCCGCGGGCCTACGGCGCAATAGGGGTTGTCCGCCAGTCGCTGGGCGCGCCGCGTCCAACGGGCCGTCAGGCGGCCGGCTCGGGGCGGCTGAGCAAGGCTTCCGCTTCGGCAAGGAACGCAGCGTCGACGCGGGTCGCGTGCTCGACGCCTGCGCGGGCGAAGAGCAGCACGACCTCGCGCACCGGCAGGCCCGCCGTGCGCCGGGCCGCCCATGCATAGATCAGGACCTGTGCGCGGTACGCCGCCGCCCGCTCCTCGACCTCGTCCCGAGACACCGCGTCGGTCTTGAAGTCCACGACCACGATCTCGCCGTCCTCGACGAACAGCAGGTCGATGCGCCCCTCGGCGAGCCCGTCGGCGCCGGCCGGGAGCGGCGCGGTGAACGGCACCTCGCGCAGCACGCGGGGGCTGCGGAGCGCCCGTGCGATGACGTCGGATTCGAGCGCGGTGCCGGCGACGCGCGCGATCTCGTCCTCGCGGCCCTGCAAGCCGCACTCCTCGGCGACGGCGCGCGCCAGTGCATCGACGTCGCCGGCCCGGCCGAGGTCGATGCGCTCCAGCAGCGCGTGGACAGCGATGCCGAAGTCCGCCGCCCGGCCGCGCCACGCGCCGTCGCCATCGGCCGGCGGCTCCCACGCGTCCTTCAGCGAGCTGGCGGTGCGCACGTCAAGAGGCATCGACGCGCTCCTCACAAGCGCGTCGTGCGACTGTTGCCACGCTGCCCGCTCCTCGCGCACCCGCTCGATGTCCGCGTCCGGCGCGCCCGGCAGCGGCCGCCGCCAGACCGGGGCGTCGTTGGGCGGCGCCTCGATCGCGGCGCCATCGATGAGCGACGGCTCGTCCTCGACGCCGGCGATGCGCAACAGGTCGTTGGCGGAGCGTATCGCTTCAGGCGCCGGGCGCGCATCGGACGTGACGAACACGGGGACGACGAGCCGGTCTTTCGCGCGGGTCGCCGCGACGTACAGCACCCGGCGCTGCTCGGCGTCGTCGTGCACCTGCTCGGCGGCGAGCGCGGCGTCCCAGCCCGGCGTCCAGAACCGGTGCTCTTCCTTCCACAGCTTGATGTGCAGCCGGCCCGTCGCGCGATCGGCGATGATCCGGGTCCGATCGCTGCGCTGCGTGTTCATGTTGGCGAAGACAACGACCGGAAACTCCAGCCCCTTCGCCGCGTGGACGGTGACGATGCGCACCACGTCGTCCGTTTCCTCGCTGACCGCGGCGTCGGTCTCGTCGGATGTGCGCGCCGTGTTCTCCTTCAGCCAGCGCACGAAGCCGCGCAACCCACCACCCGCCGCCGCGAACGCGCGCGCCTGGTCGACGAGCTTGAGCAGGTTCGCGGCGGCCTGCTCACCCTGCGGCTGAAGCATCGCCAGCTCCACGAGCCGCGTATCGTCCAGGACGGCGCGCACGATATCGGGCAACACCTTCGTATGCCGCAGGCGCCGCAGCGCGGCGAGGCGCCGCAGCGCCTCGGGCACGGGGCCAGCAGCGTCTTGGCGCAGGCGCAGACCGTTGAAGCCGCCCCCCGCGGCCCGGTGGAGCAGCAGATCTTCGTCGGACAGGCCGAACGCCGGCGAGCGGAGCGCCGCCACCGCGGCGATCTGGTCGCTCGGGTCGTCGATGGCGCGCAGGATGCCGATCAGCTCGCGCACCTCCTGCCGCAGGAAGAACGTCCGGCCGCCCTCGTGCCGATAGGGCACGCCCGCACGGGCGAGCGCGTCCTCGTACACCTCCAGGTCGGCGCGGCTCGGGATCAACATGGCGATATCGCGGTACGCGGCCGGGCGGCCGTCGCGCAGCGTCCACGCGCCGTGCGCCACGCTGTCGCGCACCAGCGACGCCAGCGCGCCGGCCTCCGCGGCGCGCAGATCGCGCGCGCTCGCCCCATCCACCAGGCAGCGCACGACGTTCACCGCCTGCTCGCGAGGCGCCGCGTACTCCGGATGGCCCTCCAGGCCGATGTAGTCCGGCTGCACGCCGGGCCGTGCTGTGATCAGCGTGCCGAAGCGCTCGTTGACCCACGCGATGATGGGCTGGGCCGAGCGGAAGTTCTGCACGATCGGGTACGCCCGGCCGCCGAAGATGTGCCGCTTCACGTCGTCGTACATGGCGATGTCGGCTCGGCGGAAGCGGTAGATCGACTGCTTCGGGTCGCCGACGACGAAGAGGCTGCCTGGGCGCAGGCGCGCGCGTCGCCAGTCGGGCGCGCCGGAACCGTCGTCGCAAAGCCAGACGATCAGCTCGGCCTGCAAGGGGTCCGTGTCCTGGAACTCGTCGACGAGGACGCAGCGGTACTGCTGCTGAAAGTACCGTCGCACCTCCGCGTTGTCGCGCACGAGGTCGCGCGCCCAGATCAACAGGTCGTCGAAGTCGGCGGTCCCGGCCTTCTTCCGCGCCTCCGCGTACCGCTCGACGAAGCCCTGGAGCCAGACCAGCAGGTGCGCGGTCGCCGCCTGTTTCATCGCGTCGGCGCAGCGGGCGAGCGCGTCGCGCACGCGGGCGAGCGCCGCCTTGACCTCGCGGCAGTCGCCGGGCGTCCGCCAGTGCGCCTGGCTGCCCGCTGAGGCGTTCGGGCGCTGCGCCGTGGCGATGGCGTGCCGCAGCGATTCGGGATGGCCGCGTAGCGCCTCGAATGCGCGCTGCATCGCGAGCACACGGCCTAGCTGCTCCAGCGCGCCGTCTCTCTCGTCGATCGCGCGCGGCTCCAGCGCGCGCAGCGTCTCGCACTCCACCGCGAGCGTGCGCAGGAAGCCGTCGATGTCGGGATCCTGCGTCGACATCGGCCCCAGCGGCAGCACGTCGCGGTGGCGGTGCAAGGCCTCGGCCGCTTCGCGCACGCAGGCGTACTCAAGGCCGAGGTTGAGCGCGTCGAGCAGGGCCGGCGGCGGCGGATCCTGCGCCATCTCGGCGGCGATCCAGTCGGCGTACGCCGCTTCGAAGCCGAGTTGGGCAGGCAGGTCCGTGAGTACCGCGAATCCGGGGTCGACGCCCGCCTCGACGGGCCGTTCCCGGAGCAGGGCCGCGGCAAACGCGTGGATCGTCTCGATGTGCGCCCGGTTCAGGTCACGCAGGGCGGCCTCGAACCGAGCGCGTTCCTCCGGCCCGGCAGCGGCCTCGCCGCGTGCTGCTTCGAGCTGCTCGCGCACGCGCGCGGCCAGCTCCGCCGCCGCCTTCTCGGTGAAGGTGATGACGGCGATCTCCTGCACGCGCGCGCGGCCGCTGCGCACGATCTGGATGACGCGGTCGACGAGCACGGTCGTCTTGCCGGTACCGGCGCCTGCCTCGACGCACATATTTTCGTCGACGCGTGTGCGGATCTCCTCGCGCGCCTGCGCGTCCGCCGCCACGAACGGCGCGCTCATGCGATGTCCCCCAGCGCCAGGTACGCCTGTCCGCGTGGGTCGCCCTCCTTGCGCCGCATCACGCGCTCGATGCGCGCGTCGCAGACGTCCTTGTAGTCGCAGTACCTGCAGTTCTTCGCGCCCTTGTCCGGATGCGGCGCGAAGAAGCCGCCATCGACGCCGTCGGCGATCGTCCCGAAGATCCTCGTAAGCTCCTGCTCGCGCTGCGCGAGGTCTGCGCCGCTCACCCGCAGCCGCCGGAACGCGCCGCGGCTGCTGGCGAAGAAGTATTCCGCCTCGCCGCGCTCCGGCGCGATGCCGAGCAGTTGCGCCGCGGCGTGCACGTAGACCGGGAGCTGCAACGCCGTGCCGCCTTCAAGCGTCACCTTGCTCTTCGCCTTGCCGGTCTTGTAGTCGATGACGCGAAAGCGCGTGCGCGCATCGTCCCAGTCGACGCGGTCGATCCGCCCCTGGAGCCGGACCTCGCGGCCATCGGCGGGAAGCACGAGCGGGTCGGCGCTCGCCAGCGGGTCTTCGGCGCCCTCGCGGGGGTGCCACTGCGGCCCGAAGCCCACCTCGAAGGCGCGCGGGACGAGGCCGGAGCCCGCCTCGCCCGCCTCTTCGTCGTACCAGCGCACGAGGTCCTCGTGGATCTGGCGCTGGTCGAGTTGCCAGATCAGCGCCCGGCCGGTGAGTCCGCGCTGCTCCCGCTGTGCACCCTCCTCCCGGGCGAGCTCGAGCAGCCGCGGGATGTGCCGATCGCGGGCGCCGGGCCGCGGCGGGTCGCCGGGACAGACCTCCCGCATGAAGCGCTCCAGGATCGCGTGGATCAGCGTGCCGCGCTCCAGGTTGTCGATGCGCTCGATCGCTTCCGGCTCATCGAGGGGTTCGATACGCAGGACGTAGCGGAGGAAGTAGCGGTACGGGCAGGTCGCGTACATCTCGAGCCGGCTGGGCGATACCGCTTCATTCCGCGCGAACGGCGACAGGTCACGCGCCGCGGCGACGGCCCCGGCGGCCGACATGCAGCCGTCGTACGGGGTCAGCGCGCGGCCCCAGCGCGCGTCCCGCGCGTCGAGTGCGCGCCCGAAGGACGCGTTGAGCCGCGCCAGCGCGCGCACGTTCTCGCCGCCGGCACGCCCGCTGACGTACGCGTGCAACAGCGTCCGGTCGTACTCGGCCGCCGACAGCGCGTCCGCGCAGTCATCGGCGGCGAGGCGCCCCGCCTGCAGGCGCCGGACGAACCTGCTCTGGTCGAGCTCGTCGGTACGAAGGCGGCGTCCCTCGAGCGCCTCCGCGGTCGCCCGGAAGAAATGCGACGGCAGGTGCTTGCCGCTTCCGCCCGCCTCGGCGCGCGCGTACGACACCTGCAACCGCTCGCTGGCGGCCTGCACGGCGAGCCAGTACGTCAGCATCTCATCGTCGGGCTCCGTGCGTAGCGGCAGCACGCCCGCGCCGGCGGCGTTCAGCTCGCGCCGCTCGCGCTCGAGCAGCAGCGGGTCGGGGCGCGGGGGGGCGGGCCACGCCCGCTCCGCCACACCGAGCACGCAGACGGCGCGGAAGCGCAGGTGCCGCATCGAGGTGGCATCGACCACGGCAACGCCCTCGCGTCCGAAGCTCCGCACCGGCTCACCGAGCACGCGCGAGGCATCGAGCGACTCCAGGTCATCGCGCACCGTGCGACAGAAGATGTCGAACGGGACGCGCTCGCGCACCGCGCCGAGCGCGCCCAGCCCGCCGAGCGCCTCGACGATCGGCTCGACGCCGGCGGCGTACGCCGCGGCGAGCCCGCGCAGGTACGCCAGATGCTCCGCCCACGTCGCCTCGCCGGGGTGCGCGGCGAGCGCCGCGGCGAATGCCGACACGAACGAACGGAACGCGTCGACGCGCGCGGCGTGCTCGATGAGCCAGTCGTCACCGCGCTCGGCGGCGCGCGCGCGCTTCTCGGCCGCGAGGCGCTGGAGGCGCTCCTCCCACTGCTCCGGGCCGTCGATGATCCCGGCTTCCCGCGTGAAGGTCTCCCATTCGGAGGGGCTGGCGTACGTGCCGGGCGGCAGCGTGCCGCGCGGCAGTTCCGTCTCGGTGAGGAACTCCATCACCGGCGCCCGCCGCAGTCCGCCATCGGCCCCCAGATCGAGCAGCGACAGGACGCGCCGCCCGAGGGGATGCTCGGCGAGCGGCCGGCCCTCGTGCAGGTACGTGTCGATGCCAGCCTCGCGGAAGATCTCATCGACCAGCGCGCGGTACGTCTCCGCGCTCCGGTACACGACCGCCATCTCATGAAAGCGGATGCCGGCGCGCGCCCACTGCAGGCAGACGCGCGCCGCTTCCCACACCTCGCGCACCGTGTCGGGGGCACTGACGAGCGTCACGCCACTCGCGTCGCAGGCGGCGAGATCGTCGCGGAACAGCGACCGGGCCACCCGCGGCGGGCCCGACAGCTCGGACGCCGGCAGCGGATCCGGCGCACCGTCCGCGAAGAGCCGCTGCCGGAACGCCAGGTGCGCGGCATCATCGTCGAGGCCGGAGTGCGGAAGGAAGACCGTGACGCCGTGCTGGGCGGCGAGCTGCTGGACCACGCGCAGGTGCAGCTCCGCCAACGACCACACGCCGTAGATGAACAGCGGCCCCTCGAACGCGCCCGGATCGGCGGCACGGCAGTCGTCGGCGGGCGCGAGGAAGGACGCGCGGCGGCCGGCGTACAAGCCGTACAGCCGCGCCAGCTCGTCGAGCTTGGCGCTGGCCGCCGGGAGCGTCGCCGCCGCCGTCCGGGCAGCGCCCGCAAACCCTTCCGCGGTGAAACCGCCCAGCTCCAGCTCGCCGAACAGGGTCTGGAGCGCACGCGCGAAGCCGTCGCGGCCGCGGATGCCGGCGAAATAGCCCCCGGCCTCTTCCGCCACCTCCCGCACCAGGAGGCGCTCCGCCCACCTGCTCAGGCGCGGGCGGACGCGCGGGGCGCGGGTGCGGGCCAGCTCTGCCGCCAGCTCCCGTGGCAGCAGATAGCGGACGTTGATCTGTGCGACGCCGCGGCGGGCCAGGGCGCGGCGCAGGTAGGGCCGCAGGAGCGCATGGCCGACCAGCACCGTGACGGGCGCGAGCGCGTCGTCCGGGCGCGCGCCGCCGATCGCAGCCGCAAGCGCGTCCTCTATCGCCGCAAGATCGCCCATAATCAGGCGTGGCCGGGGCATATCAGGCGCAAGTATAGCCCCGGCGGGCGACAACCCCTGTCGCTGCGAGGCACGCCAACACGGGAAGTCCGCGCGAAAGGAGCGCATGATGCCGCACTACCAGAAGCCGGGATGGATGACCCAACACGTCTTCAACGCCGTCATCGCGGGCGCCGCCCGGCTGGGCCTGAGCGTGCGGGGCTCGCGGGTGCTGGCGGTGCGCGGACGCAGGACCGGCGCCTGGCGCGAGACGCCCGTCAACCCGCTGACCGTCGACGACGACCGGTACCTCGTCGCGCCGCGGGGCGACACGCAGTGGGTGCGCAACATGCGCGCGGCGGGCGGCGGCGAGCTGCGCCTCGGCGGCAAGGCGGAGCCGTTCCGGGCCCAGGAGCTCCTCGACACGCAGAAGGTCGAGGTGCTGCGCAACTACCTGCGGCACTGGAAGATGGAGACCGGCATCTTCTTCGACGGCAAGACAGCGACATCGACGGACGAGGAGCTGCTGAGCATCGCTCCGCAGCACCCGGTGTTCCGCATCACGCCCGAGGAGCCGCCGGGGTAGGCCGCGCACCGCCGCGCGGTACGCTGTCTCGCCTGGGCACCCACCCGGCGGTCCGCGCACAATCACGCGCGGGCTGAAGGCCCGCGCTCCGCTCGTGCACAGCTCACGCACATCGGCGCCGCGCCGCGGTACCCTTGCGGATGACACTCGGAGCGCGGGCCTTTCAGCCCGCGCCGGCCACGCGCCGCCCGCCCGATACGCGCGCCCCGGGACGCGGGGGCCATCGCGGCGGCAGCGGCCATCTGTGAGCCGCGCACGAGGGACTGTACACTTGCCCGGCATGGAGCATGACGAGAGCGCGCCGCCGTACACGCTGATCCGCGACCTGCCCGCGTCGGACCGCCCGCGCGAGCGCCTGCGGGATTTCGGTGCGCAGGCGCTCTCGACGCAGGAGCTCATCGCGATCCTGCTGCGCACCGGCACGCCGAAAGAGAGCGCGCTGGCGCAGGCGTCGCGGCTGCTCGCGCGCTTCGCCGGCCTCCCCGGCCTCGCGCGCGCGTCGTTCGCCGAGCTGCGCACCGAGAAGGGGCTCGGCGAGGCGAAGACGGCGCAGCTCCAGGCGGCGCTGGAGCTGGGCATGCGCGCCGCATCGGCGATGCCCGACGAGCGCCGCATCTTCAAGTCCCCCGACGACATCGCCAACATCGCCCTGGCAGAGATGTCGCTGCTGGAGCAGGAGTCCGTGCGCGTGCTGCTGCTCGATGCGCGGATGCACATGATCGGATTCCCGGAGGTGTACCGCGGCAGCGTCCACACGGCGCAGGTGCGGATCGCCGAGCTGCTGCGCGACGCCGTGCGCGTCAACGCGACGCAGGTCGTGCTGGTGCACAACCACCCGTCCGGAGACCCGACACCGTCCGCGGCGGACATCCAGATGACCAAGATGGTCTTCGACTCGGCGCGCGTCATGGACATCACGCTGCTCGACCACATGATCATCGCGGGCGGGCGTTACGTGAGCATGAAGGCCGTGAACATGGGGTTCCCCCATGGCTCGTGAGCTGCCGCGCCGCGCGCGCGGGTTTCTCGACGGCGGCCGCAAGGTGCGGCTCGTCGCGCTCGACATGGACGGCACGCTGCTGGAGCGCGGCAGCGCGATCAGCGACGGCAACGCGGCGGCCGTCCGGGCGGCGGTCGCGGCCGGCGTGCGGATCGTGCTGGCGACCTCGCGCTGGTACGTGCTGGCGAAGCGCACGGCCGACCTCCTCGGCATCACCGCGCCGCTGATCTGCCACAACGGTGCGCTGATCCGCGGCCCGCACGACGACGCGCCGCTGCTCGACCTCCTGATCCCCGCGGGCACCGCAAGGGAGATCGCGCGGGTCGCCGACGAGGCCGGATACGAGGGCATGGTCACCGTAGACAACGTGACGTACCTCGCGGCGAGCCGCGCCGAAGGGGATCCGTCGCGGCTGCCGGCCGGCATCGTGCTGACACAGCGGCTGTCGGCGCACGCCGCGGACGGCGTGCAGGCGTTCCTCTTCTTCGGACAGGAGGCGGTGGACGGCGTCGGGGCGCGGCTCGACGGCCGGCACGACGGCGCGCTGACGCTCGCCCGCGGCTACAGCGAGACCTTCCCGCCGTATCTCAACATCGTCCACGGCGATGCCGACAAGGGGCGCGCGCTGCTCATGGTCTGCGAGCACCTGGGCATCGATCCCGGCGACGCGATGGCGATCGGCGACGCGGCGCCGGACCTGGAGATGATGCGCGTGGCCGGCCTGAGCGTCGCGATGGGCAATGCGCCGCCGGAGGTGCGGGCGGAGGTGGAGGTCGTCGCCCCGGGCAACCGCGAGGACGGCGTCGCATGGGCGATCCGCCGGTTCGCTCTGTAGAAACCGATGCGGGCGGGCACACGGGCCCGCCCCTACTGCTCTTCGATGACGATGGTGTTGATCTTCGTGCCGGGCGTGGTCGCCGTCGCCGGGTCGCGTGGCGCGATCTTGTCGAGCACGTCGCGGCCGGCCACGATCTGCCCGAACGCTGTGTACTGGCCATCGAGGTTGGGCTGCGGCGCGTAGCAGATGAACCACTGGCTGCCCGCGGAGTTCGGCGCCGATGTCTTGGCCATGCCGATCGTGCCGTCGAGGAACTTCCGGGCGTTGACCTCGTCCTTGATCGTGTAGCCGGGCCCGCCGCTGCCCGTGCCGGTGGGGTCGCCCGCCTGCGCCACGAAGCCGGGGATGACGCGGTGGAACGTGACGCCGTCGTAGAAGTGGTTGCGCGCCAGGAAGACAAAGTTGTTGACGGTGACGGGCGCGTCCTTCGGGAACAACTCGAGCTTGATGTCGCCGATGTCCATCTTGATGGTGGCGAAGTACTTCTTGTTGACGTCGATCGTCATGGGCGGCGGTGCGGTGTAGGTCTTCGGACTCGTTGTCGTGCCTCCTGGCTGCGTCGATGTGGCGGCTGGCGTGCTGGCGGCCGCGGGCGTCCCTCCGGTGGCCGGCGTCTGCGCCGAAGGCTGCGGACTCGCGGTCGGTGTCGTGGTGCTGCTGCCGCCGCAGGCGCTGAAGGCCAGGGCCGCGAACGCTGCCGCGCAGGCAATGGCAAGCTTCATCCCTCGTCCCTTCCTCCTGATCCCCTGCTGCTCATGTCGCGTGGTCACAGCACGATAGCAAAGTCAGGCCCGGTGCGCAGGCGTGGCGCCTGACTGCGGCCGTATTGGCCGCCCGCGGTCCGCGCCGCTCCGTGCCGGCGGCGCCGCAACCCTACCCCAGCTCGGCGATGCTCGCACGGAGGCCATCGAGGCGCGCCTCGACGGCGGCGAGGCGCGCCTGCTCGGTCGCGATGATGCGCTCGGGCGCCTTCGCGCGAAACTGCTCGTCCTGCAGCTTCGCCGCGATGCGCGCGGCTTCGGCCTCGGCCTCGGCGGCCTGCTTCTCGAGCCGCGCGCGCTCGGCGGCGACGTCGAACAGGCCGGCGAGCGGCACGACCGCCGTGACGCCTTCGAGCACGGCCGTGGCCACCTGCTCCCGCGGCGCCTCGTTGGCCGTACCGACGATGCGAAGCGGCCTGACGCGCGCCAGCGTCTCGATGTACGGCGCGCCGGCCTCGAGCGTGCCGCGCGCGCCGCCGCTTATGGCGTAGGCCTCGATGAAGCGCGCCGGCTCGACCTTCTTCTCGGCGCGGATGTTGCGGATCGCGCGCACGACATCGATGAGCAGCGCCATCTCACGCTCCGCGACCGGATCCGTGTAGCCGCTCTCGCCGCGCGGGTACGGCGCGACGATCAGCGCCTCGGCGTCGACGCCGTCGAGCTTCTGGACGAGCGCCTGCCAGATCTCCTCCGTGACGAACGGCATCACGGGGTGCAGCAGGCGCAGGCAGCGTTCCAGCACGTAGACGAGCACGGGCAGCGGCGGGTGTTGCGCCGGTGACGCACCCTGCCCCTGCGGGCGCGCGCGGACCTTCGCGATCTCGATGTACCAGTCGGCGAACTCGCCCCAGACGAAGTCGTACACCTGGCGCGCGGCCTCGCCCAGCTCGAACCTGCGCATCTGTTCGTCGACGGCGCGGGCGAGTCCCTCGACGCGCGAGACGATCCAGCGGTCCTCGAGCGGCGCGTCGGCGGGCGGCATCGCGTCGGGGAGGCGCACGGTGCCTTCCCCGATCATCGATATGACGAAGCGGGCGGCGTTCCAGAGCTTGTTGGCGAAGTTGCGCCCGGCCTCGACGCGCTGCTCGGAGAGGCGCAGGTCGTTGCCGGGGCCGCTCGACGTGATCAGCGTGTAGCGCAGCGCGTCGGCGCCGTACTTCTCGACGACCTCGAGCGGGTCGACGCCGGTGCCGAGCGACTTGCTCATGCGCTGGCCGTGCTCGTTGCGCACGGTGCCATGGAGGTACACCGTGCGAAACGGCACCTCCCCCATGTCGTAGAGGCCGAGCATGATCATGCGGGCGACCCAGAGGAAGATGATGTCGTAGCCGGTCTCCATGACGGAGGTCGGGTACCAGAAGTCCAGCTCCGGGTCGTCGTGCGGCCAGCCGAGCGTGGAGAACGGCCAGAGGCCGGAGGAGAACCAGGTGTCGAGGACGTCGTTGTCCTGCAGCAGGTGGCCGCCGCCGGCAGGCGAACGGTCCGGCGTCTCGATGGAGACGATGGGCGTCGCGTCGACCGCGGACCACGTGCCGTAGCGCGCGATCTGCTCGTGCCCCACGCCCTGCGCGCGCAGCTCGCTGTAGGTGGCGACGCGCGCCGGCGCGTCGGGCGGGGCGCCCGGCTCGCGCAGCGTCACGACGATCCGCTCGCCGTCGTCGTCGGCGCTGTACCACACGGGGATGCGGTGCCCCCACCAGAGCTGGCGCGAGATGCACCAATCGCGGATGTCCTCCATCCAGTTCAGGTAGATGCGCTCGAAGCGCTCCGGGACGAATGTCACCCTGCCCTGGCGCACCGCATCGATCGCCGGCCGCGCGAGGTCGGCCATCTTCACGAACCACTGCCAGCTCATCAGCGGCTCGACGACGGTGTGGCAGCGGCCGCAGACCCCGACCGTGAGCGCGTGCGGCTCGACCTTCGCCAGATAGCCCAGCTCTTCGAGGTCGCGCACGATCACGTTGCGCGCCTCGTAGCGGTCCATGCCGGCGTACGGCCCCGCCTGCTCGTTGAGCGTGGCGTCGAGGTTCATGGCGTTGACGCGCGGCAGGCCGTGGCGCTGGCCGATCTCGAAGTCGACCGGATCGTGCCCCGGCGTCACCTTGAGGGCGCCGGTGCCGAACTCCATCTCGATAGCGTCGTCGGCGACGACGGGGACCTCGCGCTGGATGACCGGCAGCAGCACCGTGCGCCCCACGATGCCGGCGTAGCGCGCGTCCTTCGGGTTGACGGCGACGGCGACGTCGCCGACGAACGTCTCCGGCCGCGTCGTCGCCACGGTCACGGCGGCATCGCCGGCTTGCGGGCGGCCGGCCGCGTCGTGCCCCTCGACGAGCGGGTAGCGGATGTGCCAGAGGCTGGAGTTCTGCTCCTCGTGCTCGACCTCCAGGTCGCTGAGGGCGGTGCGGCAGCGCGGGCACCAGTTGATGAGGCGCTCGCCGCGGTAGATCAGGCCGTCGTCGAAGAGCTTCTTGAACGTCGTGCGGACGGCGAGCTGGGGACCGTCATCGAGCGTGAAGGTCTCGCGCGGCCAGTCGGCGGAGGCGCCGAGGCGGCGGTGCTGGTTGCCGATGATGCCGCGGTACTTGCCGACCCACTGCCAGACGCGCTGCTCGAAGGCCTCACGTCCCAGGTCGTGGCGAGAGAGTCCCTCCTTCGCCAGCTCCTTCTCGACGACGTTCTGCGTCGCGATGCCGGCGTGGTCGACGCCGGGGAGCCAGAGCGTCGGGTCGCCGAGCATGCGGTGCCAGCGCACGAGGATGTCCTCGACCGTGTCGGTGAGCGCGTGGCCGATGTGCAGCTCGCCGGTAACGTTCGGCGGCGGCATGACGATGGAGAACGGCTGCTTCGCGCCGTCGTGCCCGGCCTCGGGGATGCGGCCCCGGAAGTAGCCGCGCTCCTCCCAGAAGCGATAGACGCGGTCCTCCGTGGCGCGCGGGTCGTACGACTTCGCCATGGCGGGGGCGGCCGGCCGTCCGGCTTCGCGGGTCATGGGTGCACCTTTCGCCGGCGTCGCTCAGCCGGCTTCCGCGGGGCCGCGCGTCCCGTATCCAGCCGGCGATTTCGTGTTGTCATTGTTCCCCTGCGCGCGGGCTCCCCGTGTGCCCCGCCGGCGCAAGCGGGGCACGAAGAGGCCCCGAAGGTCTTCCGGGGCCCGTCGAGTCGTCTGCGCGCGTCAGCAGCCGGTCAACGGGCCATCCGTACCGCTACCACTCCGTGCGCGCCGTGGGTCAAAGCGTCCGCTGTCACGACGCGCATCGTACCGGATCCGCGGCGCCGGCGCAGCAACGGATGACGGCTTCACGTCCGCGCGCTACAGTCTACGCGCCACACAGGGCGGAAGGGGGATCATGAGGAAGCCGCATCGCCACCGGCGCACGGCACTGGACGCGCACCACGCGGCCGTTCGCCGGGGGTGTCCGCCGTGACGGGCGAGGTC
The DNA here is from genome assembly GCA_028872875.1 of Chloroflexota bacterium. Lineage (GTDB taxonomy): Bacteria > Chloroflexota > Dehalococcoidia > DSTF01 > JACRBR01 > JADMII01. Next base: position 30,418 of record JAGWOC010000012.1, on the reverse strand, counting down.
TCGACGGCACGGCATATCGCGCACGGCTCGGGCTTCGCACCGGCCGCCGGCACGGAGATCTATTTCGAGTGGTACGGTGACGGCCCCGCGCTGCTCCTCGCGCACGGGCTTGGCGGCAGCCACCTGACCTGGTGGCAGAACATCCCGTCGTTTCTCGACGCCTACCGCGTGATCGTCCTTGACCATCGCGGGTTCGGCAGGTCCATCGACACGCCGCAGGTCGGCACCGAGGCCCTTGCCCTCGATGTCCAGGCCGTCCTCGACCATCTCGGCATCGAACGTGCGCACCTCGTAGGACAGTCGATGGGCGGATGGGCGATCGCCGGCTTTGCGCTGCGCTGGCCCCATCGGGTCCGCAGCCTCGTGTTGACGGACACGATCGGCGGCATTGTGGACGATGTGCTGCGCAAGCAGTTCCATGCGTACATCGCGACCGCCGGCCAGACCGACTTGGCGACGCTCCCGCTCGGCTACCACCCGATGATCTCGCCGGGTTTCACCACACGCCGATTCGACCTCGCGTTGCTGCGCCACCAGTTCGGCCTGCTCTACGCGCCGCCGCCCGAGTCCGCGCGCCGCCGGCTGCTCGGCGAGCACGATCCGGCCGCGATGCGCGCGCTGGACATCCCCGCCCTGCTCGCCGTCGGCAGCGACGACCCCATCTTCCCGCCGCCGATGATCCGGAGGCTCGCGCGCTACTTCCCGCACAGCCGCGTCCGCGTCATTCGCGACGCCGGGCATTCCGCCCACTACGAGCGGCCTGACGCGTGGGGCCGCATCGTCCGCCCCTTCCTCGATGAAGTGACCCGCGAAGGGATCGCGTAACGAGCGCGGCCCGGCCGTCCGTCCACCCGATACGGGCCGCCGGGTTGACAGGCCCAGGCGAGCCACGTACCATGACTGTACCCCCACCCCGGGGGTGTGGGAGAGAGCGATGCGCGACGAGACCAGGGACGACGTTCTGAAGCGGCTCAGCTTCATCGAAGGCCACCTTGCCGGCATCCGGCGGATGGTCGAGGCGGACAAGTACTGCGTCGACGTGCTCAAGCAGACGTACGCGGTGCGCCGCGCCATCGAGAAGATGGAGGCGATCCTGCTCGACGGCCACCTCCACACGTGCGTGGTGGACGGCATCCGCGAGGGGCGCGACGACGCGGTGCTCTCGGAGCTCGTGGAGCTGTATGGGATGGCCGGGAAGTAGGGGGCCCGCAGCGCGGGCAGGACAAACAGCAACGAACAAACAGCAAAGAACAGACGGCAGACAACAGACAACAGGGGCGGCTGTCGCCGCCGCAGGAGAGCAGACCATGAGCAAGACACTGGTGTTCGATGTGCGGGGGATGACGTGCGACCACTGCGTCCACGCTGTGACCGAGGCCGCACTCGGCGTGCCGGGCGTCACCGCCGCACAGGTGGACCTCGCCACCAACTCGGCGAAGGTTGAGGGTGACGGCTTCGACGTGGCGAAGATCATCGAGGCGATCAAGGAAGAGGGGTACGAGGCGGCGGTGCGGGCGTAGGGGGCGCGGGCTGTTGGATGTTCGAGGTTGGAGGCCGGCGGCCGGGGAGCCGCCGTCATGCCAAAAGAATATCTTGCGGCCACGCTCAGCACCGACCGCAGCGGGACGGCGGACGGAGCTGAAGCTCCTTCGCTACGGGGCGGCACAGACGCAGCCGTAGCTGAACGCTACGGGCAGTCGATCAAGAGATAGACGGGCCACACATGGCAACGAAACAGCAGACACTCACCCTCGACATCACCGGCATGACGTGCGCGTCGTGCGTGCGGCGAGTCGAGCGGGCGCTGAGCAAGGTGGAGGGCGTCGAGAGCGCGAACGTGAACTTCGCGTCGGAGACGGCGCTCGTCACCGCGGACGGCGCGCTCCCCGTCGCCGCGCTGATCGCCGCCGTGCAGAAGGCGGGCTACGCCGCGCAGGAGGCCGCCGCCGGCGAGGACCGCGGCGGCGATCGCGAGGGGCACGCCCGACGCACGCTCTACCTCGTCCTGTTCGGCGCCGTGCTGGCGATCCCGGCCGTGATCCTGACGATGGCGATGGACATCGCGGGGCTGTACATCGTCAGCCCCCGCGTGCACGGCTGGATCGTGCTCGCGCTCGCGACGCCGATCCAGGTGGTGCTCGGCTGGCGCTACTATCGCGGCAGCTACGCCTCTCTGCGGCACCTGAACCCGAACATGGACGTGCTGATCGCGCTCGGCACGACGGTCGCCTACGCCTTCGGCCTGTGGGTCGTCGTCTGGGACCAGCCGTACCACATGTTCTTCGACGTGTCCGCGGCCGTGCTCGTCTTCATCACGATGGGCAAGTACTTCGAGGAGCGCTCCAAGGGCGTCGCGTCGTCGGCGATCCGCGCGCTGCTCAATCTTTCCGCCAAGTCGGCGCGCGTGCTGCGCGACGGCCAGGAGGTCGAGCTGCCCATCGAGCAGGTACACATCGGCGATGTCTTCGTCGTGCGGCCGGGCGAGAAGGTCGCGGTGGACGGCGTCGTGCGCGAGGGCTACAGCGCGCTCGATGAGTCGATGATCACGGGCGAGTCGCTGCCGGTCGAGAAGCGCGCGGGCGACGCCGTTGTCGGCGGCACGGTGAACCAGAACGGCGTGCTGCGCGTCGAGGCGACGGCGGTCGGCGAGGCGACGACGCTCGCGCGTATGGCCAGGATGGTCGAGGAGGCGCAGGGGTCGAAGGCGCCGATCCAGAAGCTGGTCGACCAGGTGGCGGCGGTCTTCGTGCCGGTCGTCATCGTCATCGCGCTGGGGACGGCGCTGGCGTGGGGCCTGGCGGCGGGCGACTGGACCGGGGCGATGACGGCGGCCGTCGCCGTGCTCGTCATCGCCTGCCCGTGCGCGCTGGGGCTCGCCACGCCGACCGCGATCATGGTCGGCACGGGGATCGGCGCCGAGCGCGGGATCCTGGTCAAGAACGCGGAGGTGCTCGAGCGCACGCGGACGCTCGACGTCATCGTGCTGGACAAGACCGGCACGCTGACCGAGGGGCGCCCGCAGGTGACGGACGCCGTGCCGGCCGGCGTCATGTCCGAGCAGATGCTGTTGACGCTGGTCGCGGCGGCCGAGCAAGGCAGCGACCACCCGCTGAGCCGCGCCGTCGTCGATGCGGCGGTGGACTCCGGATACGACCTGCCCGCCGCGACGGAGTTTGAGTCGCTGACAGGACGCGGCGTCGTCGCCACCGTGGACGGCCGGCGGGTGATCGCCGGCAACCGGCGGCTGCTCGACGAGCAGGGCATCACGGTGGACGCGGCAACCGGCGAGGAGCTGGCCCGGCTCGAAGAGGCCGGGCGCACGGTGATCTTCGCCGCGGTCGACGGCAGGGTCGAGGGCATCATCGGCATCGCCGACGAGGTGAAGAAGAACGCGGCGCGCGCCGTCGCCGCGCTGCACGGCCTGGGCCTGCGCGTGGTGATGATGACGGGCGACAACGAGCGCGCGGCGGCCCGCGTCGCCGAGGCGGCGGGCGTGCGCGAGTGGCGGGCAGGCGCGCGGCCGGAGGACAAGCTTTCGCTCGTGCGCCAGCTCCAGGGCGAAGGACTGTCCGTGGCGATGGCGGGCGACGGCGTCAACGACGCGCCGGCGCTGGCGCAGGCCGACATCGGCATCGCCATGAGTACGGGCACAGACGTGGCGATCGAGGCGGGCGACATCACGCTGCTGCACGGCGACATCTCGAAGGTCGCGGAGGCGATCGCGCTCAGCCGCCAGACGCTGACGACGATCAAGCAGAACCTGCTGTGGGCGTTCGGCTATAACGTGGTCGCGATCCCGATCGCTGCGCTGGGATTCCTCAACCCGATCATCGCGGGCGGGGCGATGGCGTTCAGCTCGGTGTCGGTGATGACGAACAGCCTGCGGCTCCAGTCGAAGGCGCGGGAGATCGCGCAGCGGAGCGGCAACGAGTACGCCGCGCCGGCGACGAACTTCCTGGCGGCGAACGCAGGACCGGCCCTGGCGATGGCGTTCGCGGCCGTGGTGCTGATCGTGCCCCTGGTGATCTTCACGGGCATCCAGCACGGCTGGCTCTGACGGCGGAGCTTCAGCTCCGCATCCCCATCCCGCACCGCCGACGACGTGGTACTTCGGGCTCCCGCTGTTGCGGAGCTAACCCCCGCCGCTACGGGCCGCAAACGAGCTGCGGGCTGCGGTAGACACCGGCCAGCGCGTTACGCTGCCGCTCTGCCTTCCGCCTACCAACTCCCGCTGGCCCGCCGCAGGGCGTACACTCACCGATACACGCGGCAGCGGGCGGCGAGCGCATCGGGCGCAGCCTGACGCTGGGGCTGGCGAGGAGAGTCCGGCATGGCGCAGATCGACGGCGGCGACCTCGTCGCACGCATGCTCAAGCGGGAAGGCATCGACACCGTCTTCACCCTCTCGGGCGGGCACATCCAGAACATCTACGACGGCTGCATCGACGAGGGGATCCGCGTCATCGACACGCGGCACGAGCAGGTCGCCGGGCACGCGGCCGAGGGCTACAGCCGGCTGACGCGCCGTTGCGGCGTGGCGCTCGTGACGGCGGGTCCCGGCGTCACCGACACGGTCACGGCGGTGGCGACGGCGTACCAGAACGCGAGCCCCATGCTGGTGATCGGCGGCGCGGCGCCGCTCAATACGTCGCTGATGGGCGCGCTGCAGGAGATCCCGGGCACGGTGGAGATGATGCGCCCGATCACCAAGTGGTCGGCGACGGTGCCGTTCACGAAGCGCATCCCCGACTACCTGGCGCAGGCGTTCCGCATCGCCCTGACGGGACGCTACGGGCCGGTGTTCCTGGAGATCCCGTCGGACATCCTCTTCGGGCGCGTCGAGGAGGGCGAGGTCGAGCTGCCAACGGGGTACCGGACGGAGGGGCGCACGCAGGGCGACTTCGCGCTGATCAGGGAGGCGGCGAAGCTGCTGGCCGGCGCCGAGCGCCCGGTCGTGATGGGCGGCACCGGTGTGTACTGGTCGGACGCAGGAGACGCGCTGCGCGAGCTGGCCGAGAAGGTCCAGGCGCCGATCTACCTCAACGACATGGGGCGCGGCACGGTCAGCCAGGAGCACCCTCAGTTCATGAGCCGCACGCGGCGCACGGCGTTCGGCGAGGCCGACGTGGTGCTCTTCGCCGGCACGATGCTGGACTTCCGCCTGCGCTACGGCCGCGGCATCAACCCGCAGGCGAAGGTGATCTCGATCGACATCGACCCGAACGAGCTGGGGCGGAACCGCGGGGTCGACATCGGCATCGAGGGCGACCCGAACAACGCGCTGCGGCAGCTCACGGCCGAGATCGGCGGGCGCGCGATCCGGCACGACGCATGGCTCGCGAAGCTGCGCGACGGCGAGACGAAGGTGGTCGAGCTGCGCCAGCGCTGGCTCCACTCCGATGCGTCGCCGATCCACCCGCTGCGGCTGTGCAACGAGATCGCGAAGTTCGTCGACGACGGGACGATCGTCGTCGGCGATGGCGGCGACATCGTCGGGCTGTCGTCGCAGGTGCTGCCGGTGAACAACCCCGGGCAGTTCATGGGGCCGGGGCCGCTGGGCACGCTCGGCGTCGGCACCGGCTTCTGCATCGCGGCGAAGGCCGTGCACCCGGAGAAGAAGGTGCTGATGGTGAACGGCGACGGCGCCTTCGGCCTCAACGGCTTCGACTTCGACACGCTGGTGCGCTTCGGCATGCCGGTGGTGTCGGTCGTCGGCAACGACCGGCAGTGGGGGCAGATCATCGTCGGGCAGGAGAAGATGTACGGCGAGGAGCGGGTCGTGGCGACGCGGCTCGCCGACAGCGCGCGCTACGACAGGGTCGTCGAGGCGCTCGGCGGCCACGGCGAGTACGTCACGGAGGCGGACGACATCTTCCCGGCGATCGAGCGGGCATTCGCCTCCGGCAAGCCGGCGTGCGTGAACGTGATCATCGACCAGAAGCCGGAGGGCGTCTCCGGCGGGTACGAGTTCCTGGGGTAGGAGCGGTCGGGGGTTGGAGGTCGGAGGCAGGGTGCCGGATGGCCGAGGAGAGGGCCTGGATGCTGGAAGGCGTCCCGGACGGGCGGTAGCGTGATCAGACCTGGGGCGTCCCAGCCGCGTGCGTGGCGGCGCCTGGCGGTTGCGCTGCTCTTCGTGCCGCTGCTCGCGCTCGGCGCGCTGGCCGGGGCGGCGAAATGCTATCCGCCGAACACGCGCGTCGTCGTGTTCGTGCAGGGGCTGTACAGCAGCCTCGACGCGAGCGGGCCGGTGGCGGACGGCGTTGAGCCGCACACCTTCGACACGCTGAAGCAGGCGTTCATCGCCAAGGGCTACGACCCGGCGAAGCTGCTCGACTTCAGCTATGCCGGCGGCACTGTCTCGGCGGGCGGCGTCTGGCATCCGGCGCCGTACGGCTGCGAGATCACGGACCGGACGTCCGGCCAGAACCTGGCGCCACTCGAGCAGATGCTGCGCGACTACCGCGCGGCGCATCCGAAGGCGCACTTCACCCTGATCGGGCACAGCCTGGGCGGCTACCTGGCATTCCTCGAGGGCGCGCGCGAGGCGGCGCGGCCGGCGGCGCAGCAGCTCGGCATCGACGCCGTAGTGACGCTCGACGCGCCGCTGAAGGGCGTCAACGCGGACAAGAAGTTCGTGCTCGACATCTCGTCGCCGTGCGCGAAGACGTACCTCGCGGGCGGCGAGCTGGTGGAGGTGCGGCAGGATCCGGCGACCCCGGCGACGCGCGCCGCGCAGGCGGCGGCGATGGCGCAGCAGGGGATCCGGCTGGCGACGCTCGGCAGCGACTTCGACTGCCTCTACAACCTGCCGTACTGTATCGGCAGCGGGACGGACGACACGGACAGCCAGTTCCTGCCGGGCCAGGCGGCGCTCTCGCGCGCGTACGAGATCCACGTCAACCCGTTCCTCAGCCACTTCGCGATCCTCGCCAACGCGGCGGCCGTATCGGACACGGTGCGGTTCGTGGGTGCGCCGTAGGCGGCGGCGGGACCACAGCCGTCGCGGATGGGCACAGTGCCCGTTCGGCCTTGCCCGGCGCGGATCGACCCAATGTGGCACGCGGCGCCACGGCCCGCGCGCAACGGGCGGCTGACGCGGCCGGAGGGCGGAGCTGAAGCTCCTTCGCTACGACGCCGCGCGCGAGCGAAGCGCCCCGTCCATGCGCGCACCCGCACGAGCCGGTACCATCCATCGCCCGCCCCTGATACGGATCGGTCCATCACCACGGGTCAGCCACGCGCTCACACCAGCACATGATCAAGCTCGCACATCCGCTGATCGACGACGACGACCGCAGGGCGGTGCTCGAGGCGCTCGATTCGGGGCAGCTCGCGCAGGGGCCGCGCGTGGCGGCGTTCGAGCGCGCGTTCGCCGGCTACATCGGCGTCAGGCACGCGGTGGCGGTGAGCAGCGGCACGGCGGCGCTGCACGTCGCACTGCTCGCGCACGGGGCCGGCCCGGGCGACGACGTGATCGTGCCCGCGTTCTCGTTCGCGGCGACCGCCAACGCGGTGCTGCACGCCGGCGCGCGGCCCGTCTTCGTCGACGTGCGCGAGGACGACTTCGGCATCGACCCGCCGCAGGTCGAGGCCGCCATCACGCCGAAGACGCGCGCGCTGATCGCCGTGCACCTGTACGGCCAGCCGTGCGCCATCGATGCCCTCGCGGAGCTCTGCGCGCGCCGCGGCATCGCGCTGATCGAGGATGGGGCGCAGGCGGCCGGCGCGGCGATGCACGGGCGTCGCGCGGGGGCGTGGGGGACAGGGTGCTTCTCGTTCTACGCGACGAAGAACCTGACCACCGGCGAGGGCGGCATGATCACGACCGACGATGACGCCATCGCCGACGCCGCCCGGATGCTGCGGTCGCAGGGCGAGCGCGAGCGCTACGTGACGGAGGCGCCCGGCTACAACTTCCGGATGACCGAGATGGCGGCGGCGCTCGGCGCATCGCAACTGACGAAACTCGACGCGCGGAACGGCGTGCGGCGCGCGCACGCGGCGCGGCTTAGCGGGCTCCTCGCTGCGAACCCGACGCTCGTCCTGCCGCGCGAGCTGCCGGGGCGGCGCCACGTCTGGCACCAGTACACCGTCCGGGTACGTAAGGGGCGCGACGCGCGCGATGCGCTGCGTGCGGGGCTGCGGCAGCGCGGCGTGGAGTCGGCGGTCTTCTATCCGTCGCCGATCCACCGGCAGCCGCTGTACCGGCGCCTGGGGTACGGCGAGCTCTCGATGCCGCTGGCGGAGCGGCTCGCCGGCGAGGTGCTCTCGCTGCCGGTGCACCCGGCGCTGTCGGACGCGGACATCGATGCCGTGGCGGCGGCGGTGGACGCATTGACAACCTGACCAGCCCAGGTGCAGGATCGGTGCATGTACACAGATCGCGAGCGACAGCTCGAGGCGGCTGCGCTTGCCCACGACCGCGAGCAGCGCGACGAGATCGAAGCGCTGCGGGAAGATGCCATCGCCGAGAGCGAACACGGCTGGCGAAACCTCCTCTTCACCGTGGTCGACTCGCTCGCGGCGGGCGCCGTACTTGGCATCGGTGCCGGCATCCTCGTCACGGAATTGCTCCTGCTGACAGTGATGGACCGGCTTGGCACCGGAGGTCTGCTGCTGGCCGGCGGCGCCCCGCTCGCCGGCCTGGGCCTCGTGCTGGCGATCATTGCCGTCCCGCTCCATCGCAGCCGCGTCGGCACGCGCCGCTTCGCGGCGAACACGCTCCTCGTCGCCTGGCTGATCGGCGACCTGGCCCTCCTCATGATGGTGTGGGCGAAGGCGATCAGATGATGATGGCCGACCCGCGTTCCTGACCCGCGGCTGCCGCACTCCGCGCGGCGCCCGATACACTGCGCGCATGAGCGAGAGCAGGCGCCTGCGGGCGGCCGTGATCGGCCTCGGCGCCATGGGGCTGAACCACGCGCGCGTCTACGGCGAGATGCCGGATGTCGAGCTGGCGGCCGTCTGCGACAGCGACGCCGCGCGCGTCGATCAGGCCACGCGCGGCCGCACGCTGCGCGGCTACACGGACGTCCGCACGATGCTCGACGAGGAGCGCATCGACCTCGTGAGCGTGTGCGTGCCCACGCGCGCGCACCTCGACGTCGCGCTCGCGGTCATCGAGCGCCGGGTGCCGCTGCTCGTCGAGAAGCCGCTGGCCGCGACGCTCGATGAGGGGGTCCGGCTGCGCGACGCCGCGGCGGCGGCCGGCGTGCCGCTGACCGCTGGCCACATCGAGCGGTTCAACCCGGCGGTGATCGCGCTCAAGGAGCGCGTGCGCGCGGGCGAGCTGGGGCGCGTGCTGCAGGTGCACGCGCGGCGCGTAGGCCCGTTTCCGGAGCGGGTGCGCGATGTCGGGGTCGTGCTGGACCTGGCGCCGCACGACATCGACGTCATGCGCTTCGTCGTCGGCAGCGAGGTCGCGCGCGTGCAGGCGGAGACGGAGCAGCGCATCCACACGGAGCACGAGGACATGCTGAGCGGGCTGCTGCGCTTCGCGAACGGCGTCGTCGGCGTGCTCGACATCAACTGGCTGACGCCGGCGAAGATCCGCGAGCTTTCGGTGCTGGGGGAGCGCGGCATGTTCGTGGTGGACTACCTGGCGCGCGAGCTGACGTTCTTCGAGAACGACTTCCAGCCGCGCGACCAGGCGCGTGGCTGGGCGGCGCGCCACCTGAAGGGGGTGAGCCAGGGCCCGGTGCACATGCTGAAGGTGGATAAGCGTGAGCCCCTGCGCGTCGAGCTGGAGTCGTTCGCGCGGGCGGTGCGCGACGGCACGCCGCCCGCGGTCTCGCCCGGCGATGCGCTCGCGGCGCTCGCCGTCGCCGAGGCGCTCGTGCGCGCGGCGGAGACGCACATGGCGGTCACGCTGCCGGTGCCGGCGGCTTCGGCGTGATGCGCGCGACGACAGCAGACGGCAACCAGCAAACAGCAAAGGGCGGGCCGGCTTGAACGTTGCCGTCGTGGGGCTGGGGAAGATCGGCGTGCCGCTGGCGGTGCAATTCGCGTCGAAGGGCGCGACGGTCGCCGGCTACGACGTCGACCCGGCGCGCGTCGACGCGATCAACGCGCGTCGCAACCCGCTGCGCGGCGAGCCCGGGCTCGACGAGATGCTGCCGGGCGCCGTCGCCAGCGGCCGTCTGCGCGCGACGGCGGACGCGCGCGATGCCGTCGCCGGCGCCGAGGCCGTGGTGCTGATCGTGCCGGTAGACATCGACCCGTCGCACCGCGCCGACTTCGCGCTGCTCGATGCGGCGGTCGGCGCCATTGCACCGCACCTCCGGCGGGGGGTGCTCGTGATCGTCGAGACGACGGTGCCCGTCGGGACGACGCGCGGCCGGGTCGGCGCGCGCATCGCCGCCGCCTCGGGGTTCGCGCCGACCACGGACTTCTCGCTCGCCTTCAGCCCCGAGCGCGTGTCGTCGGGCACGGTGCTGCGCGACCTGCGCATCTACCCGAAGCTCGTCGGCGGCATCGACGCGCACAGCACGGCGCGCGCGGCGCAGTTCTATCGCTCGCTGCTCGATGCGGAGGTGATGGCGCTGCGCGACGCGGAGACGGCGGAGTTCTCGAAGCTCGCGGAGACGACGTACCGCGACGTGAACATCGCGCTCGCCAACGAGTTCGCGCGGATCGCCGACCGGCTCGGCGTCGACGCGCTGCAGGCGATCGAGGCGTCGAACACGCAGCCGTACTCGCACATCCACACGCCGGGCGCGGGCGTCGGCGGCCACTGCATCCCGGTGTACCCGTACTTCCTCGCGGATGCGCAGGCGGAGCTGATCCCGGCGGCGCGGCGCATCAATGACGGTATGGCGCGCTACGCCGTCGCACGGCTCGCGCGGGCGCTGGGCTCGCTCGACGGCGCCACGGTCGTCGTACTGGGGCTGGCGTACCGGGCCAACGTCAAGGAGTGGCGCCACTCGAGCGCGTTCGGGCTGGCGTCGGCGCTCGGCGGCGCCGGCGCGCGCGTCTACGTGCACGACCCGCTCTTCACGGCGGACGAAGTGCGGGCCTGCGGCCTCGAACCGCCGCCGGCGTTCCCGCTCGCCGCCGAGGCGCTTGTCGTGCAGGCGTGGCACGACGCGTATCGTCCTGATGGGCGCTGCGCGGTCGACTTCGCGAAGTTTCCGGGCCTGCGGGCGGTCCTCGACGGGCGGGCGGCGCTCGATCCGGCCGCGGTCGAGCGCGCGGGGATCATGTACGTGGGAGTCGGACGGTAGCGCTCCGTGGACCGCGACCGGCGCGGAGGCGGTCGGCGCACAGCTTCCGCCGGTGCTAGGCTGTAGATGATGGCCACCGACGCGCCGGCAGCCGAGCACGATGCCTTCATGGCCGAGGTCGATGCCTGCCTCGACGAGATGCGGCCGTACGTGCACTCGCACGGCGGCGAGTTGAACCTCATCGACTGGCTGCCGGACGAGGGGCGGCTGCGGTTGCAGCTCGCGGGCGCCTGCCACGGCTGCCCGATGAGCATGGTGACGATGAAGCTCGGGATCGAGCGGATCATCCAGGACCGCTTCCCGCAGGTGAAGTACGTCGAAGCGATCAAGGTCGACGACTTCGAGTATCCCGAAGTCGGCGGGGGCTGACGTCGCAAGCAAGCACACCGACGCATACAAGAACACTTGTCCTAGTTGCTATCCGGTGCTATCGTCACTCCGATGGAAACGTCCGCCCGCGCTGCCGAGCTCGACATCGCCGGCCTCGCGCTCTCCCTTGGCGCGGCGGACTACGGCGGCCCGCTTTCGCCCGGCGAATCGCGTCTCGTTGCGATCGCCCGGGCTTCCGGTACCCGGCATTCGGCGGCGCGGATTCGAGCCCTCCGTGCGGCCATCCGGGACGGTGGGGACCCACTCGGCGAGCTCTTGTGCGACGCTCGGAGCCAGGAGCGGCGGAGAGCACTGGGCAGCTTCTTCACGGACCGCTCAATCGTCGAAGCGATGACTCGCTGGACCGCGCAGCAGCGGCCGTCTGAAGTCGTCGACTGCGGGGCGGGAAGTGGGCGGTTTTCGCTCGCCGCCGCACGAATTCCGTCCGTGCGGTCCGTGGTGGCCATCGATCGCGACCCGCTCGCGTGCCTCGTCACGCGCGCAAACGCCGCGGCCGTCGACCTGCGGCGGTTGACGGTACGCCACGCGGACTTCGTCACGCAGGCGCTGCCTCCCATCGATGGTATTCGAGCATTTGTTGGCAATCCGCCGTACGTGCGCCACCACCAGCTCACGCAGCGACAGAAGCAACGCGCGCGCGCGCTTGCTGACGCGCTCCATATTCCGTGGTCCGGTCTTGCCGGGCTCCATGCGCATTTCCTGATCAAAGCGGCGGAACTGTCACGGACCGGCGATGTCCTCTGCTTTATCACCAGCGCCGAGTGGATCGACGTCAATTACGGGCACGGCATCCGACAGATGCTCATGGATGGCCTGCGAGCAGAGGAGCTTCACCTCCTCCGCCCCGGCGCCGCGGCGTTTCCGGACGCTTCGACAACGGCACTGATCGTCTGCGCGCGAGCCGGTGGAGCTACGGAACAGGTGAGAGTCCGTAATGCGCAGCACATGCCGGGATTCGTGCAGCTCGCTGTGGGCGGCCAGATGGTGTCACGCGCGGCGCTGCAATCCGCGCGAGCGTGGGGTCGCATCGTCCGCCGCGGCTACAACGAAACCGATGACTCGGGCGCGCTTCAGTTGGGGAGCATCGCACGTGTGCATCGCGGCGTCGTGACCGGCCGGAACGACTACTTCGTGATGACGAACGCAAGAGCCCGGACGCTGGGTCTCGAACGGTCTGTGCAGCCCGTGGTCACATCCGCCGAAGAAGTACTGCGCGCCAACGGCACACTTCGTCGTGACGCAGCGACGCGCGTGCTGCTCTGCCCGCCAGAACTTCATGAGCTGCCCAAGCGCGATCGCGAGGCGCTGCTCGATTACATCAAAGCCGGCGAGGCCCAAGGGGTGCATCAGACGTACGTGGCATCGCACCGAAGTCCGTGGTGGCGGCCGCAGGCCAAGGGCGCGCCACCGATCGTCGCGACATACATGGCGCGCCAGGCGCCAGCGTTCGCCCTCAACCCGGAAGGCCTGCTCATCCTGAACGTCATGCACGGCATCTACCCCATTGTCCCTCTCGATGCGCACCAACTGGCCGAGTTGGCGGCGCTGCTCAACCGTATGAGGGAGTCGTACCGTGGCCACGGTCGCGTGTATCAAGGTGGCTTGGAAAAGTTCGAGCCGCGCGAGATGGAGAGACTCATCCTGAAGCCGGACAACTCACAGAACCTCGCGATGCTTTGCGATGCCTAGTCTCGCGGCGCCCAGATGGACGGCGGATCGCATCGAGTCCGACAGGGTTCGCGCGCTCGCTCACTTTATCGCGACATGGGGCGGACAGGGGACCCGTGATTATGCAGCCAAGGTCTCGGAGTTCTCCGAATTCGTCAGAGCGTTATTCGCTTCTACCGGGGATCTGCGCGAGCTCAGCGGAGACACGTTCACGCAACACCCTGCATTGCTCCAGGCTGCCCGATTCATCACGGCGCCGCCAGTAAGCGCGGACGACCTCAGGACACTGATTGGCGGCAACCTCAGCACGAGGCAACCTGACGCCCGACGAGCGTCTGAGGCAGCGAGGATCTTGCGTTCGGCGTGGGATCCCGTGCGCTTCCCGTGGCTCGTTCTCAATCGTGAGCCGACGGCTCAGGAGCGAGATGCTGCGATCCCGTGGACCGCGAGCATCTGGGCGATCGAGGCGATGCGGACGGCGCGGCGGAACGCGTCATCGAAAGCGGAGGAACGCAAGACGAGTGAAGTGCTCGCCTCTGCCGGTTTTGCCGAAGTGGATCGCCGAGCGATTCAGTCACTTGATGACCTTCCGCGGGGAGTGTTCGCAGCAGAGTCCATGGTGGGCGCGCATCGATGCGATCGGCCGGTGCGGCTGCGCGACGGACGGCTCCTGGCGATCGAATGCAAAGTCTCGAACAGCACCATCAACAGCCGCAAGCGGCTGAACGGCGACTGCGGAGCGAAGGCCGCCGACTGGAGGCGCCAATTCGGTGAGCAGGTGATACCGGCCGCCGTGCTGGAAGGCGTGTACTCGCTGGGCAATCTCCAGGAGGCGCAAGACCGCCAGGGCATCACGCTCTTCTGGGCACATGACCTCCAGCCGCTGACCGACTTCGTCACGGCAGCAGTGGCGTAGGGCCCGCCGGCCGGGCGCCAGCCCCCTAAGCGGCGGGCTCTGCTATCATCGGCAGAGAACCCGCACATATGTTTACGCACCTTCACCTTCACACCGAGTACAGCCTGCTCGATGGCCTGAGCCGCATCCCGGACGTCATGGAGCGCGTCCAGGCGCTCGGCCAGCAGGCCGTCGCGATGACGGACCACGGCGCGCTCTACGGGGCGATCGACTTCTACAAGGAAGCACGGGCGCGCGGCATCAAGCCGATCATCGGCATCGAGGCGTACATCGCCCCGGACTCGCGGCTGAAGAAGTCTGACTCGCGTGCGAACAACTACTTCCATCTGACCCTGCTCGCCAAGGACGAGACCGGCTACAGGAACCTGCTCCAGCTCTCGACGCGCGCCCACCTCGAGGGCTTCTACTACAAGCCGCGCATGGACAAGGAGCTGCTGGCACAGTACGGCAAGGGGCTGATCGCCCTCAGCGGCTGCCCCTCGGGCGAGATGCACCGCCTGCTGTCGGAGGAGCGGCACGACGACGCGAAGCGGCTCTGCGGCTTCTTCCAGGACGTCTTCGACGGCTTCTACCTGGAAGTGATGAAGCACGACGAACCGGAGATCAACGCGGAGTGCGAGCGCGTGCTCGGCGGCCTCGTGCGGCTTTCGCGCGAGACGGGCATCCCGCTCGTCGCGACCAACGACTCGCACTACACGCTGCGCGCGGACGCGCCGATCCACGACGTGCTGCTCTGCATCGGCACGAACAGCACCGTCGACGACGCGAAGCGGCAGCTCAAGATGCACGACGACTCCTACTACGTGAAGTCGGAGGAGGAGATGCTCGCGCTCTTCCCGGAGCTGCCCGAGGCCGTGACGAACACGCAGCTCGTGGCCGAACAGTGCGGCCTGGAGCTGGAGTTCGGACGCCTGCACCTGCCCGAGCCGGAGATCCCTGCGGGCTTCCTGCCACACGCGTACCTGACGCACCTGGCGCGCGAGGGGCTGCACCGCCGCTACCCGTCCGCGTCGGACGAAGTACGCGCGCGCCTCGAGTATGAGCTGGGGGTCGTCGAGAAGACGGGGTTTACAAACTACTTCCTCGTCGTCCACGACATCGCCCAGTTCTGCCGGCGCGCGGGGATCATGCTCGGCGTACGCGGCTCGGCGGCGGCGAGCATCATCCTCTACGCGCTCGACGTGACGTTCATCGACCCGCTCGCGGCGCGCCTTGTGTTCGAGCGCTTCCTGCACGTCGACCGCAAGGAGCCGCCGGACGTGGACCTGGACATCCCGGACGACCGGCGCGACGAAGTGATCCGCTACGTCGCGGAGAAGTACGGCGCAGACCACGTGGCGCAGATCATCACCTTCGGGACGATGGGCGCCAAGGCGGCGATCCGCGACGTCGGCCGCGCGCTCGGCATGAACTACGGCGACGCGGACCGGGTCGCACGGCTCGTCCCGAACGCGCTGCACATGACGCTCGACAAGGCGCTCGACGAGAGCCCGGAACTGGCGTCGGCGTACGATCTCGACCCGCAGGTGCAACGCCTCGTCGATACGGCACGGCGGCTCGAGGGTGTGGCGCGGCACGCGAGCACGCACGCCGCCGGCGTCGTCATCTCGCGCGAGCCGCTCGCGGAGCACGTGCCGCTGCAGCGCCCGACGCGCGGCGACGAGTCGTCGATCCCGACGACGCAGTACGCGATGGCGCAGGTCGCCGAGATCGGCCTGCTGAAGATGGACTTCCTGGGGCTGGCGAACCTGACGATCCTGCGGCACGCGGTCGAGATCATCGAGCGCACGCGCGGCGTCACGGTGGACCTGCAGGCGCTGCCGGACGGCGACCCGAAGACGTTCGAGATGCTGGCGCGCGGCGATACCTTCGGCGTCTTCCAGCTCGAGTCGCCGGGCATGCGGCGCTCGATCCAGGAGCTGCGGCCGGACAGCACGGCGGAGCTGATGGCGCTGGTGGCGCTCTACCGCCCCGGGCCGATGCAACACATCGGCGCCTACTGCCGGGCGAAGCACAACCGCTCGCTCGTCCAGTACCCGCACCCGGACCTCGCCGAGATCCTCGACGAGACGTACGGCGTGATCGTCTACCAGGACCAAGTGCTGCTCGTGCTGCAGAAGATCGCCGGATACTCGCTGAAGGACGCCGACGCGATCCGCAAGGCGATGTCGAAGAAGGTCGCCGCGCTGATGCAGACCGAGGGCGAGAAGTTCATCGAGGCGGCGACGAACAACGGCTACACGCACGAGGAGGCGGAGGCGATCTTCACGCTCATCGAGCCGTTCGCCGGCTACGCCTTCAACAAGGCGCACTCCGCCTGTTACGGCACGATCGCGTATCAGACGGCGTGGCTGAAGGCGAACTATCCGCACGAGTACATGACCGCCGTGCTGGCGAGCGCGGGTACCCACGAGCGCATCGCACAGGCGGTCGCCGAGTGTATGCGGATCGAGATCCCGGTGCGGCCGCCGGATGTCAACCGCAGCAGTGTCAGCTTCGAGCTGGATACGAGTGGCGACGGACCGGCCATCCGCTTCGGGTTGGCGACGGTGAAGAACGTCGGCTCCGCGGCCGCCGAGGGCATCGTCCACGCGCGCGATGCGGCGGGGCCGTTCGCGTCGGTCGAAGACTTCGTCAGGCGCGTGGACCTGCACGCCATCAACAAGCGCACGATCGAATCGCTGATCAAGGCGGGTGCGCTCGACTGCCTGACCGCGGGGCCGGAGCAACGCGGCACGCTGCTGCGCAACGTCGACCGCATCGTCTCGCTCGCGCAGCGTGAGGCGAAGCTCAAGGAGACGGGCCAGGCGACGATGTTCGACATGTTCGGCGACAGCGTCGCGACGCCGCTGCCCGCGCTCGTGCTCGAAGAATCGCCCGCGTCGCGCGCCGAGGTCCTGGCGTGGGAGAAGGACCTGCTGGGCGTGTACGTCTCGGAGCACCCGTTCTCCTCCGCCGCAGCGCTGCTGGCGAAGCACACGTCTGCGCTGGTGAGCGAGATCACGCAGGAGATGGACGGCCGCGAGGTGGTGATCGCCGGCATGGTCGGCGCCGTGCGCTCGCTCGCGACGAAGGCAGGAAAGCCGTTCGTCTCGGTGGGCATCGAGGATCTCTCCGGCACGGCCGAGGTGACGGTCTGGCCCGACGTCTACGAGGGGACGAAGGAGTACTGGCGCGCCGGCAACATCCTGCTCATGCTGGTGCGGGTGCGCGAGCGCGGCGAGCGGCTCAACGTCGCGGTGCAGCAGGTGTCGCTCGTGCAGGCGGCGGACGGCACCGTGAGCCACGAGCGCTTCACGGTGCCGGACTGGCTCACGAGCGCGGTGCGGGCGTCCGCCGGCGTCGGCTTCGTGGACGTGCGGCGCGCGGGCCCGGGCGCGATGGCGAACGGGCAGGGGGGCGGCGACGACGCGGGCAAGCGACGCTCCGGCGCGAACGGCCACGCCGCCGGCGACATCGCACCACACGAGGCGCCGAGCACGCTCCGCTTCTTCCTGCACGAGTCCGATGACGCCGACGAGGACCGCAGGCGGCTCGACGCGCTGATCGCCCTGATCGGCGCCTACCCCGGACGGGACCACATCCGGCTGTTCATCCACGCCCGGGACGGCGACCGCATCGAGCTGTCGATGCCGGAAGGGCGCGCCTGCGACGAGCTGCGGGCGGCCGGCATCGCGCTGCTGGCGCCGCAGGGTGGCGCGGAGCCGATGCCCACGGCGCCAGTTGGCGGGAACCGCACGCACTGACGGCCGCTCAGCGCCCGCCCGCCCGCTGCTCCGTCACTCCGTCAGGCCGAAGAACAGCCGCAGCCACGCCTCGAGGTCGCGCAGTTCCACGGCGCGACCCGTCGAGAACAGGTACGACCGGATGTTCGCGCTGAAGCCGTCGCCCTCGAATACGACGAGACCGGGGATGGGCCATGCGGAGATATCGGCGACCGTGGCGGGGATCTTCTCCTCGGCCGACCCCGACACCCCCTGGAACTTGCACTCGACGCCGAGGCTCTTTCGCTGAACGGGGTCGGTGAGGACGAGGTCGATCCTCCGCTCAGCGCCCCAGAGCCGCCGACCGACACGCACCCCGCGCCGCGCCTGTAATCCCAGCCCGCTCGCGAGGCGCTCCACTTCGTCCTCCAACTCGCGCCCTGAGCGCGGCGCTTCAGCTCCGCCCGGCACGACTGCCCCCCTGGCGGGCCGTACGGCTTCGCCGCGGGGCGGCGGCCCCGTAGTTGCGCACGATGAGCTCGGTGACCTTGCCGCGCCGCGCCGCCTTGCTGTTGATCGCGCGGCCCGCCAGGACCTCATCGATCACCAGTCCGGCGTACAGCTTCCGGATGAAGGGCGTGTCGGAGTTCGACAGCATCACGTACGCGCCGCGGGCGTCGAGCTCGCGGACGACGCGGGCCAGCCGCCGCTGTTCGTCTTCGCCGAACCCATTCTCGCTGTACTGGGTAAAGGACGACGTGGCGGACCGCGGGTGGTATGGCGGGTCGAAGTACACCAGGTCGCCCGGCTTCACACGGTCGGGCACGTTCCCGAAGTCCTGTTGCCGCAGGGATACCCGTCGCAACGCGGTCGCCACGGCACGAAGATTTGGTGCGTCGCAGATCGTCGGCCGCACGTATCGCCCGAAGGGCACGTTGAACTCCCCTCGCGAATTCTCGCGGAAGAGGCCGTTGTAGCACGTCTTGTTGAGAAAGATGATGCGGGCCGCCGCGCGTGGCGGATCGAGGTCCTCGTGCCGCCAAGCCCGCACCTGATAGTAGAGATCGCGGTCGTTCGAGAACGCGGACAGGTGCGCGATCACCGCCTCAACGTCGTCGCGCACGGCGCGGTAGGTATCGATTAGCTTCCCGTTCGCATCGCTCAGCCCCGCTCCCGCACGCAGCCTGCCCGCGCCATGCAGCGCAAAATAAAGCGCGCCGCCGCCGACGAACGGCTCGAAGTACCGTCCAAACCTGGCTGGCAGCCGGCTGGACAGCTCTTCGAGCAATTGACCCTTGCCGCCCGCCCACTTCAGGAACGGGCGCGCCTGAGCCGGACGGCCCGCTGGGGCTTCGCCGAGGCGGCGGTCGCTGGCCAGAGCGGACATCGCGTTTCCTTCAACCCGGACGGGCCGTACGTGACCCGCCCCAGTGTAGTCGCGGCCCGGCGATGCAACGAGCGTCATCGCTACCCTCCACGCAGCCGCGCGCCCCGGCGGAGCCTGAGCGCGCCCAGCACGTCGATGTCGCCGCCGCCGGTCGCGACGTCGCGGCGCTCGAAGGCGTGCAGTGCGAGCATGACGAACATGGCCGCGAGCCCGAGCAGCAGCACAACGTGCGGCCAGGAGATGCCATTCACAAGCGGCAGGCCTGCGCCGTAGTAGTAGAACGGCGACGCGTACTTCAGGCTATCGAGTGCCTGCACCCCGTTCGCCAGCGTGTTCACGAAATATGCGGCCGTCACGACGCCGATCGCACCGCCCGCCGCGACACCCCGGCTCGGCGCCATCGATCCCAGCCACAGGGACAGCGCGAAGAACAGCAACGTGATCGGCAGCATGTTCGCCATCGCCATGGTGATTGCACGCAGGGTGACGTTGATGTCGACGAATGGCACCGAGACGAAGAAGCCGGCCGCGCCAATCGTGACCATCAGCACGCTTCCGAGGCAGGTGGCGGCCACTTTCTGGACGAGGACATCGCGGCGCGCGACTGGCTGGGACAACAGCAGGTCGAGTGTCCCGCTCCCCTCCTCGCCGGCGATCGCACCCGTCCCCTGCATCACCGCGTACACGATGAGCAGAATCGGTGTCCAACTGAAGAATTCCGAGCTGAGAAATCCCGGGCCGGTGGCGATGCTCAGATCGCTCCCGAGAAATGCCTGCAACGCCGGCGGCACCTGAAGGTTCTGGAGCGCGTCGCGGTACGCGGGCCAGATGAAGACGTCGAGCGCCCCGATGACCGCGAGCGCGATGCCGAACCCCACGATCTGCCACTTCTGATCGCGCAGCGACTTCGTGAACACGCTAGGCATGCGCAGGCCGCTCCTCGTACAGCGGCGCAGGCGCCGCCGGCGTCTCCGTGTAGTAAGCGAGAAAGATATCCTCCAGGCTCGGTTGCTCCGTGCGCAGATCGAGCACGCGCTGCGTGGCGATCGCCTTCACCAGCGCATCGATGCCATCGTGCGCCTGCAGGTGCACGGTGCTGCCGTCCACGCGGACCACGCGCACACCGGGCAGGTCGAACAGCCGGGACGGCGGCGGCGCCGCGAACGTCACTTCGACGACGTGCATCGAGCGCGCCTTGAGCCTGGCGACGTCCTCGACGGCGGCGATCTCGCCCTGGCGGATGATGCCGACGGACTGGCACACGCGCTCCACCTCGGACAGCGCATGCGACGAGAGGAAGACCGAGCGCCCGTCGGCGACGGCCTCTTCGAGCAGCCTGCTCACCTCTTCCTGCACGAGCGGGTCGAGGCCGCTCGTCGGCTCGTCGAGCACGAGCAGCTCGGGCCGATGCATCAGCGCCTGGATCAGGCCGAGTTTCTGGCGGTTGCCCTTGGACAGGACACGAATGCGGCGCGCCGGGTCGAGCGCCAGCCGCTCGAGCAGCGCGGCGCGAAATGCCGCGTCGCGCCGCGCCGGCCGGAAGCTGTCGATGAAGTCGAGGAACTCGCCGGCGCGCATCGATTCGTACATGCGCAGGTCGCCGGGGACGTAGCCCACGCGACGCCGCACCTCGATGCTCTGACGCTGGCAGTCGAAGCCGAGGACCCGGGCCGTGCCCGCCGTCGGACGGATCAGGTCGAGGAGGATGCGGATCGTCGTGGTCTTGCCGGCGCCGTTCGGGCCGAGGAAGCCGAAGATCCGCCCCGGCTCGACGTGCAGATCGATGCCGGCGAGCGCGCGCGTGCGGCCGTAGTCCTTCACGACCGAGGACAGCTCGATCGCGGGCCGCTGGCGACCGGTCATTGCCATCGGCCGCATGATAGGCGATCGGGCCCGTCGGGCGTCACCGTCCGGAGCTGGCGCCCTTCGCCCTTACGAGCTACCTTACGGTACGGCGTACGCGCGTTACCGTGCGGCTTGTCGCGGCGGCGGCGGTTCCATATACTGGGCAGCGCTCGCGGAGTCGGGCGCATTCTTTGTGGTAAGGAGCCCCCGTGCCCAAGCGTACGTATCAGCCCAAGCGCATCCCGCGCCGGCGGCGCCACGGCTTCCTGCATCGCATGGCGACGGCGGCCGGCCGCAGGGTGCTGCGGGCGCGGCGGCTGAAGGGCCGCAAGCGGCTCGTCGTGGTCTAGGGGCGGCTGCGGGACGCCGGGCATGCGCCGCGAGCAGCGGCTGCGCCGCCGGAAGGACTTCGCCGCCGCCTACCGCCAGGGGCAGACGCAGGGCAACCGGCTCCTGGTAGTCCGGGTCAGGCCGAACGGCGGCGAGGCCACGCGCTTCGGCTTCGTGGCCGGCAAGGTGGTCGGCGGCGCGGTCACGAGGAACCTGGTCAAGCGGCGGCTGCGGGCCGCCGCGCGGACGCTTGCGACGAAGCCCGGGCTGGACATCGTCGTCGGTGCGCGCAAGGTCGCGGCGGTGGCGGAGTATCAAGCACTCGAACGCGCCCTCGCCGTGCTGCTCAAGCGCGCGGGCGTCCTCGCGGACGATCTGCAGCCGGAGGGTCCGCCGGGGAAGGAGCACCATTGAAGCGCCCCGCACTCGCCCTGATCCGCTTCTATCAGCGCCGCATCTCGCCCGGCCGGCCGCTCGCCTGCCGCTTCGCGCCCACCTGCTCTGAGTACGCGTACGAGGCGATCGACACGCGCGGCCTGCTCGTAGGCGGCGCGATGGCCGCCTGGCGCATCCTGCGCTGCAACCCGCTGAACGACGGCGGCTATGACCCGGTACCCGAGCGTCGGAGCCACCGGCGCCATGCATCCCACGGCTAGTGCCGGGCCGCCCGGTTCTGGGCGGCGTCTGTAGGGGCGGCCCCACGTGGCCGCCCGGTTCGAGGATGTAGCACCACATGTTTCACGTGAAACAGGAACCTCTGCCGGTGCCGAGAGACAGGCATTGATGCCTACTCCCCTGTCGCCAGCCGCCTCCGGCGCTGTCGCGCCCCTGCCGCATGTTTCACGTGAAACCCGCGTTGCCAGGCGCAGGGCGCTGGCGCTCGCCGCCGCCGGGCTGTTGGCACTGCTCGCGGCCGCCTGTACTTCCACGCAGAGCCCGCAGGGGTGGTCGCCGCCGCTCCTCCTCAAGTCCGCGACCGGCGAGCAGCTCATCATCGCCGCCCACACCGGCCATCTCTACGCGCTGCCGCCCAACGTCACGACGCCCGTCTGGCAGTTCCCCCCCGTCGACCGCACGACGTACCCCATCGCGAGCACGGCCGCAGCCCGGCTCGGCGCGGAGGTCGACGCGCTCAGCATCCCGGCGGACCAGAAGACGACGCTCCTCGCGAAGGTGAAGGCGCTCAACGCACAGGGCCCAACTATCACCGACCTGAAGACGTTCCTCAGCTCGACCACCGCATCGCCGGCAGAGAAGTCGAAGTTCAGCGCCGACGTCGACGCCGCTACGGCAGCCACCAGGGATGCACTGTCGAACCTCCAGGCGTTCTACGGCGACCTCGGCGTGTCTGCCGATGGCAAGACGCTCTACGCGGCCGCGTTCCGCGGCGTCGTGCTGGCGCTCGACGCGGCGACGGGCCATCTGGTGTGGGCCACCAACGTTGGCTCCGAGATGATCGGCGGCGTGGCGGTGGCGGGCGACACGATCTACTACGGCTCGAAGGGCAGGCGGGTCTACGCGGCCGACGCGGCCAGCGGCGCGATCAAATGGACCGTCCCGACGAACGGCGAGGTCTGGTCGACGCCGACCGTCGTCGATGGCATCGTGTACGCGACGTCGCTCGACGGCACGCTCTACGCGCTCGACCCCTCCGGCAAGACCCGCTGGACGTTCAAGAACGCGAACGCCGGCATCGCCGGGGCCGCGACCGTATCGGGCGCCTACGTCTACGTCGGCGCCTTCGACAACAAGCTCTACGCGGTGAAGGCGGCCGACGGCACGCAGGCGTGGTCGTTCACCGGCGGCAACTGGTTCTGGGGGGCGCCGCGCGTCGAGGGCGGCGTCGTGTATGCTGCGAACCTGGATGGCAGAGTGTACGCTGTAGACGCGGCGAGCGGCGCCCCGAAATGGCCGAAGCCGTTCGACACCGGCTCGCCCGTCCGGTCATCACCGGCCGTCGCCGGCGGCGGGCTGATCGTCGGCAACAAGGCGGGGCAGGTGTACAAGCTCGACCTTTCGACCGGCCAGGCGGTCGGCAGCGCGTTCCTCACCGGCAGCACGGTGTACGCGAATCTCACGGCAGACGCGTCAGGGAAAGTGTACGTGTCGCCGCAGAGCGCACAGCTCATCGTCCTGGACGCGACGAAGGCACTGACCGCCAGCTCGACCTACACGCTGAAGTAGAGATGACCTAACCGGCTATGGGCGGAATCGTCACCCTGTTCGACCTGCTGCTTGTGTACCCCATCACGAACATCCTCGTGGTGCTGGCACGCGTGTTTGGCGGCAACTACGGCATCGCCATCATCACCTTCACCCTGCTCACCAAGGTGGTCACCTGGCCGCTCACCGCGAGCCAGTACAAGCAGAGCCGGGCGATGCAGGCGATGCAGCCCAAGCTGCAGGAGCTGCAGAAGAAGTACAAGGGCAAGGACCCCAAGAAGCTCCAGGCCGAGACCATGGCGCTCTACAAGGAGCACGGCGTCAACCCCCTCGGCTGCGTCCTGCCGATGCTGGTGCAGATGCCGATCTGGATCGCGCTCTACGACGTGATCCGCACCTCGCTCGGGACGGCGCCCGAGAGCCTCGTCTCCCTGTCTCAGAACCTGTACCCGGTGGCCTTCATCCACACGGCGGTGCCCCTCAACAGCACTCTGGCCTTCTGGAACCTGGCGGTGCCGGACAAGTCGTACCTGCTGCCGTTCATCGTCGGCGCGACGATGTACATCCAGCAGAAGATGATCACGCCGGCACCGGCGCCGGGAGCGGCAAACTCGCAGCAGGCGCAGACCGCGCAGATGATGACGTGGATGATGCCGCTCATCTTCGGCTTCTGGAGCCTCAACGTGCCCGCGGGCCTGGCGCTCTACTGGGCGGTCTCGAACGCTTCCGGCGTCGTGCTCCAGTACTTCTACATGGGCAGGACGTTCGAGTGGAAGAGTCTGCTCTCCGTGAATCCGGCCCCCGCCCCCGCGGCCAAGCGCAGCCGCGTGGAGGCGGACCAGCGGGACGAGGCGGCCGGGCGCAACGGCCGCGACGAAGCGGCGTCCGGCGCGCCGGAAGCGGAGATCGAAGAAGATGGAGGGCCGGCGGCCGCCGCCGCGGGCCAGAGCACACGAAGGAAACGCCATGGCCGACGTCGAGGCAAGCGGTAAGACGATCGAAGAAGCGGTGGAACACGCGCTCGCCGAGCTCGGCGCCGCGCGTGAGGACGTCAGCATCGAGGTCCTCAGCGAGGGCCGCGGCGGCATCCTCGGGGTCGGCGCCGGCCAGGCGCGCGTCCGCGTGCGGCTGCTCGCGGACGGCGACGCGGCCGAACCGCCGGCGGGGCAGGCGGGCGACACCGGCCCCGACGGCGAGAGTGGGTACATCGAGGACGAGGCGGAGGTCGCGGCGCAGACGCTCGACACGATGCTGGCGATCATGGGCGTGACGGCGGACGTGTCGATCCGCGACGCCGAGACGCCGGGCGACGGCATGGGGCTGGTCAAGGCCGTGCTCGACATCGAGGGCGACGACCTGGGGATCCTGATCGGCCGCCGGGGTGAGACGCTGGCGTCGCTGCAGTACCTGCTCAACCTGATGATGATGCGCCGCTACGGCGAACGCATCCTCTTCACCGTCGATGTGGAAGGGTACCGCCGGCGGCGCGAGCGCCAGCTCAACACGCTGGCGAGACACATGGCCGACCAGGTCAAGCGCACGAAGCGTCCGGTGACCCTCGAGCCGATGCCGCCGAACGAGCGCCGCATCATCCACATCGCGCTCGCCGAGGACCGCTACGTGACCACCGAGAGCAGCGGCGAGGGTGACGACCGCAAGGTCTCGATCTCGCCGCGCCGATGACGGCTGCCGTCAGCCGATGACAGCGCCGGACTTCGTCGTCGTCGGCCACGCCGTGCGAGACCTCGCCGGGGACGGCTGGCGGCTCGGCGGCACCGTGACGTTCGCGGCGGTGCAGGCGCACCGCCTGGGGCTCTCGGTGGGCATCGTCACGGCGGCGGCCGACGACCTCGACGTCCAGGCGGCCCTGCCGTTCGCGCAGGTCGTGCAGCACACCTCGGCGGCGACGACGTGTTTCGAGAACGTCTATGTTGGCGGCCAGCGCCGCCAGAGCGTACGATCGCGGGCAGATGCGATCCCGCGCGACATCGTGCCGGACGCGTGGCGTGCGGCGCCGCTTGTGTTGCTGGGCCCGGTGCTCGGGGAGCTGGCGCCGGACTTCGGTAGCTTATTCGTACGCGCGCCGCTATGCGGCGTATCGGCGCAAGGGTGGTTACGCGTGGTAGACGGCACGGGTCATGTGCGGCACACGGCGTGGACCGGCGAGCCGTTCTGGCATGGCTGCGACGTGCTCTTCGTCTCGGACGAGGACCTGAGTGACGGCGGCGACGCCCTCGAGCGCTGGACGCGCGAGGTGCCGACGGTGGCGATGACCGAATCGTGGAAGGGGGCGCGCCTCTGCGTGCGGGGCGCCTGGCGGCGCATGGACGCCTTCCCCGAGGTCGAAGTGGACCCGACGGGCGCCGGCGACACCTTCGCCACGGCGCTCCTCGTGCGGCTGCGCGAGACGGGCGACGCCACGGAGTCGGCGCGCTTCGGCGCGGCGGCGGCGAGCCTGTCCGTGAGTGGCATCGGCGTCACATCCATCCCCGGGCGGGAGGAGATCGAAGCGCGGCTACGGCAGTACCCGCAGGTGGCGCTGCGGTGAGCGCGGTGATCGCGCTGGCGAACCAGAAGGGCGGCGTCGGCAAGACGACGACCGCGATCAATCTCGGCGCCGCGCTGGCCATGCACGGCAAGCAGGTGCTGATCTTCGACTTCGACCCCCAGGCGAACTCGAGCGCGGGGCTGGGCATCCGCCCGGACGGGGCGACCACATACGAGGTGGTGATCGCCGGCCTGCCCGTCGCGGATATCGCCGTGCCGACGAGCATCGAAGGGCTGACGCTCGCGCCGGCCGCGCCCGCGCTCGCCGGCGCGGAGGTCGAGCTGGTCCCGATGATGGCGCGCGAGTTCCGGCTCAAGCGGGCCCTCGACGCCGTACGGGACGCGTACGACTACATCCTCATCGACTGCCCGCCGTCGCTCGGGCTGCTGACGGTGAACGCGCTGTCAGCGGCGGATGAGGTGATCGTGCCGGTGCAGTGCGAGTACCTGGCCCTCGAGGGGTTAAGCCAGCTCACGGCGACACTGGAGCTGGTGCGAAGAAATCTTAACTCATCGCTGCGGCTGCGGGGGCTGCTCCTGACGATGTTCGACGGCCGCACGAACCTCTCGCAGCAGGTAGCGGACGAGGTGCGGGCGCACTTCGCCAACACGTTCGCGACGGTGATCCCGCGCAGCGTGCGGCTGAGCGAGGCGCCCAGCCACGGGCTGGCGATCTCGCAGTACGACCCGTCGTCGCGGGCCGCACGGGCGTACGGCGAGCTGGCGATGGAGCTGATCAACCCGGACGGGCCGCACGGCAGGTCGAGGACGGAGGTACCGGCATGACGTCATCTCACCGGCAGGCACTGGGACGCGGGCTGTCGTCGCTCATCCCGAAGACGGGCGAGGGGTCGTCCGCGGCCGAGACCGTCGACATCGACCTGGTCGTGCCGAATCCGGAGCAGCCGCGGGCGCACTTCGACGCGGAGTCGCTGCGCGAGCTGGCGGAGAGCATCCGCGAGCACGGCATCTTGCAGCCGCTCGTCGTGACGCAGGTGCGCTCGGAGATGGGTGTCAGCACCTACCAGCTCATCGCCGGGGAGCGCCGCCTGCAGGCGGCGCGCCTGGCGGGCGTCACGCGCGTGCCGGTGGTGGTCCGCGAGGCGGCGGGCGCCGCGCTCCTCGAGATGGCGCTGGTCGAGAACCTCCAGCGGCAGGACCTCAACCCGCTGGAGGAGGCGGCGGCGTTCAAGCGGCTCGCCGACGACTTCGGTATGACGCAGGAGCGCATCGCGCAGCGCGTCGGCCGCAGCCGGACGCGGGTGGCGAACACGATCCGGCTCCTGACGCTCGAGGAGGACATCCGCGCCAGCCTCACCTCCGGCCAGATCAGCGAAGGCCACGCGCGGGCGCTGCTGGCCATCGAGGGCTCGCCGACGCGGCTCGACGCCTGGCGGCGGATCGTCGCCGACGCGCTGACGGTGCGCCAGACGGAGGAGATCGCGCGGCTGCTCAAGGAGACGGCGCCGGCCAGGCGCGACGGCGCGCGCGCCGCCGCCCAGGTACAGAAACCTGATCCGCAGGTACGCGAGATCGAGGCGTCGCTGCGCGGCGCGCTCGGGGCGCGCGTATCGCTGACCAGGGGGCGCACGGGCGGGCGCATCGTCATCCGCTTCCACAGCGACGATGAGCTCGAAGGGATCGTCGAGCGGCTCACGCGCGGGTGAGCGGGCCGGCGACTGGCGAAAGCCAGGGGATCATCATACCCACAAGCGGCGGTGTCTCTTCGATCACGAAAGGTGACAGCGTGGACTTCTTCGACGTCGTGCGGACGCAGCGGGCGATGCGGCGCCTCAAGCCCGACCCGGTCTCGGACGATGACCTGTGGACGATCCTCGACGCGGCGATCCACGCGCCGAGCGGCGGCAACGCGCAGGGCTGGAACTTCATCGTGGTCCGCGACGAGGCGGCGAAGCGAACGATCGGCGCCTGGTATCTCGACGGATGGAACAAGGTCTACGGCCGCAACCGCGAGGCGATGCTGGCGAACGAGGCGATGGCGCGCACCTTCAGGTCGGCGGACTACCTGGCGAACCATCTGGCGGAGGTGCCCGTGCTGATCATCGCGACGCAGCGTGGCAACCGCGGCGCCGACCTGAGCGCGGGCGCGTCGATCTATCCCGCGGTGCAGAACCTGATGCTGGCGGCGCGCGCGCTCGGGCTGGGCACGACCCTGACAACGCTGCACCGGCTGCACGAGCAGGACGTGAAGGAGCTGCTCGGGATCCCGGCGGACGTCGACACGATGGCGCTGATCCCGGTCGGGCATCCGCGCGGGTCCTTCGGCGAGCCGGCGCGGCTGCCACCCGAGAAGGTCACGTACTGGGACCGCTGGGGAGAGCGCCGCCAGCGGCCACAAGCGTAAGCAGGGCGGCGTGAAGGCGAGCATCATCGTGCACGGCGGCGCTGGCGGCTGGGCCGGGCAGGCCGAGCGGCTGCGCCGCGCGCTTGCCGCGTGCGAGGAGGCGGCGCGCGCCGGCGAGACGATCATCGCGCGCGGCGGCAGCGCGCTCGACGCGGTCGAGGCGGCGGTGCGCCTCCTCGAAGACGAGCCGTCGCTGAACGCCGGCCGCGGCAGCTTCCGCAACCTCGCGGGCGACGTGGAGATGGACGCGCTGATCATGGACGGCGCGACGCTGGGGCTGGGCGCGGTCGCCGTCGTGCGCGACGTCTGCAACCCGGTGAGCCTGGCGCGGCGCGTGATGACGGACACGCCGCACACGCTGCTCGCGGGCGAGGGTGCGTCGCGGTTCGCGGACGCGATCGGCTTCCCGCGCTGCGACACGCGGGGCTGGCCGCTGCACCCGGCCGACGCGGCGCAGGCGGCGGGCGACACCGTCGGCGCCGTGGCCCGCGACCGCGCGGGCAACCTGGCGGTCGCCGTCTCGACGGGCGGCATCCCGCGCAAGATGCCGGGGCGCATCGGCGACAGCCCGCTCGCGGGCTGCGGCGGCTACGCCGACAACGCCTCGGCCGCGGTCGCCGCGACGGGCGACGGTGAGGCGCTGATGAAGCTCGTCGCGAGCAAGCGCGTCTGCGACGACATCGCACGCGGCGCGTCCGCACAGGCGGCGTGCGAGGCGGCGGTCGCGCTGCTGGCGCGGCGGCTCGGCGCGTCGGGCGGGCTGATCGCGCTCGACCGCGCGGGGGAGGCCGGCGTCGCGTGCAACACGCCGGCGATGCCGTACGCGTGGGCGGAAGAGGGCGGCGTGGTGGGGAGTGCGGTGGGGACGAGATAGGGCGCGGCGCCCGTCGCCTTGTCTCGCCACCGGCGAGTCCCGAGGGGAAGGATGCGATCCGCGGTTACCACGCGCATGGTCAACCGATTCCCGCCCGGGTGGTAGTTCATGTGCCAACGATGCAGGACGTCGCGCCCGAGCAGCGAGGGAAGGTCGCGGATGCTCGGTTGATTGGCGGCGATCTTGATGCGCAGCCGGTTGACGTACACCGCAAGCTTGTCGGCGAAGGCAACCACCGCCTCTTCATCGAACATCGCGGCGGCACCGCCAATGCCAACGGCGACGGCCTTGTTCCCGAGACGCGAGAAGTCGAGGTTCATGCGCATGCTATCGCTCGGCAGCAGGATCGTACGGTCAGCGCCGGTGTCGATGCAGAACGAGATCTCCGATCGCAGCGCGAGCCGCGGAAGCAGAAGGCGGCCCTCGATATAGGGCCGCCCCGTGGTGTTGCCAAACCGTCCCCGAAGCATGATGGCCCTAGAGTATCATCGTGCGCTCATTGCGGTCGATGTACCGGACGATGGTGCGCGCGCGCGGGAGCCCGAGGCGGTCGACCCGCGCAAGCAGGGCCGGCAAGCCGCGCGCGTGTGCCCGCACTTCGCCATCGTAAATGGCGACCCACTGCTTCTCGTAGAGCTCAATCAGGCGTTCGCGGTCCGACGAGAGGACAGCGGCGTCGCGCGCGAACGCGCTCAGCTCACGGGCAGCGTCTTCCGGCCTGCCGAGCGACTCGACATCCCGTGACGCACGTGCCGCATCTACAGTCTCCGTCACCGTATCTCCCGTCAAGGCACCGACGCTGCTGTCGGAAGAGTACACCATGGCACCGGGCATCTCTCTGGCACAATTGATAAGGCACTACGCGCCCGATAGGATGGGTGCTGAGGAGTGTGGATATGGCTGTGGTGCGGAACCTCGACGGCGTGTTCGCGCGGGTGCAGAAGCCGGCGCGCTACACGGGCGGCGAGTGGAACTCGGTCGTCAAGGACTGGGACGCCTGCGACGTG
>JAGWOC010000079.1 GCA_028872875.1 Chloroflexota bacterium | reverse complement strand
CGCAGGCGCTTCGCCTTCGCGAAACTTTGGCCGCAGGCACGAGTCATCGAGGCGCAAGGCGACCCACTGATGAAGCGAGCGTTCGACGACCTCGTCATGATCTTCGTCGAGCACGCGCGGGGAGACGCATTTGACCTGGTACCCGGCCACTCGTACTTCCTCGTCAAACCGCCGATGGATCCCGCGACGCAATTGAACGTGACGCTCGCGCCTCTCCTTCGCGAGTATCTGTCGCAAGGGTACGTGGGTGGCTTCTCTGAACCGATCCGTGCGTACCTGCAATGGATCGAAAGCCGTACGCGTGCCGCAGACCATTATGGCAGCGACTAGGACACGCACAGCCGCGCCCCGATGCATCGAGCTATCCGACTCCTCATCCACCGCCGTGGAGGCTGCGTTCTTGTTGCGTGGCGCCATGCCTCGTGATGCGTCGGCACAGTCCGCCCGCCTCTCATCGCAGTTCATCGCTCGAAACCGCGCGACGCTGGGTCAGCTCGGCACGACCGTAGAACCGCATTACGATGGGAGTACAGTGTCGCTCCAGTTCCAAGCGACGACGAAGGTCGGCGCAGTGCCGCTCGTGTCCCCGACAAGCGGCCAGATCGAGTACGGGCTTGTTGTGAAGCCGCGGTTCGACTGGCCAGGGATCGGGCCGATGCTGTCCGACATGGGCTGGCGGGTAATCCCGGCCCCGCTTGCTCTTCCGCTGCTGCCACGCTCGGAGCGCAATGTGCCACCGTGGGTGCTCTCCGCGATCGTTCTGTTTCGCATTGAGGCACTGCTGAATCAATTGGCCCGCCGCTTCGAACTTGTTGAGGAGCATCGAAGCGCCCCTCGGGGGACGGTCGACTGGTCAAATTACGCGGTGCGCCAGATGCCGCGCGCGCACTTCACACGCGTTCCATGCCGCTTTCCGGATCTCCGCGATGATCGTGCGCTGCGTTCGGCGATTCGCTTCACGCTGCAGAAGCAGTTCGACTCGCTGGCCGGGCAGTCGTCGGCCGGTGTATTCGTGATCCAACTCATCGAGCTGTGCAACTCGCTGATCGAGCGGGTGCGTGACGCCCCACCACATCCACCTACCGCCCTTCAATTTGATGCCTGGCTCCGCAGCCCGTTGAAGTCGAGCGCGTTCTTCGATGGCTTGCAAGCGGTGCAGTGGACGGTCGATGAGCGGGGACTCGGCGGGCTAAGCGACCTCGAAGGTCTGCCGTGGCGCATGTCGATGGAGCAGTTCTTCGAGGCGTGGGTAGAGGCTGTATTGGTTGGCGTGTCTCGCCGCATCGGCGGCACGGTGCGATCGGGTCGCAAGCGGCAGACCCTCACTCCTATCGAGTGGGAACCGCCGTACGTCGGATCGCAGAAGTCCCTGGTACCCGACCTGCTGCTCGATCGCGGCGACACGACGATCATCATCGACGCAAAGTACAAGGAACACTGGGAGGAAATGCAGGAGCGACGCTGGGGCGACCTGGAGGAAGAACTGCGCGAGCGGCATCGCGATGATCTGCTGCAGGTGCTCGCTTACGCGAACACCACATCCGCTCCGCACGTGATCGTCTGTCTCGCGTATCCCTGTCGCCAGACAACGTGGCTGTCACTGAAGGAGCGGGGACGCTTGTTCCATCGCGCTGCGTTGCGGGCCAACGAACGACGCATTGACCTTCGGCTGACCGCACTACCGATGGGCGTGCCGATGCACAAGATCGTGGATGCGCTGGCAGAGGAATTTGCCCGGGAAGACTAGGGAAGGAGGGCTCATGGCCACGTACGTCCAAATCAACCCCCGGGCGGAGGCATTACGCGTGAGCTCCGCGCTTGCGGCCATCCTGGATGACCACGCCCAAGACTTCGACATCCGTTACTGCGCGCTGCTGCCCGAGCCGGAGGTGCTCGCCGCTCTCAAGGATCTCATTCCGCAAAGCGACGATGAACGGCGGGCCACCAGCGAGATCCTTGCCGCGCTCGAAGCGGGCGAGGGGGTCGAGCTCCTGTACAGCGCCTGAGCCGGATACGCCCGTCCGGCCGGAGCACCGCCACCCTCACCCCCCGCGCGGTAGGCTGTAGGCATGGCGGGCGAATGGCGCATCGAGCGTGACTCGCTGGGCGAGGTGCGGGTGCCGGCCCAGGCGTACTACGGCGCGCAGACGCAGCGCGCGGTCGAGAACTTCCCGATCTCCGGCCTGCGGTCGCACCCGGCGCTGATCCGCGCGACGGCGCTGATCAAGTACGCCTCGGCGCGCGCCAACCGCCAGCTCGGCAAGCTCGACGCGAAGCTCGCCGGGGCGATCGAGCAGGCCGCGCAGGAGATCGCGGCGGGCGGGCTGCGCGATGAGTTCGTGGTCGATGCGTTCCAGGCGGGCGCCGGCACCTCCTACAACATGAACGCCAACGAGGTCATCGCCAACCGCGCGAACGAGATCCTCGGCGGCGCGCGCGGCGCCTACACGCCGGTGCACCCCAACGACCATGTGAACATGAGCCAGTCGACGAACGACACCGTGCCGGCGTCGATCCGCATTGCCGCGCTCTCGATGACGCCGGCGCTCCTGCACGCGCTCGAGGAGCTGACGGGCGCGCTCGACGGCAAGGGGCGTGCGTTTGACGCCATCCTGAAGTCGGCGCGCACGCACCTGCAGGACGCGGTGCCGATCCGGCTCGGGCAAGAGTTCGCGGCGTGGGCGTGGACGCTGCGGCGCGACCTCGGGCGCGTCGAGCAAGCGGCGGCGTGCCTGCGGGAGCTCAACCTCGGCGGCACGGCGGCGGGCACCGGCATGAACACGCACCCCGAGTACGCGGCGACGGTGGCGCGCGAGATCCCGGGGCTGGAGCTGCGCCCCGCGGGCAACCTGATCTCGGTGACGCAGTCGATGTCGGACTTCGCGCATGTGTCGGCGTCGCTGCGAACGCTGGCGCTGGACCTGATCCAGATCGCGAACGACCTGCGGCTGCTCAGCTCGGGGCCGCGGACGGGGCTCGCGGAGATCGCGCTGCCGGCGGTGCAGCCGGGGTCTTCGATCATGCCGGGGAAGGTGAACCCCGTGATGGCGGAGATGACCGACATGGTGTGCTTCCAGGTCGTCGGCAACGACACGACGATCGCGCTGGCGGCGCAGGCGGGGCAGCTCGACCTGAACGTGATGATGCCGGTGATCGCGCACGACCTGCTGCAGTCGTACGACATTCTGACGAACGCCATCTCGGCGCTGACGGAGCGCTGCGTGCGCGGCATCACCGCCGACGCGGCGCGGGCGCGGCGCTATTTCGAATCGAGCGTGGGGCTGGCGACGGTGCTGAACCCGCTCATCGGCTACAGCGCGGCGGCGAAGGTGGCGCAGGAGTCGGCGCGGACGGGCGAGACGATCGTCGAGGTCGTGCGCCGGCAGGGTCTGCTGACGGACGAGCAGATCGCAGAGCTGTTCGACCCGGCGCGGCTGACGGAGCCCCGGTAGGGCGTCGGAGCGCCGCTGCGCAGCCGGGGGCGGCTGCGCGCCACCGCGCGCCAGCCTCCGACCTCCCGCCTCCAACCTCTGACTTCCCGAATAGGGGCGCGGACGCGCGGGCGGACGCCGCTGCGCAGCCGGGGGCGGCTGCGCGCCACCGCGCGCCAGCCCCGACCTCCCGCCTCCAACCTCTCACTTCCCGAATAGGGGGATCCCCTGACTGCGGCCGGCCCGCGCTGGTGACGACAGTCCCAGCAGGGGTATTGCGAATTGTCCAAACTACTCCGCGACCCGCTCTACCTGGGCTCGCTCGCCGCGCTGCTGGCGGTGGCGGTCATCTCGGTCGCCGCCGGCGCGGCCGGCGGCAGCCGCGCGGGCGCTCCAGCGCCGCGGCAGGCGGTCGCGACGGCCACGTCGACATCGATCGCGACGCCGGCCGCCGCGCCGACGCCGCAGCTCTGGGAACAACTGCTCGACGCGCGCCGCCTGCTCGACCTGCAAACGCTCGCGGGCGCGCTCGAGACCTACCGCCAGCGCTTCGGCATGTACCCCTCGACCGGCGGCGCGACGACGGCCCTGTGCAAGGACAGCGGGGACGCCGGCTGCAAGCTGTCCTCCGTGAGCGCGCAACTACCGTACAACGATGGGACGTACGACTACCTGTATCGCTCCGACGGGACGACGTTCACGCTGTCCACGCGCCTGCAGACGCCGCGGCCGCCGGACGGCTGCAACGGCGGCGTGCCCGCGGCGCTCGCGGGGCTGCCGGTGCACTGCGAAGGACCGAAGGGAGGCCGCTAGATGGAGCAACGCAACACGAAGATGCTCGTGGCGCTGGCGCCGGCGCTGATCGCCGGTCTTGCCGCGCTCGCCGCCACGTCGCTGGTGGATACGGCGGCGGCCAGGCTGCCGCTCCAGGTCGTGGCGGTGGCCGCCATCGCCGCTCTCGCATGGCGTGGTGCGCGCATCACCGAGCGCGAGGCGGCGCGCGCAGAGGCCGCCGCGGCGGCGCCGGCCGTCGTCCAGCGCATCGCCGGCGACCGCCGCCGGCCGACGTTCGACCGGGAGACGGGACTGCTCGCGGACTGGTACTTCCGCCTGCGCGTGGAAGAGGAGATCGCCCGTGCGCAGCGCTACGGCCAGAAGTTCACGATGCTGCGGCTCATGCAGGCCGACGAGGACGCGCGCCGGATCATCGCTACCGCGGCGCGCACGTGCCTGCGGGCGATCGACCTCGCCGGCACGGTCGGGGCCATGACGTGTATCCTGCTGCCGAACACGACGCGCGACGCGGCGGTGACGGTCGTCGAGCGGCTGCAGGAGCTCGCGCCTGCGGCGGTCATCGAGTGTGCGGAGTGCCCGACCGACGGTTCGACGCTGGCGGCGCTGCTGGCCGAAGACCTCTGGGCCGTCAGTCCGCCGGCGCCGGAGGAAGAGGCGGAGGCGGCGTAACCCGCTGCGGGCGCCTCACGGCTCCTTCAGCCGCAGGCCGAGCTCATCGAGCTGCGCGGGGTCGACCGGCAGCGGCGCGCCCGTCATCGGGTCGGAGGCGCTCTTCGTCTTCGGGAAGGCGATGACCTCGCGGATATCGTCGTCCTGCGCGAAGAGCGCGGCCGTGCGGTCGAGGCCCATGGCGATGCCACCGTGCGGCGGCGCCCCGAACTCGAACGCCTCGAGCATGTGCGAGAAGCGCTCGCGCGTCTCCTTCTCCGTCAGCTTGAGCGCACGGAAGGCATCGGCCTGCATCTCCCGCTGGTGGATGCGGATGCTGCCGCCGCCGATCTCCTGCCCGTTGCAGGTCAGGTCGTGCGACTTCGAATGCGCGGCGGCGGGGTCGGAGGCGAACGTCGCGAGGTCGGCATCGACCGGAGCGGTGAACGGGTGGGTCACGCTGTAGAAGCGCTCGTCCTCGTCGCTCCACTCGAAGAGCGGGAACTCCAGGATCCAGCAGAATTGCAACGTGTCGGGGTCGGCGAGCGCGAGCTTCACAGCGAGCGCGCGGCGCAGGGCGTCGAGCGCGGGCTTGACGCGGCCCGCCGATCCGGGCTCCTTCGCCGGCCGACCGCCGACGCCAGCGACCACGAGCAGGAGGTCACCACCCTTCGCGCCGGCGATCGTCCCGAGCGACCGTGCGAGGTCGAGGCCGAGGAACTTCATCACCGGCGAGCGCACCTCCTCTTCCGTCGCGGCGGCTGGGTCGGCGAGGTAGGCGACCGAGACGAGGCCCTTCGCGCCGTACGTCTGCACCGTCGCCGTCAGTGCATCGATCTCCTTGCGGGTAAAGGCTGCGCCGCCGGGCACGCAGATGCCCTCGACCGAGCCGCCGCTGTCCGTCGCCGACTTGAACACCATGAACTGCGTGCCGCGCACGGCGTTCGTCAGGTCGACCAGCTCGAGGCCGTAGCGCAGGTCTGGCTTGTCGCTGCCGAAGCGCCGCATCGCCTCCTCGTACGTCAGGCGCGGGAACGGGGCTGGGATCCGCAGCCCCGGCCGCAGCTCGCGCCCGATCTCGATGTAGAGCTGCTCGATGAGCTGGAGGATGTCCTCCTGCTCGACGAACGACATCTCCAGGTCGAGCTGCGTGAACTCGGGCTGGCGGTCGGCGCGCAGGTCCTCGTCGCGGTAGCACTTCGCGATCTGGAAGTAGCGCTCGAAGCCGGCGACCATCAGCAGTTGCTTGAACTGCTGGGGCGACTGCGGCAGCGCGTAGAAGTTGCCGGGGTTCAGGCGGCTCGGCACCAGGTAGTCGCGCGAGCCTTCGGGCGTCGGGTTCGCCAGCACCGGCGTCTCGATCTCGATGAAGTCGCGCTCGCTGAGGAAGCGGCGGATCTTCTGCGCGATCTGGTGCCGCAGGACGATGTTGCCGCGCATGCGCTCGCGCCGCAGGTCCAGATAGCGATAACGCAGGCGCTGGATCTCGCTGACCTCGGCGTCCTCGTTGATGTAGAAGGGCGGCGTCTTCGCGGGGTTCAGCACCTGCGCGCTCTCCGCCCGCACCTCGATGGCGCCCGTCGGCAGCTTCTCGTTCTCCGTGCCCGGGCGGCGGTGCCGCACCCTCCCGCGCACCTGCAGCACGTACTCGTTCCGCGCCTCGCTGGCGACGGCGTGCGCTGCGGGCGCGTCCTTCGGGTGGAAGACGGCCTGGACGATGCCGCGGCTATCGCGCAGGTCGATGAAGATGAGGCCGCCGTGATCGCGGCGGCGGTGCACCCAGCCGGCGAGGACGACGTCCGCGCCCTCGTCGCTCTCGCGCAGGTCGCCGCAGTAGTGCGTCTTGAGCACGCTCTCCTCCTCGCCGCCGGATGAGGGGCTTCTGTGCACTCGGAGCGCGGGCCTTCAGCCCGCGCGGGCTGCGCGCCAGGCGCTGCGCGCCCACCGTGCAGCCTCCCGTGCCTGTTTCGGTGGTGGACAGCCGTCCTGCAGCGCACGTCTCTGTTCAACGCAGTGTACCGGCGCGTGCGAGGAGAGGGTATCGTGCTGAGGGGGATCGGAGGCGCGACGTGGGAGGCGGGAACAATCGCCGTGCCGCGAGCGTCTACGTCGATAATGAAGACGATCGTTGCTCTCGCGGTGCTCGCGCTCTTCGCCGCGGCGTGTGGCACCGGCGCATCTCCGCCACCTGCGACGCCGGCCCCCGCGTACATCATCCAGGACTGCCCCGGTGGCGAGACCGCGGTGCCGGCGTGCGCGACCGCCAGTGCGCACCGCACGCCGCTCGGCACGCCAACGCGCTACGCAGCGCCCACGGTGGCCCCGGCGACGCTGACGCCCGCCCCGACGGGCGTCAGCGGCGTCGAGGGCGTCGTGCTGGTCGGGCCGACGTGCCCCGTCGAGCGCGTCGACAGCCCGTGCGCGGACCGTCCGGCCGCGGTCACGCTCGCCGCGTACGTGGGCGCGCCGGCCGGCGGCCAGATCGCCGGGACGGCGGCGAGCGGCGCGGACGGGCACTTCCGCCTGGCGCTGCCGCCGGGCACGTATACGCTCCAACGGGCGCCCTGTCCCGCAGCCGGGCCGGGCTGCACCTTCCCGCGCATCATCGCGCTGCCGGTGACTGTGCGGACCGGCGCCTTCACGGCGGTCGTCGTCCACGGCGATACGGGCATCCGTTGACGGCCGGCTTGAAATCGATGCACGGCGGTGGCACACTATCGTCTCTATAGACCGGGCCGATACGTGAGGCCCGCCCGCCACCCCGGACGGGCCGTATGCCGCTGGCGGGCCAGTCACCAGGCACGACGTGGACCTCGGACAGATCGAAGCCTTCGTACAGGTCGCGCAGCACCGCAGCTTCAGCAAGGCAGCGGAGGCGCTGTTCCTCACCCAACCGTCGGTGACGGCGCGCATCCAGGCGCTCGAACGCGACCTCGGCGAGTCGCTGTTCGAGCGGAACGGCCGGGGCGTGCGGCTGACGGAGATGGGCACATCGTTCCTGCCGTACGCGCGCCGGGCGCTGAAGGCGCTGCAGGACGGGCGCGACGCGCTCGACGGCATGCGCAACCTGGAGCTGGGCACGCTCAAGCTCGGCTCGGCGCTGACCGTTTCGACGTACGTGCTGCCGCGCATCCTCAAGAAGTACTGCACGCTCTACCCAGGCGTCGAGGTCAGCGTGCAGACTGGCCGGTCGGAGCAGGTGCTGCAGATGGTGCTGAACGACGACGTCCACTGCGCGCTCGAGCGGACGGTGCACCACCCGGACATCGTGACGGTGCCGCTCTACGAGGACGACCTGGTGCTCGTGGCAGCGCCGCAGCACCGCTTCGCGAGAGGCGGTACGGCGAGCATCGAGGATGTCGGGCGGGAGTCACTGATCCTGTTCGACAAGGGCTCCAGCTACACGGCGCTGATCCAGAACGTCTTCCGGCAGAACGGCGTGGTGCCGCGCACGCTGATGGAACTGGACACCATCGAGGGGACGAAGAAGATGGTGGAGGAGGGACTTGGCATCGCCATGCTGCCGAAGGTGTCGACGCAGCGGGAGCTGGAGATCGGGACGCTGGTGCCGATCGCGGTGAGCAATGCGGCGATGCCTCGCCGCCAGATCTCGCTGATCTACCGCAAGAGCCGCAAGCATCTGCGTTCGGTGCAGGTGTTCTTCGCGCTGCTGGCGGAGATGTTCGACGTCAGGCTCCAGGGCGCAGCGACGGCGGCGACCGGTGGCGCCGCGTAGCGCAGCAACCCGCCGCGGCGCGCTGACAACAGGCAACGGGCGGCGCACGGCGAGCAGCGCCCCGGACCGTGGACGGGCGCGCAGGCAGCACCCCTACCCCGCACCGACCCGCGCACGGATCGCCTTCAGGCGGTCGATGTTCGGCTGGTCGGGGCCCTTCGCGGCGCCGTCGAGCTTGTAGCCGGGGACTTCGAGCACAAACGGCACGTCGCGCAGGGCCCTGTGCGCGAGCAGCGCCTCGAACCCCGCCTCGCCGATGTAGCCTTCGCCGATGTTCGCGTGCAGGTCGCGTGCGGCGCCGAGCGGCGTCTTCGAGTCGTTGCAATGGATCGCCGCGACGTTCCCGGCGCCGATCTCGCGCTCCAGCTCCTCGAGCGTCGCCGTGACGCCGTCCTTTGTGCTGAGGTCGTAGCCGGCGGCGAAGGCGTGGCACGTGTCGATGCACACCCGCGCGCGCGGACTGCCGATGCGCTTCAGAATCTTTCCCAGGTCGTGGAACTTCGAGCCGATCGTGTCGCCGCCGCCGGCGGTGTTCTCGAAGATCAGCAGCGTCTCCTCCGGCGTGTCGGCGAGCACCTTCACGCAGGCGCCGCAGATCTGCTCGAAGACCGCTTCGAGCCCCATGCCCTTGTGGCTGCCCGTGTGGAAGATGACGCCGCTCGCGCCGATGCGGCCGGCGATGTTGAGGCTGCTGCGCAGCGTGCTGACCGACGTGCGGAAGATCTTGTCGTCGGCGCTCGCCAGGTTCATCAGGTACTTGCCGTGGATGAAGACAGGCGCGATGGCGGTCTCCGCCATGCGTGCGCGGAAGGCGGCGACCTGCTCATCGGTGAGCTTCGCCGTGCCCCACTGCTGCGGCGCCGATTCGAAGATCTGGATGCACTCGGCACCGATCGCCTCCGCGCGGTCGAATGCCGTCGCGAGCCCACCGGCGGTCGAGACGTGCGCGCCGATCTTCACGCCGTCCTCTCCCCGCGATCCGCGCGCCGCGGCAGCGCACGGCGCAGCGCATCGAGCGCACGCCGCAGCGGCCGGCCGGCGGCGGCGCCGTCGATCGCGCGAGCATAGACGCCGCCGGGGGCCGCTGGGCCTTCGACCGTCGCGATCCCCGCGTCGAAGTCGATGCTGACGCTGCGCACGCCCTCGATGCGGGCGAGCGCGCGGTGGCTGCGTGCGGCGCAGACGCGATCGCACACGAGGCCATCGATGCGCACGCGCGTGACGTCGCCGGCGACCGACAGCACGTGGGCCGATGGGTAGGTGAAGAGCCGGGTCAGGCGCAGCTTCATGGGCGGGACGAGCACACCGCTTCCACCACTGGCGTCGACCTTCCGTCGAGCCGATGCTTCAGTATAGCGGCGCGTCCTCTGGCCATGGGCGGGCCCGTGCTGCCATACTGCGGCATCCCCGCAGAGCCCCGCTGAGGCCGTGATGTCCAACGTGCTGCGCGTCGACATGTCCCGGCTGCGCGTCGCCATCGAGGCCGCGCCGGAAGGCTGGCGCCTGCTCGGCGGTCGTGCGCTCACGTCGCACATCATCGCCACAGAGACGGACCCACGCGCGCACCCGCTGTCGCGGGACGCGAAGCTGGTCTTCGCGCCCGGGCTGCTCGGCGGCACGGCAATCACGACCTCCGGGCGGACGTCGTTCGGCGGCAAGAGCCCGCTGATGGGCGGCCTCAAGGAGTCGAACGTCGGCGGCGTGCTGGGTCACAAGCTGGCGAAGCTCGGCATCAAGGCCGTGATCGTTGAAGGTGTGCCGGAAGACGGTGAGCTGCGCGTGCTGCGCATCGCGCCGGATGGAGGCTGGAGCTTCGAGCGCGCGGGCGACCTCGCGGGGTTGGGCAACTACGCCACGGCCGAGCGCCTGCTCGCCGGCGCGAGCGGCAAGACGCGCGCCGTCGTGAGCATTGGCCCGGCGGGCGAATGGCGTATGGCGGCGGCGTCGATCGCGGTCAACGATCCGGAGGGCAGGCCGACGCGCCACGCCGCTCGCGGCGGCCTCGGCGCGCTGATGGGCGCAAAGGGGCTGAAGGCGATCGTCGTCGACGATGGCGGCGCGAAGAACGTCGAGGCGGCGGACCCCGCGGCGTTCCGCACGGCGATGCTCGAGTTCTCGAAGGTCGTGCTCGACGACCCGCGCACGCACAACCTGTCGCGCTACGGCACGGCGGGCGTGATCAAGTTCGTGAACCGCGACGACGTGCAGTCGCTGCCCGTGAAGAACCACCGGCTCGGGACAATGCCGGGCGCCGCCATGCTCGGCGGACAGCACATCGCGGCACTCGGCGAGGAGCGCGGCGGCCGGATGCTGCCCTGTATGGCCGGCTGCATCATCAAGTGCGCGGTGCTGTTCAACGACGCGCGCGGCGCGCAGGTGACGACGGCGCTCGAGTTCGAGACGGTGGCGCTGCTCGGCTCGAACCTGCAGGTCGACGATATCGACGCCGTGGCGCGGATGGACCGCGCCTGCGACGACCTCGGCCTCGACGCGATCGAGATGGGGAACGCGGTTGGCGTCGCGATGGAGGCGGGCGTGCTGCCGTGGGGAGACTGGCACGGCGTGCTGCGGCTCTTCGACGAGATCCGCGCGGGCACTCCGATCGGGCGCACGCTCGGCGGCGGCACCGCGCACGTCGCGCGCACGTTTGGCATCGACCGCGTGCCGGTGGTGAAAGGGCAGGGGCTGCCGGCGTGGGAGCCGCGCACGCTGAAGGCGATGGGCATCACCTACGCGACGAGCCCGCAGGGCGCGGATCATACCGCCGGGCTGGTGACGGCGCGCGGGGTGGCGCCGGAGACGCTGCTGAAGGCGTCGCGCCGCGAGCAGCTCATCATGGCGGCGGTGGACTCCGTGGGACTGTGCCAGTTCTCGAACCCGGTGGAGGAGGACATGGCGGGGTTCGTGAGCGCGATGCACGGCACCGCCTGGACGCGGGACGACGTGCTGACGCTCGGCCGCCGCGTGCTGCTGGAGGAACGGGCGTTCAACCAGGCCGCCGGCTTCGGGCGCGACGCGGACTATCTGCCGGAGTTCCTGCGCACCGAGCCGCTGCATACGTCCGAGGGCGACCAGGTGTTCGACATCGACGACGCGCTCATCGACGCGTTCTGGGACTTCGAGTAGGGGCGCTGCTCGCCGCGCCCCGTGCGGCGCACCGCGTTGGCGCAGGGGCGCTGCCCGCGGCAGCCCCGTTGGTGCCGGAACCGTCCTCTCGCGCCCGCTAGGGTGTACAATCGCAGCCGCGATGCAGGTCAGCCTCTTCTACCTCCCGTCCATCGGCTCCCGCGACGAGATCGAGCGCGGCATGGCCGGGCTGCGCGGCGACCTCTACCAGCGGATGCTCGGCGAGCTGAAGGAGCAGGCGCAGCTCGCCGACGACCTGGGCTACGACTCGATCTCGTTCACGGAGCATCACTTCCACATCGAGGGCTTCGAGATCTCGAACAACCCCGTACTGCTCGACCTCTTCGTCGCTCTGCACACGAAGCGCATCCGCGTCGGTCAGCTCGGGATCGTACTGCCGGCGCAGAACCCGCTGCGCGTCGCCGAGGACATCGCGATGCTCGACCACATGAGCGGCGGCCGCGCGAACGCCGGGTTCGCGCGCGGCTACCAGCGGCGCTGGGTCGACGTCATGGCGCAGCAGATGCACGGCATCCACGGCGCGACGCCGTATCAGCACGACCGGATCGACCAGGCGAACCGGCAGGCGTTCGAAGAGCACTTCCGCATCATTAAGCAGGCCTGGGCCGAAGACCTGATGGAGTTCCACGGCGCCTACTGGCAGATCCCCGCTGAAGGCACGCCGTGGACGCTCGACGCGACGCGTCTCTGGGGTAGCGGCGTCGACGCTGGCGGCATCGTGCGCCGGATCGGCGTCGTGCCGAAGCCGCTGCAGAAGCCGCACCCGCCGATCTTCCAGCCGTTCGCGTCCAGCGAGAACACGATCCGCTGGTGCGCGCGGGAGGGCGTGACCGCGATCCTGCCGCCGATGTATCTGGCGATGCAGAACCGCCTCTACGAGATCTACCGCGAGGAGGCCGCGGCCGCCGGCCGCACGCTGGCGCCCGGCGAGGGGCTCGGCGTACTGCGCGACGTCATCGTCGCCGATACGGACGCCGAAGCGGTCGAGCTCTGGGCGCGCGGCGCCGCGTTCTGCGGCGCCGCGTGGTTCGCGCCGTTCGGCTTCAGCAGCGTGCTCGCGGAGCCGGGTCGGGCGGAGCCGCTGACGCAGGAGGAGATGCTCGAGAACGGCCTGCTGCTCGTCGGCTCACCGGACACGGTCCGCCGGCAGCTCGAGCGGCTGGAGCGGGAGACGCCGGTGCGGTGGCTCTTCGCATGGACGTACAACGGCCTCGTGCCGCACGGCAAGATCCTGCGCTCGCTGGAGTTGTTCGCGACGCAGGTGCTGCCTCGCGCTGGCCACGTGTAGAGCCGGCCGGCGGCCAGAGGCAGGAGGCAGGAACGCTGGACAACAGACGACAGACGGCAGACCGCCGCATTGCGGCGCTTCTGCCGATCCGGCTATAGTCATCCACACATGACCGACCACCTGCGCCGCGCGCGCCCCCTGCCCCCACGAGGCCTGCCATAGCCCGCGAGCTCCGCATCAACGACCGCA
>JAGWOC010000143.1 GCA_028872875.1 Chloroflexota bacterium | reverse complement strand
CCATCGAGGCGTAGATGAGGCTCGAGTCGACCTCGGCCTGGAGGTGCCGCGACCACCGTGCAGCTTCGCGAACGTGCGTCGTCACGTGCGGAAAGGCTGAGTCCCCCAACACAGCCACACAAGTGACCTTCGCCTCGAAAGGGACGATCTCGCGTACGTCGACGCGCGCGGCGAGCGGTCCTCGTGACCGGCGAAGCACCGCTAAAGAGGTCCTCGCTGCGCTCGGAACCTCGGACCGCCGAGGGATAGAGTCGGCCCCTTTCCAATGGGGGAGGTGGCGGCGATGGCGAAGCGGGACGCTCGTCCGTCCGTGGCGGAGGCCCTTGAGGGGCACGTGACCCTCGACATCGAATGCTTCGACCGTATGGTCTTCACCGCGTACGTCCCGCTGCTGCAGAGCGGCGGCGGGCTGGTCACCTTCCTGCGCGACCACCGCGGCAACCCCATCCCCTCGCCGGCGCTGTTCGGGCCCATCGGCGAGGCCTTCCGCTCGGCGGTACGCCGCTTCGCCGAGGAGCAGCACGTGCCGCTCATCCCCTTGCGCTCGCGCCAGGACAAGCTCGGCACCGTGCGGCCACACCTCGACGCCGCGGCCGCCGCGGAGCGCGAGGGCGTGGTGGCCGTCGGCGTGGCCCAGGAGCGCCGCTCGGTCTGGATGGGCGCGGTCGACCACCGCGGCCCGAGCGGGATCCCCCATTACGGCTTCCATCGAATGGAGCGCCGCATCACCGTCTATTACTTCTATCTCTTCGACCGCGAGTGGGGGCCCTGCTCCATCCGAATCTGCTCGTACGCGCCGTACGCGGCGCAGCTCTGGTGCAACGGACACGAGCGCGCCAAGCGCCAGCTCCTGGGGCGCGGCATCGCCTTCGAGCCGCTGCGCAACGGCTTCCGCTCCTGCGCCGACCCCGCGGCGCTCCAGCGGATCTGCGACGCGATCGGCCCCGCCGACGTGGAGCGCCTGTTCCGCCGCTGGCTGGAGCGGATCCCGCTCCCGCTCACGGCGGTCGACCGCGACGCGGGGTACGACTGGCAGCTCTCGATGCGCCAGATCGAGTTCAGCCGGACCCTGGTGCTCGACCGCCCGCGTGAGGGTCGCGCCTTCTTCGCCGAGGTGGCCCGCGAGAGCCTGTCGCTGGGCGGACAGGCGGCCATCGGCTTTCTCTTCGACCGCCGCATCGTCCGCCGCGGCAAGCGCCCCACTCCCGGCGTCTTCCAGACCGACATCTCGCTCCAGGGCGTGGATCCGCGCATCTCGGTCTTCTATCGCTCCAGCCGCATCAAGGAGTACCTCAAGGAAGGCCGCGCCCTGCGCA
Organism: Chloroflexota bacterium; assembly: GCA_028872875.1. Lineage (GTDB taxonomy): Bacteria > Chloroflexota > Dehalococcoidia > DSTF01 > JACRBR01 > JADMII01. Next base: position 1,057 of record JAGWOC010000143.1, on the reverse strand, counting down.
TCGAGACGGTCTGCAACGACCCGGGGGACCTCGGGGTCAAGCGGCGCGTGCGCCACCTGGGCGAGCTCAAAGAGCGGGCCCGCGCGCTCAACCGCCGTATGCTCAGCTTCCAGAGGGCTTCCACGGCGCCCACCCTCGCCGCCTCGCACTTTGACGAGGTCGCACTGCCGGACAATCGTGCCGGCCAACGAACCGTGGCGCTTCGCTACGGGGATCCACGGGTCGTGGCGCTGCTGGGGGCCCTCTGCCTCGTTGTGCACCAGCTGGTGCCCTTCCGCAACGCCGACCTGCGCACCGCCGTCGAGCAGCTCCTGCTGCGCCCGTACGGTCCGGCGCAGATGAGCTACGACCTCCGCCGCCTGCGGGCCAAGGGCCTCATCCGCCGGATCGAGGGATCGCACCGCTACGTCACCACCGAGACGGGGACCACGGTCGCGCTCCTCTTCACGAAGAGCTACCAGCGCTTCGTGCATCCGCTCCTCGCCGTCAACGCCACGGATGCGCCACGCGCGACCGCACCCGAAGTCCGTCACGCTCTGCGCACCATCGACCGCTACATCGAAGATCGCGCAGTGGAGGCTCGCCTCGCGGCATGAAAGAACTTGTCGAAAGTTTCGTGATTCGGCTGCGAGAGGGGCCCTAGAACGCGGCGGCGCGGGCCCGCCTTTCAGGCGCTATGCGGTCGCGCGATCACCCTGGGACGGCGTCGTCCTGGCCGTCCTCGAAACGCACCGTGAGCATCGCGCTGCACCGGCGGCATCGCATCGTGGCGAGGTGCTCGGCGCGCCCGTCCAGTGAACGCACGAACGTCGGAGCGTCGCCGGGCCCGATCGGCCGGTGACAGCTCGGGCAACGCGCCTCGAGCCGCTCGAAGGCAGCTCGGCTCGTCGTGACGTCCCCGAAGCCCGCACGCTTGCGCCGTCCCATCTACTTCCGCCCCCGACCGACCGTGATCATGACTGCTGCGCGATCGGCTTACCGGTGCGCTTGTCGCGCCGGCCCTTGTTCTTCGCGACCGACGACAGCGCGCGTCGCCGCGCCGCCTTGACACGTGCTC
>JAGWOC010000078.1 GCA_028872875.1 Chloroflexota bacterium | reverse complement strand
AGCGGCGCGCACAGGAACGCGACCGCCAGAGGCTGCGGCGTACTGAGACGCAAGGGTCCCAGCACGTACGCAACGCGTCCGGCGTACGTACGCAGTACATTGGCGCAACATCCGATGGCACAGTACCTGACCCAACCAAACCAGACCCAACCGAACCAGGGAGTCCGGATCCTCCGGGTGATGCTTACGCATCCCCCTGCGGATCCTCGTCGCCGTCCGCTGCCGCGGAGCCGGCGACCACACCGATTGCGGCTGGCGCAAGCGCCGCCCCGGACGGGGTGGATCCCGCCGCCCCCGCCGACGTACAGGCGGTCATGGACCACTGGAACCGCCGGTGGTGCCCTAAACCCTGGCCGCTGCCGGCCCGGCTGACGCCGAAGCGCCGCACGCACATCCGAAACCGCCTCGCCACGTACTCGGCCGAGCAACTCTGCCGCGCTGCGGACAACCTGCGCGCCTCGCCGTGGCATGCGGGCGACAACGACCGCGGCTGGCGCGCTGACCCGGAGTTCCTGTTCCGGTCGGACGAGCAGGTGGAGCGCTGGCTCCAGGCGCCGGATGGCCCCAACCGCTCGCCGCCGATACGGGCGTATGGCGGCCGCCGAGGGGAGGAGGGTGAGACGTGGTCGTGACTGCCGAGGATGCGCTGATGGGCTTCCAGGAGGGCGCCACGTTCCTCGACCAGGGCGCTCGCCGGACTGTGCGCGACCTGATCCGCCGCTACGGGCCGGAGGCGGTCGCGAAGGCGCTGCCGCGTTGCGACCGCGCCGACCCGAAGGGCCGCGCCGAGCAGCTGGGCCGCATCGTCGCGGAGGACGCGGCCGACGAGAGGGCTCCTGAGCCCCCTGCCGGCGACAGGGCGGCCGATGCAGAACGCCGCGAGCGCGACGACGGACACGCGCAGGTCGCGGCCTGGCAGGCGCGTCCCGGCGCCAGGAACAAGGGGCTCGCGTACCTGGCGCTGATGCGCCGCTACTTGGCCGACGACATGCCGCCCGAGGAGTACATGGCCGAACTGCGCCGGCTGTTCCTGGCGGTGCCTCCGCCGCCGTCGGCCGCCGTCCGCGACCGCGTGCTCCAGTGGCTGGATTCGCAGGCGCCGCTGACCGGCAAGCGCGGGCCGCTGGTGCCGGCCCTCGCAGGCGCCGTGGCCCGCCCCGCCCGCCCCGCCCGGCTGCCGTTCGCCGACGACGACGAGCCGCCATTCTGACCGCAGGAGGCTGAGCGCGATGCCCGCGACCTACGAGCCCGCATCCGACGTGGAGCCCCTGGCCCGCACGCTCATTCCCGAGCACCACGACCACCTGGCGTCCTACCGGCTGCGCTACGTGTTCCGGGTCGCCGACCAGCCCGCGTCCCGCGCCGGCCGCGCCTCCTGGGGCTCTGCCCGCCCGCTCTCCGGCCTGGCCCGCCACCTGGCTGGCGCCGACGCCGTGGTGATCGTCGAGCGGAGCGTCTGGCGCCGCATGGACCGGGCACGGCGGCTGGCCCTGCTGGACCACCTGCTCAGCCACCTAGTGCCATCCGACGACGGGCTGTGCGCCGTCGGGCCTGACGTGTCGGAGTTCGCGGCGGTCCTGGAGCGCCACGGCGCGTGGCACAACGACCTGGAGCGCGCGCTGTCCGCGTACCAGGAGCGCAGCCTGTTCGACGGCCGCCCGGCGGACATCACGGCGGACGGCGAGCGCGTGGCGCTGGCGCACGAGGAGCCCGTCGTCGTGGACACCGAGACGGGCGAGGTTACGCCCGCCGCCGCCCTGCGGCTGGTCGGACGCCGCGCGGCCGGGGGTGGGGGCTGATGCGCCCCATGTCCCTCGACCCATCCGCCGTCGGCCGCGCGCCTGGCGTCGGCCGCGGCGTCCGCCTCCCCGGCGAGGACCACCCGCCGCCCGAGGCGCCCGTGACGACCACGGCGCTATGGGATACGGCGCAGCCGGCGCGCGGCGTCGTCCACTCCCGACCCTACCTGACCGTGCGCGAGACCGGCAGGCGCGGGGTGCGCCTCAACCGCGCCGCCGCCCAGGCCCTGGCCGGCCGCCGCGTGCGCATCACGGCGTCCGAGGCCCTGCGCGTGGTGCGCGTCATGCCGCACCCGGACGGCGAGTGGGTGGTCGGGCAGTCGGGGGACGTGGGAGGCCACGTCCTGCGCGCCTGGCTGCTGGACCACGGGCTGGGTTACGGGGCGCACGCGGCGCGCGTCGTGGACGGCGGCCTGGAGGTCCGGATCGGCGAGTCGACTCCGGCGCGCAGGGGAGGCGGTGGCTGATGGCCGTGCGGGCGCAGGCGGACGAGGCGATATCGGCCATGGCGCGGCGGGCGAGGGAGGAGGCCGGCAGGCGCGCGGAGCGCCCGCGGCCACGGCCGGCGGTCGAGCCGGAGCCGGCGTGGGTCGAGCTGCCGCCCGGCCGCTGGCTCTGCCTGCGGGTGGACGGGGACGGGCTGCGACCGGACGTGGGCGGCGACGTGCGCGGCGTGGGCCTGGACGAGCGCGAGGTGGAGTGCGCCGTGAGGGCGCTGGCGGCGCGCATGCGGAGCGGGAGGTGAGAGCGGTGGGCCGTGCAGCAGTACGTGAACGGTCGCCATCGAAGGGCAGAAAGCCAGCGAAGTCGCCGGGAAATGGCCGGGCAATGTCCGCCGGGGTCAAGCGGAAGGCGAAGTGGGCTCCCGCGACGTGGGACGCCGTGCCGCTTCCCGGCGGCGGCTGGCGCATCGTCGTGCCGGGGCGGCCGGTGAGCAGCAACCAGAGCGGCGGAGGGCACGAGCACTGGACTGAGCGCAAGCGCCGGCTGGACGGCTACGTGAACGCGCTGACGTACCTGCGTCTGCAGCACGGCCTGCGCGACGTGCCGGTGCTGCCGCGCGCGATGCTGTGTATGACGTGCTACTTCCCCGCGCGCAAGCGCCGCGACCCGCACAATTACGGCCCGGGGGCTGGGGGGAAGGCGCTCGTGGACGCTCTGACGCTCGGCACGGAACGCGCTCCGCGGTCGGGGTGGGTGACGGACGACGCGCCGGAGTTCCTGCGCGTGGACGGCGAGCCGAGCATCGAGGTCGGAGAGCTGCGGACGGAGATCGTGCTGACGCCGTGGGAGGGTGGGGCGTGACATACAGCGCCGTAGCCGTGCGCATGGATGGCGGCGGTTGGCTGGCCGTCGTGCCCGAAATGCGCTTGACGGTCGAAGCTCCCACCATGGCTCTGCTCCGCAGCCGCGTGCGGGAAGAGTGCGGAGAGGCGGCCAGGGCGCGAGCCGCCGAAGGCTGGTTCCACGGGCCGCGCCGGCACCTCGTCTCGCTGCGGGTGATGCGCGTGGCCACGAGGAGGAGTGATCGGTGACGGACGACATCGCCCCGCTGGTGGCGCAGGTGCAGCGCGAGCGGCGCGCGGTGCTGGTGGACGCGTACGAGCGCCACTTCCGCGAGGGCCACGCTTGGCTGCGGTGGCCGAGCATGCCGCGCGACGGCATTCTTGCGCACCGGTTGGTGATGGAGGGCTCGGCCGAGGGCGACACCTACGAGCGTCGCATGGGCAACGCACGCTTCCGCCTCACCCCCGCCGGCATCGCCGAGGTCGAGCGCATGTGCGCGGCGCGGGAGGACGACGCGGCGCTGGTGGAAGATGTGGCGGCATGGCTGCGCGGGTTGGACCCGAGCGCGTTGACCGACGACAGGGCAACCGAGGTCGCCCGCAAGGTCGTCGCGATGGTGAGGGGGGATGGGGCGTGAGCGAGTCTGGGCGGCCCGCGCCGAGGCTGATGATGGCCGCTTCCACGGCGGCGACGATCTCCGGCGTCAGCGCGCCGTCAGTCTACGCACTCGCTCGGCGCGGGGAGTTCCCCGGCGCCGTCCGCATCGGAGGGAGGGTGGTCATCGCCATTGCGCCATTCGCGGCGGCGATGAGCCTGGATCCCGCAGAGGTCGCCAGGGTCGCCGAGGAGATTGAGGCCGCGGGGGCGCGGGCGGCGGTCCGAAACGGGATGGGGCGAGCGCCGCGCCGCTTCGCTGCGTCGCTGCGCGTGATGGCCGCGCCCGCCGCGTGGCCGGGAGGGTTCAACAGCGGAGCGATTGCCGTGCTGACCGCAGACGGCATTCGGGTCACTCTTCCGACGCGGGTGGTGCTGGCCATGGCGCGAGGCTGGGGAGCACGCGAGGACGGCGCGGCACAGGCCTTTCGCGTTGAGCGCGTGGCGTCGGACCTCAGCGAGCGCGACTTTCTTGCTCTGCGGAACATCGGGACGAAACTCGCGCGCTTGGCCGCCGCCGCCGTTGCGCAGGCGCATGCGGAAAGGATAGGGTCGGAGTGAGCGAGCCGCTGCCGCGGGAGACGTGCCAGGCGCTGGCGAGGGCGTATGCGTCGGAGTGGGAGGAGCGCCGCAGGGCAGCACGGCTTGACGACGCGTTCTGGGTGAGGCGCGACGGGCAAGTGGACCGGTACGCGGCGAAGGACTGGAGTGTGGTCGTCGTCTTTTGGTGCGGCGAACCCGCGCCGATAGCGGGATGGCCGGACGTTGCCGTCTGGGCGCCGCGGCTCGGCGACCTGCTCGACTTGGCGAAGTCGCTCTGCATCGGGAGCGAGTCGCCCGACCTGTGGTGGGGAGACTCGTACGACATCGAATCCGACGGATCGGCGCCTAATTGCTGGCGGTTCTCTGCCGAGCCAGATCCCGGCGAACAGTTCCGCACCGGCACTACCGGCGCCACGCCATCCGCCGCCGTCGCGGCGTGGCTCCTGGCGCGGAAGGATGGCGGGGCGTGAGGGACAGCCTTCGGCTCGGGCACTGCGCGATTTGCGGCAGCGATGCGGGCTACGTCCTTGCCTGGAGGGCGCCGTCGTCTAGGCGTGCGCCCGGCGAGGGAGTGGCTGCCATCTGCGAAGCGTGTGTCGACCGCGGCTGGTACAACTCCGACCTGTTCCTGGTCGTGCGATGCATCATAGCCCCACCGTCCCCGCCGCGTTCTCCCGAAATAGTGACCCCTCCCGAATGTACCGCCGCACCATCGCCACGCTGCGGTGCCGCGTCTGCGCCATGATGCTGCGCTCTGACGCCCCCGCCTCCGCAGCCGCCGTCGCCAGCCCCGCGCGCAGGCTGTGGCCGGAAAACCGCGCGGGGTCGAGCCCCGCCGCCTCCGCCAGCGCCTTGACGCGCAGCGCCACCGCCTGCGCCGTCAGTCGTCCGCCCACGCGCCCCCAGCGGTCCACCGAGCGCAGGGCCGCGCCCTCGGCGATGCCGGCCGCGTCCAGCCACGCCCGCACCGCGCGCACCGGGCACGTCGCGGCGCGCTGGCCGTAGGGCACGCCGATGCGCTGTCCCGCGCCCTCCTGGTCCGTCTTGCTGCGGCGCACCGTCAGCGTGAGGCCGTCCTCGCTCCAGTCCAGGTCGGCCACGTCCAGCGCGACCAGCTCCGAGCGCCGCAGCGCCGCAGCGAACCCCAGGAGCAGCAGCGCGCGGTCGCGCAGCCCCTGCGTGCCCGTGCCGCACGCCGCCAGCATGCGCCGCACTTCGGCCGTGCGCGCGGGCCGCGCCTGGCGCTGCGCCGTGCCGTGGGCGCGACGGATGCCGCGCATGACGGCGTGTGTGGCCTCGCCCGCCGGTAGCGGCTGTCGCGCCGCGCGGTGGGCGGCGGCGATGGAAGCCATGCGTCGGCGCAGCGTGGCGGGCCTGTGCGTGGCGGCGAGGTCGCTCAGGTAGAGCGCCAGCGTGGCGTCGGCGGCGGGCAGGGAGGCAGCGCCGTGCGCCTCGCACCAGCGGCAGAAGTGCTGCCAGTCTGAGGCGTAGGCGTGGAGGGTGGCGTCGGAGCGGGCCAGGGCTGCGTACTGCGCGGCGCGGGCGGGGAGCGGGGCGAGGGCGGCGGACACGGCGGCTCACTCCTCAGCGGTGCTGTGTGGGCGCCGCCTTGCGCTCCCTCGCCCGTGCGGTCCGCGTCCGCAGGCAGGCATCGCAGGTGCGGCGGCCGGGGGGCGCCGGCAACCCGCACTCGCGGCAGCGGCCCGACGCGATGCGGCGCGCCAGCGTAGCACGGGCGTTGGCGCGCTGGCGGCAGCGGGGACAGGGGCCGCCGGGCTGCTGGAGCGACGACCGGCGGGTGTAGGGGCGCAGGCAGACCGGGCAGCGGTCGGGGATGGGGGGCATCAGGCGTCGCCTCCTCGCGACAATCGGGCCAAACTGCCGGGCGCGGGTGCGCCCTGGCGGTGGGTCAGAACGTGCAGTGCCAGCGGTGCTCGATCACGGCTGTAGCGAACGCCTCCAGGATTTGCGGATCGGTGACGGCGTCCTCGCCGCCCATGTCGCGCATGGTCTCTGGAGTGAAATGCTCGCGCACCTGGGCCTCCGACTCGAACTGGTCGCCGCCGTCGAACCCCGTGGCGTCGCGGATGACGCCACGCACCTCGCCCACGCCCACGGGGTTGCGGTGCCACGCGAAGTCCGACCCGTATTCGCCATCACGGGCCCTCGTCGCGGCCTCGTACACGGACATCCGCTCCACCTCCGGTGCTGCTGTGTCGGATCAGATCGCCTCGGCCGCCATCAGCGCCCGTGTCGCGCACGCGCTGGCGATCCCCCACCGCGCGTCCCCCTGCGCGCGCAGGAAGTCCGCCGCGTCGGCCGCCTGCTGCGCCGCCGCCATCGCCTCATCGCGCAGGACCGCGCGGTGGGCGGGGACGCGGAACTCGCGCGCTAGGCTGGCGTGGCCCTCGGCCAGGGCGGCCGAGTGGCGGGCTGCCGTCAGGGCCTTGCCGCACGGGCCGCCGGCCAGGCGGCCGGCTGCCGCGCGGGCGTCGTCCTCGGTCGCGCCCTCGGGGCGGTAGCCCAGGGCTAGGAGCAGGTCGCTCGCCACGGCGCACCTCCAAGGGGCCGATTCGCGGCGGGTCAGTCGGGCCAGCGGTACGCCGGCAGGCTGCCGGCGCAGAGGGGAGCTTCGGCGGCCTGCGCCGCCGCGTAGAGCTTCTCGGCGGCGACACGGTACGGGGTCCGCGCTTCGGGGTCGAAGCGCGTCGTCAACAGTGCGTCGTATGCGACACGGCGCGCGCGACGGATCGAGTCCAGCGGGGCCCCGACACGCATCCCGGTCGCCGCTTCGACCAGCGGCGCCATGTTCGGAACATCCGAAAGAGACACGATGTACGCCATGTCGCTTTCGACGATCTCGGCCACGCGCGCGGTTTCGCGCGAGCGGTAGGTCGGGTCACAAGCGGGGCAGCAACACGCCATCATCGTCTATCGCTCCTGCGGGGCCGATTCGGGACGGGTCAGCGATCGAAGATGTCGGCGTCGGGGCCGCCGTGCGCCTCCGCGTCCGCGAGGGACGCGATGAAGTGCGGCTCGCGGCAGTGGTAGCAGAGAGCCTTTGCCTTCGCGGCCTGGACCGCTGCGCCCCACGGGCCGGGCCCCGTGGTGGGGATGCCGCGCGGGTCGTAATCGGCGGCCAGCGGATTGTCGGGCAAGGTCCAGACCCCCTGGCGCATCTCCAGGGTCGGACGGTCCAGGGCCTCCAACGAACCGTCATCGTTGGCCACGATGGTCCAGATTCGGATCTCAAAGTCTCCCCTGTGGTGGTCGGCCTCCACCACCACGTCCCCGGCGCGCACGGGAATGAGAGCATGCTGCCCGCACGCCAGGTGGCCCCGGCGATTGACGTAGGCGGCTGGCTTCGCGTCGCCTGGGGGGCTTGCGACCACGACGGATTGGCCGGTGTTTGTCGAGCCTCCGCCGGACTCCCAAACGGCGGGGCGACCATCGCGGGTCCGGGTGATCTCGACCAATTCACGCACCTTGCCCGAGCGGTTGGCCTGCCTTGCGGCCTCCGGCGTCCGCGTGGGCCGACGGGACAAGCGGGCAAACTTCCCGCCCCGTGGGGCGGGTGGCGGGTCAGACCCGCTCGCGCGCCACCGCGGCCTGCAACCGCTGCTCCGCGGCCGTCCGCAGGTCGCGCGCGGCGGGGAACAGGCGCGGCGCCTCGACCGCGCACTGCTCAGCCAGTGCGTCGGCCTCGGCGAGCAGGTCGCGGAGCGTGTCGGCGTGACGGGCGAGCCGGAGCCGCTCGCGGAGGGCGCGCACATCGCCGTCGCGGGGCGGGGACATGACCTCTAGGGTCGGGTTGCGCGGCACCTACTTCGCCTCCAGTCTGTCGGCCTGCGCGCCGCACCACGCGGCGCGCTCGGGCTCCTGGGCCTCCGTCCATGCCTGCGCGGCGCGGCGGTAGCGCGCGGCGGCATCGGCTGTCTCGCCGTCCACCTCCAACTCGGTTGCCGCCTCTTCGTTCTTCCAGCCGCGCACGGCCGGATTGCCGACCACAAACTGCGCCTGCGGGTTCCGGAGCGCCGGGGCCGCCGTCGTCGCCATCGCCATCGCCCTCCTCGCATCCTCTGGCCACAGTATCCGGTATCCCGATACCGGATGCAAGGAGAAGCGTTCGACAAGATTCGACACGGCAGGAGTGGCGGCGCCGCGCGTCGGAGCGGTGGCGAGGGTGCGCGCCGTGCTCAGCCCCGCCGCCCTGCTCGCGACCGAGCTGGACCTGCGCGGCTACCGTGCCGCGCGCCGCGCGCTGCACGCGCTGGACGAGGCCGCGCGGGGCCTGCTGTGCGCGCCCACCGCGAGCCTCAGCTACATCGGCCGCAGCCAGGGGCAGCCGGGCGACCCGACCTACCGCCGCGCCCGCGCCCTGGCGGCGCTCACCTCCCGCCAGGACGTGCGCTACGCGCGCCGGCTCGTCCCGCTGGTCGATGAATGGCTCGCGCGCATGCCGCACCGCGATGACCGCATTCTCGTAGGCCTCCGTTATGGCCTGGAGGACGGCCTCAACCGCACGGTGGCGGACGCGGCGGCCGGCGCGCGCATTCCGTGCGGGAGCGCCGCGGAGGAGCGGGCCGTGCGCGCGCACCTGCGACGGCTCTGCGAGCCGCTGGCGAGGGGGCTGGGGCATGTGCGCAAGGAGCGGGCCAGAGTGGAGGGCTGGGAAGTTGGACGATCTCTCCTGCTCGCCCAGTGAGGCGGTGATGCGCCGGCTGGCGCAGGCGATCCTGGGCCAGGCCGTGCGCGACGGCGAGCGCCCGCACCGCTCGCTGCTGCGGGCGACGGCCACGGTCGCCGGGGTGACGGTCGAGCGCGTGAAGGCGACCATTCCCGCGAAACAGCGTTCACAACCGAAGCGCCGGCCTCGCCCTCGCAACCGCAAGAGGCGCAGGGCTTCGCGCCTCGGAGGCACCGCCGCTTGACTGGCCTTTCGCGATGTGCATACTGTAGGCTCGCCGAAGGAGTCAGGAGGCCGCCCGCGGGCGGCCTTTGCGGTTGGTTGGGGGCGGGGCGGGTGACGGTGCAAGCCAAGCTGTCGCGCACCCGCACTCCGAAGCAGCGCGAGCGCCATCCTCCATTGACGGAGGCCGAGCGCGCCGAGCTCCTGGCGTGGCGCGAGAAGGTTCGGCCGTTGCGCAAGCGCGGCGAGAACCTGCCGCTCGGGCCACGCGTTCCCGGGGGAAGCCGCGCCTATCGACGCTCGCCACGGTGAAGCACCCGGCAACGACCGGCGCAGGCCCTGCGTAACTCGCATCCTGCGTCGAGCCAGGCATGTGTACAGGGGCGGGCCGGTGCCGCAACATTCGCGGGTGTACTCCGCGACGGCCAGGCTCGTGCAACTGCGCATGCTGGCCGCCGGGACGCCTGCCAGCGGGACTGGCAGGGGCAGTGGCGGGAACCGAACCTCCCGACGCACCCTGCGCCTGCCTGGGGCGGAGGGGGTTTGGGGGAGGTGGGTCAATCAGCGGCGTCGCCAGACGCCTACCTCAATGGAGCCCTAAGCCGCAGCGCGGCGTGTGGCGAAGCCGCCCCTGAGCGAAGCCGCCGCCCACCACATGGCCCACAGGAGGGCGCTGCCAGAGTGGCGACCACGCCCGCCGAAGGCGCACACCGCATACGGGAGGAGTGAGCCAGCATGGCAGCCGCCGCCGCGACGGCGGTTGCAATCGGTCGTCGGACCAAGGGCGCACGCGGCGCCAAGCGAGCGATGGTCGCCGCCGCGCGCGACAAGTACCTCATCGCCAACCTTCCGCCAGAAGAGCAGGAGCGCTGGAACCGCCTCGCGCCAGGCCCGGGTCGCCGCTGCACGCTGGACGCCGGCAAGGCCGACCAGATCGTCGCAGCGCTGCGACTGGGCCTGCCGCTGGCGGTCGCCGCTTCCGTGGCAGGCGTCAGCGACGGAACGCTGGCGGACTGGCAGGCGCAAGGGCGCGTTGACCTGGAGAACGGGCGCGATACCTTGCACGGTCGGTTGGCGAGCCTGCTAAAAGAGGCCGAGGCCGGTGCGGTTGTGGCCTGCGCGGAGCGATTGCAGCGTGCGAACACGAACGACTGGCAACGCTGGGCGTGGATGCTCGAACGACGTTGGCCCGAGTGGTTCGGTCGCAGAGACGCTCTGGCAGTAAGCATGCAGGGCGATGTGCGAATCACGGTAGAACACGTCGCAGATTGGCACGCACGCGACGTGATCGACGTAACGCCTGAGCCGCAACGCGAACCGCAGAAACGCGGCAGGTCGCGCGAGGCGAAGGCTGCGGCTGACTAGCGATAACGTTTGATTATCGATAGCCAGCGCGACACCCACCCACCCTCCGGCACCGCGCCTCCCAATCTCGCATGCACCGTCCCAGCCAGAAAATTTCACCCCTCTGGAGGCTGGCAGCGAATGGAAGGCGCCCTGCCGCTCTGCGCGGCCCTGGCGCGCCGCCTGGAGGAGGAGGTCTTGGCTGGCCGTCCGCTGCCGGCCAGCGTTGCGCTCTCGCAGGATGAGTACGACGCGCTGTGCGCCGAGCTTGGCGCGCACGAGGCTGGCCGCTTGGCGCGCTGGAAGACCGACGCCGAGGATGGCGTTGCAATCGACGAGCTCTTGGGGTTGGACCCCGAGCTTGGGCGGCGCCGTTACCGAGAGTTCGTGGAGCGCCACCGCGCGATGATGAACCAACCGCTCGCGGGCGTGATGACGAACTTCGGGTTCGTCCGCGTGGAGTCGCCGCAGCCGCATGCGTGCCCGGTGCCGGGATGACGGAGCAGGGATGGCAGGCAATGGAAGTCGCCCGCGTCCCCCTCGACCCCTCCGACCCGCGCCCGTACTGCCGCAACTGCGGTGCGCGCGACGTCCCGATGGCCGACAACGCCTTCGGGTGGTGCGCGGACTGCCAGTGGCAGGCGCGGCAGGCGCTCTCGCCGCGCCCAGTGGTCTGGCAGTATCCGCCGCCTCTCTGGCCCTTGCCCGTCACCACGACGACCAGCTGAGGAGGTGCTGCGGATGCCCGCCCCCCTCACCCGCCCGGATGTGGCGCTGCTGCTCCTGCGTCTTTTACGCGCGGTGCAGGACGACGGGATGGAGGCCCACCGCGCGCGCTGCCGGCGGCTGTGGCCGACCGGGAAGCGGTGGGCCAGAGACTGACGCCCAGGGAGGCGCCGCCGATGCCGTTCCGCGAGGTCTTCGAGCACGAGTGTGCGACTGGCGAGCGGAGGGCGAAGGACGTGCTGGATGACCTGGAGGCGATGGCGGAGGGCCTGCGTCAGGCGATGATGCGTGGGCACAAGACCGCCGCTTTGAGCGCCAGCATCACGCACGGTCGCATCACCCTGCGTACGGGGAGCGACGGCGGCCGCGCTGGGGGCCCCGTATCCTGACGCCCTGGAGGCGCAGCGCATGACATTCGCAGAGGCCCTGGAGCAGATGCACGCCGGTCGCCGCGTGCGCCGTCCGTCGTGGCCGAGTGGCGCGGTCGCTTTCGTCCCCGACCTCCCCTCGTACGACGCGCCATACATCGCGTACCAAGAGGACTTCGGCGCCCACGGCGGGGCGGTCGTGCGCAAGCGTTGGCCGAACGCCAGCGAGGATGTTCTCGCCACCGACTGGACGCTGGCCGAGGAGCCCGCGCCACCCGCATCCGTCAACCAGACGCTCCTCGCGGCAGCCCGCGCGCTGGTCGACCGCTTCTCACTCCGCACGCTGGACGCTCTGCGTGACGCCGTGAAGGCCGCCGAGCAGACCCCCGCCGGCGTCCCCCTCCGCGCCGACAACCCCGCCTCCGTCCGCGCCTTGGCGAAGTTCCTGCTGGACAACGGGGCGCCGCGCGGGCTCGCGTGGGAGCACACGGTAGACGACTTCGAGCCGTTCGCGCTCACCCTGCTGCACTGGTGCGCGCACCTGGAGACGCCAATGCTGGACCAGTTGTACTCGCTGGCGCAGCGTTCCGCCGAACCCCCCGGCTCCTTCGCCTCCGTCCTCCCCGCCCTGCGCGCTGGGAAGTCCGTGCGGCGGCGGGGGTGGCAGGTCGGCTGGTACATCGACGGGCGAGGTGCGTGGTGCCCGTTGCCATCCGACCTCCTGGCGAACGACTGGGAGGCCGTGCCGTGAGCGAGGAGCGCCCCTCCGTGGCCGGCAACGGCCCCGACCGCGGCTACGCGGTCGAGTACGTCGGCGACTGCGTGAACGTCTATGGCGGCGACGTGGCGGATGAGTCCCCCAACGTGACGACGCTCAGGGCGACGCGCGGCGGCACTCCGCTCGCCTTCGCCCTTGCGGCCATCGCGGGCCTGTCGGCTTCGGAGCGGCTCCGCCTGCTCCCCTCCCCCGACGACCCCGCCGCCGTGGAGTACTTCGCCGAGCGGGTGCATGAGGCGTGGATGCGGCAGAAGGTCGCAGACGGCGCGAAGGATCATGCTTGGCGTGGAGCCGTGGAGCCTGTAGACGTGGGTCTGATGGCGGACGGCTCGTTCGACCTAGCCGTCAGGCAGGGCTCCTGTGACGTGTGCGGCGCGGCGTTCAGCAAGCACCACCCCGACATGCTCCCCTACACCGACCTCAGCGAGCCGGTGAAGGAGTACGACCGCGCGACCGTGCGCGCTGTCCTCGCGGCGCTGGCTGACTGGCCGCCGAAGGGGGCCGTGCCGTGACGCGCCGCTCGCTCCTGGCCCTGCTGCCGCTGGGCGCGCTGGCCGCCACCCTGCGCGCGAAGCCCGCGCCGAGGCCGAGGCCTGCCGCCAAGGAGCCCGCGCCCGTCGAGGGCGACAACGGCTCCGCGGTCATCGGCGTGCCCGAAGGGACGACTGTTGCGGACGTGGAGCGACTGCGCCACCTGTTCGCCGAGGCTGCCAGCGTCACGGGGCACGCGGGTCCCGTGCGCATCATCCCCCAATCCGTCCACACCATCGCCCAGGCCAACATCGACCAACTGCGCCGCATAGCGAACATCGACCTGACCGACTGACGGCCGCCGCTGCGCCCGGCCGGGCGC
>JAGWOC010000142.1 GCA_028872875.1 Chloroflexota bacterium | reverse complement strand
TTCGGCGACGAGTCGATCTTCTTCTCGCGCGCGAACAACGGCTGGTCCGGGTTCGCCGCGATGCTCGTCGCGGGCGTCGTGTCGATCTACTTCTTCGCGGCGCAGGCGCTGTACACCGGCCCCGTCCCGCTGGCCGCGCCGCAGCTCGGCGATCTCACCTTCCTGGTCGGCTTCGTGCTCGCGTTCGTGCTGTACGTCGCGTTCCACGGCTTCCGTCGCATCGCGACACCGCGGAGCGAGCCCGTCGAGCGGGTGGGCTAGGTGGTGTCCGCCAAGACATCGTTTCCATCAGTCACGAGGTCACGACCGCCAAGACATCGTTTCCATCCGCGCTCACCTTCCGCGACCGACGAGCGGTCGGACGACCTTCTCGTCGATGGCGTGACGGTACGACCCGATGACCCGACCGTCGAGCTGCACGGTGAGCTCGCCGCGCCCGGTCGCGAGCGTGGCGATGACGTACTCGTTGGCCGCGCGCCGCAGGCGCAGGCGGTGACCCAGGATCCGCAGCTCGCCGTCCTCGGCCACCCGGCGCACCCAGCTGATCCGACCGCGCGCCAGCGGCAGCCGCAGCTCGCCCGCGGCGTCGCGGTACGCGTCGAGCGAGAAGCCGCGGGGGATCGTCCGCCGCTCGCCGTCGAGCGAGCGGAGCAGCGCGCCTGGGAAGCGCGTGCCGTGCGCGGCAACGCTGAGTTTTGGGTGCGGGCGCTCGTCCATGAACCAGCGCTCGAAGCGACCCGATACGCGTGCGAGACGTGCCAGGCCGGGCGTCTCGAAGCGCCGCAGCACCCGCGCCTGCCACAGGGCGTTAAAGCTCTCGACGTCGGCGTTCCGGCCGGGCTCGCCCATGGGGATGAAACGCACCTCGATCCCGAGGAGGAGCGCCAACCTCACCGGCTGGGTGAAGATCCGCCCGGCAGCGGGGAAGCCCGCGAGGGCCGACTCGTTGTCGACCTGCCAGATGCGCGGCAGCCCGAGCTTCGGCCAGGCACAGCCAGTGAGATAGCCGCAGAAGCTCTCGGCGCTCTTGTCGGGCCGCTGCTCGGTGGCGGCGCCGCCGCCGCCCACGTCGACGGTGTGGAAGTCGAAGAAGCGCACCGGCCCGCGCCTGCTGCGCAGGTGGCGCGGCCCGACGAGGTCGGTCTGCTGCAGGTCACCCGGCGCACGGGCCCGCGGATACGGATACGGCCCGCCGCTGCGCTCGTGCGCCGCCGCCCGCGGCCGAGCGGTCCGTCCGGCGCGCTCGAGGATCCGCTCGATGGTGCGCCGCGCCGGCATCGGCCGGACGCCTTCGAGCTCCAGCTCCCAGGCCACGGCGTCCGCACCGCTGCCGGCGAAGCGCTGGCGCCCGCGCCGGCGCGCCAGGCGGTCGCGCGCGGTGAGCACCGCGCGCACGATGCGCCCCGGCGTCGCGCGCGGACGATGTCGCGGGGCGCGCGAGCGACCCCGCAGCGACGCTTCGCCCTCGGCCTCGAAGCGTCGACGCCACTTGCCCAGCCACTGCCGGGTGCGCCCGAGCTTGGTGCAGATCTGCTCGATGGCGATGCCGCGCCGGAGCAGGGCGATGGCTTCCCGGCGCTTCCCTTCCTCGTCCACGCGGACCTCCCTGACGCCGTGACGGCGCCGCGGAAGGTATGGAGCGCGGACCGGCGCTCAGCCGGGCAGTGGAAACGATGTGTTGGCGGTCCGAATGGAAACGATGTCGTGTCGGGAACCCGCTAGGCACCGTCGACCGCTCCGGCGTCGGAGCGCGAGCGACGGCACGCCCGCGGCGGGCAGCTACCGCGACGGGCGCGGCGTGACGGCGGGGGACGGCGAGGCGCGCTCGCTCGAGGAGGGTGTGGGCGAGGGCGTCGTCACCGGGGAGGCGACGCCGGCCGTCCCGCAGTAGGAGCCGCCGTAGCGCTTCGGCGTCCCCGCCACCCAGGCGTTGGCGTATCTCTGCCAGTCCGGGAAGTGAGCCACGACGTGGTAGCAGCCGCCGTAGTAGACGTCGGCGTCGTTCGTCGTCGGCTCGGTCCCCTTCACGAAGACCTCCGTCCGGCGATAGCCCCACGGGCACCCCGGGCCCGGAAGCTTCCCCGACCCGTTGCCGCCCATGGGCGCGGGGTTGACGCAGACGGTGACGCTCGTGACGTCCTCGGGCCGCTGGTACCACACCACCGGCAGCCCGCCGACCACGCTCCGCATGTAGTCGCGCCACAGCACTCCGGGTCCCATCGCCGACGTGACACCGCGCATGGCGGCGTTGTCCGCGTTGCCCATCCAGATGCCGGTGAGACGCTGAGGCGTGAAGCCGATGGCCCACACGTCCTGGAGCTCGTCCGTCGTCCCCGTCTTGAGCGCCGCGGGCCGCCCGATCGACGTCCAGGGCCCGAAGAGCCACGA
>JAGWOC010000077.1 GCA_028872875.1 Chloroflexota bacterium | reverse complement strand
CCCTTGCAAGCGGGCAGCACGAAGCCCCGCACAGGCGGGGCTTCGTGGCGTGTCCTGCTGGTGAGCCGCCCGGGAGTCGAACCCAGAACCGGCTGATTAAGAGTCAGCTGCTCTGCCAATTGAGCTAGCGGCCCGCGCTCACCGTCGCGTCCCCTCGATTCTAGCACGCGCGCCAGCCGCGACAACCCCCGCCGCCCGCCGCCGATACAATGCCCACCATGGACCCGCACGCGCTCCGCACCCTCGAGTTCGACAAGGTTCGCGCCCGCCTCGCGCGCCATACGTCGTTCTCCGCCGGCCGCGACCTCGCGCTCGCGCTCGAACCCTCGGCTGATTTCGCCCTCGTCGTCAAGCGCCAGCGCGAGACCGCCGAGGCCCGCCGCCTCCTCCGCATGAAGCCGCGCAGCGGACTCGCCGGCGCCCACGACGTCCGGCCCCTCGCCTCGAAGGCCGGGCGCGCCGGCATCCTTGACCCCGCAGACCTCCTGCAGGTCGCCGAGACCCTCGCCTGCGCCCGCGACCTCAAGACCGCGATCGTCCGCCTCGACGAGCCGCTGCCCCTGCTCGCCGACGCCGTCAGCGTCATGGACCCCGTGCCGCGCCTGATCGACGACATCAGCCGCTGCATCAACCAGCGCGCCGAGGTCACCGATCAGGCCAGCCCCGCCCTCGGCAGCCTCCGCCGCGAGGTGCGCGCGCTGCACGACCGCCTCTACCAGCGCATCGAGGACATCCTCGGCGCGGCCATCGGCAAGGGCATCGCCCAGGAGCCGATCGTCACGCTGCGCGACGGCCGCTATGTCATCCCCGTCAAGGCCGACATGCGCGGCCAGCTCAAGGGCATCGTCCACGACGTCTCGTCGAGCGGCGCCACCGTCTGGCTCGAACCGCTCGCCGTCGTCGAGCTGGCCAACCGCTGGCGCGAGGCCCAGCTCGAAGAGGAGCGCGAGGTCGAGCGCGTGCTCCGCCGCCTCAGCGGCGCGGTCGGCGCCGCCGCCGCCGCGATCGAGGTCGATGTCGAGGTGCTGGCGTGGCTCGACCTGACGCTGGCGAAGGTGCGCTTCGGCGACGAGATCGGCGCCCCCGAGCTGCCGTACGACGGCGACGAGCAACCATGGCTCGTGCGCGCCCCGGCGCAGTTGCACCTGCTCCTGGCGCGCCACCCGCTGCTCCGCCCGCCCGTCGTGCCGACGACGATCACCGTCGGCGGCCGCGACCGTGTGCTGCTGATCACCGGCCCCAACACCGGCGGCAAGACCGTCGCGCTGAAGACCGCCGGCCTGCTCGCGCTGATGGCGCAGGCCGGCCTGCCCGTCCCCGCCGACGCCGGCTCGCGCATCCCCGTGTTCGACGGCGTCTTCGCCGACATCGGCGACGAGCAGAGCATCGAGCAGTCCCTCTCGACGTTCAGCAGCCACATCACGAACATCATCCGCATCGTCGCCGCTGCCGATGACCGCAGCCTCGTCCTGCTCGACGAGCTGGCCGCCGGCACCGACCCTACCGAGGGCGCCGCGCTCGCCCGCGCGATCTTGATGGAGCTGCTCGATGCCGGCGCGCTCGTCGTCGCCACCACCCACCACGGCGAGCTGAAGGCGTTCGCGCACGCGACGCCCGGCGTCACCAACGCGTCCGTCGAGTTCAACCTGGAGACGCTGACGCCGACGTATCACCTCTCGATCGGCCTGCCCGGCCGCAGCAACGCCCTCGAGATCGCCGGCCGCCTCGGGATGCCGCGCGAAATCATCGACGCCGCCCGCGGCTCGATCGCCCCCGAGCAGCGCCAGGTCGAGGAGCTGCTGTCCGACATCCACCGCGAGCGCGAGAGCGCCGCCGGCTCCCGCCGCGCGGAGGAGACCGCGCGCCGCGAGGCGGAGGAGATCCGCCTCCGCCTCGAAGAGAAGCTCGACGCGATCGACGATGAGCGCGCGAGGATCCTCGCCGCCGCCCGCGACGCGGTCGCGCACGACGTCGAGCGCGCCCGCCGCCTCCTCGCCGAGGCTGAGCAGCAGATCGAGCGCCAGAAGCTCGAAGCCGCCGCCGCAAAGCTGCGCGAGGCGCACGAGCACGCGACGCGCCTCGCCGCGCGCGCCGAGCTCCCGACGCCCCGCCGGCGCCGCGAGCCGCGCGCGCCCCGCCTGCCCGCCGGCCCGCCGCCGTCGTCGATCCAGCAGGGCGACCTCGTCTGGCTGCGCGGCATGGACCGCTTCGGCGAGGCGCTCTCCGGGCCCGACGCGAAGGGTGAGGTCGAGCTGCGCATGGGCGCGCTCCACACCCGCATCAAGCTCTCCCAGGTCGAGCGGGTGCAGCGCCCCGCCCCCTCGCGCGCGACCGGCGCTGTGACGGCAGACCTCGCGCCGCCGCCGCGCGACGTGGGCGGCGAGATCGACGTGCGCGGCCAGACCGTCGACGAGGCGGTGCCGCGCGTCGAGCAGTACATCGACGAAGCGTTCCGCGCCGGCCTCGCGTCCGCGCGCATCATCCACGGCAAGGGCACCGGCGCCCTGCGCCGCGAGGTGCGCGGCTTCCTGGCGAAGTACCCGCTGGTGAAGTCCTACGAGGAGGCGCCGCGCGAGCAGGGCGGCGAAGGCGTCACCATCGCCCATCTGGCGGTGTGAACCGCTGCGCCTTGAACAGCGACCCGCTCCGCGGGCCGGACACCGAGCGGTGGCGGCACGCGGCATGACTCCTTGTGGGAGGCGCTGCGATCACGCGGCGCGGGCGGCCTCGACGGCTTTCTTCGCGGCTTCGCCGAGGTCCTGCGCGCGGATGACGGGCAGGCCGCTCTCATTGATCAGGCGCTCGCCCTCCTCGACGTTGGTGCCAGCGAGGCGGGCGACGACGGGGATCGCCTTCCGCATTTTGCGCTGCGCCTGGATGATGCCTTCGGCGATCACATCCACGCGCGCCATGCCGCCGAAGATGTTGACGAGGATCGCCTTCACGTCGGGGTCGCGGGCGATGATCATCAGCGCGTCAACGACCTTGTCCACGTCGTTCGCGGTGGCGATGTCGAGGAAGTTTGCCGGCTCGCCGCCGGCGAGCTTGATGCTGTCCATCGTCGCCATGGCGAGGCCCGCACCGTTGACCAGGCAGCCGATGTCGCCATCGAGCTTGATGAAGTTGCTGATGCCCTTCTCCTGCGCCTCGACCTCGGACGGGTCTTCTTCGTCCCTGTCGCGCAGGGCCTGGACCTCCGGATGCCGGAACAGGGCGTTGTCGTCGAAGTTCATCTTGGCGTCGAGCGCGAGCACGCGGCCGTCGTCGGTGACGACGAGCGGGTTGATCTCGGCGAGCGAAGCGTCTTGGGCGATGAAGGCGTCGTAGAGGCCGGACATGAGGCTGGACGCCTGCTTCATCGTGTCACCGGTGAGGCCGAGCGCGAAGCAGAGTTCACGCGCGAGGTGCGGCTGGAAACCGGTCACCGGGTCGATGCTGACGCGATGGATCGCCTCCGGCGTCTTCGCGGCGACCTCCTCGATCTCCATGCCGCCGGCGGCGCTGGCCATCATGACGGGGCGGGCGATGGCGCCGTCGATGAGGACGGCGAGGTACAGCTCGCGCGCGACCGCCATCTGCTCCTCGACGAGCACGGTCTTGACCTTCTGGCCACCCGGGCCGGTCTGATGCGTGACGAGCCGCATGCCAAGAATCCGGGAGGCGGCCCGTTCCGCCTCTTCGGGCGAGCTGGCGAGTTGGACGCCGCCGCCCTTGCCGCGGCCGCCGGCGTGGATCTGCGCTTTGACCACGCACCTGCCGCCGAGCGACACGGCGATCTCCTTCGCCTCGGCGGCCGTCGTGGCAGTGCGCCCCTTCGGCACGGGGACGCCGAACTCGGCGAGGATCTGCTTCGCCTGGTACTCGTGGATCTTCATGCTCCGCGCTCCATTTCCGGGCCTCCTGCGGGCCGCCGATAGCGTACAGACCGGCGGACGTTGGCGCGACCGGCGCGGCCGGCAGGAGGCGTGAGCCGTTGCCGATGAAACATCTGCTCAACTATGATACTGTCATGGCCGTGACTGCACGCGACCTCTGCGAAGTCCGCTACATCGACGCCGAGCGCGTCGAGGCGGTCCTCTGCTCGCTGATCGACCGCGCCGCCGCTGAGGACGTCGCCAACGTCTTCCGCGTGCTCGCCGACCCGACCCGCGTCGCCATCATCCACGCGCTGTCGTTCGCCGAGTTGTGTAACTGCGACCTCGCGTCCGTCTTGCGCATCTCGGAGTCGGCGGTCTCTCACCAGATGCGCGAGCTGCGCCTGATGAAGCTGGTCTCCGCCGAGAAGCGCGGCCGCATGGTCTACTATCGCCTCGCCGACACGCACATCCGGCACATCTTCGAGGACACGCTGCGGCACGTGCGCGAGGGGCGGCCATGAGCGCTGCGGGCGCGGGTGGACGACGCTACACCGGCCGCCTCGCCGGCGCCCTGGCGATCAACGCCGTGTATCTCGTCGTGGAGGCCACGGCCGGCTTCCTCACCGGCAGCCTCGTGCTGATCGCAGACGCCGGCCACATGCTCACCGACGTCGCCGGCGTCTCCCTGGCCCTCGGCGCCATCTGGCTCGCGCAGCGCCCCGCCAACCAGCGCAAGACCTACGGCTACTACCGGGCCGAGGTCCTGGCGGCCTTCGTCAACGCGCTCCTGCTCTTCGCCGTCTCCGCCTACATCCTCTACGAAGCCTACGGCCGGTTCCGCAACCCGCCCACCGTGCCCAGCGTGCCCGTCCTGGCCGTCGCCAGCGTCGGGCTCGCCGTCAATCTGCTGGGCGCCCGGATCCTGGCGGCTGGCGCCGCGCAGGACATGAACGTGCGCGCCGCGTTCCTCGACATGCTCGCGGACGCGCTCGGCTCTGTCGCCGCCGTCGCCGCCGGCCTCGTCATCCTCACGAGTGGCTGGCGCTACGCCGACCCGCTGTTCGCCGCCGCCCTGGGGACGTTCATCCTGCCGCGCACCTGGCACCTGCTGAAGGGCGCCCTCGACGTGCTCTTCGAGGGCACGCCCGCACACATCCGCGTCGACGATGTGCGGCGGGCGATGCTCGCGGTGCCCGGCGTGCGGTCGGTCCACGACCTCCACGTCTGGACCGTTACCAGCGGCTTCGTCGCGCTCAGCGGCCACATCGAGGTCGCCGACGGCGCCGACCGCGATGACGCGCTGCTCGCGACGCGGACCGCGCTGCACGATGCGTTCGGCATCGACCACATGACGGTCCAGGTCGAGAACCGCCGTCTCGCCGACGCGCTCGACCAGCCCTGCCTGCCGGGCGAGACGCCGTGCGACGGCGAGCCCGCCGCCAACGTCCGTACCGGCCCGTAGGGGCGCTGCTTGCCGCGCCCGTGTTCGCTGCTTGCCGCGCCGTGTCCGTCACGTTCCGCGCCCGCCCATCCTCCATTCTCCGGCGTGCCACGGCGCACCGGCGCGCAGCCGTGCATCGTTTGCCGCTGGCCCGGTCGTATCGTAGGGTGAACATGCGGGCGAACTTCCCCGGAGGGATCGGCACGTGGTTCAACAGAAGGATTGGCCGGGCGTGCTGAACCGCCCCCTCGACCGGCGCGCATTCCTCCGCGCGACGCTCGCAGCGACGGCCGGCGGCGCCGCGCTCTACGCCGTCGGCTGCGGCTCCTCCGGCCCGAAGGGCACTGCCACGGCGACCCGCGCCGCCGCCGGCGCCACCGCCGTCCCGTCCGGCACCGCGGCTGCGGCCGCGAACCAAGCCGGCATCACACCGTCGCTCTTGACCACGGAGTTCGTCGCGCACCAGGACAACCGCTTCGCCGTCGGGCTGCTCAATAGGCAGGGGCAGCTCGTGAAGGACGCGAAGGTCCACCTGCGCTTCTTCACGATCGGCGCCGACGGCACGACCGGCACGCTTCGCGGCGAGGGCGACGCGACGTACATGGAGCTGAACATGCCCGGCGCGCACGCGCATGACAGGAGCGCCGGCGCCGCCGTCACCGACGACACCGTCTCCTTCTACGAGGTCAACACGCCCTTCGACCAGACCGGCAAGTGGGCGGTCGAGATCACCGCCACGCCCAACGACGGCAGCGCACCATCGCAGGTCCAGGCGCCGTTCACGGTGCTCGCGACGTCGGAGAGCCCGGGGCTCGGCACGGTGCCGCCGGCGAGCCATAACGACACCTTCGCCACGAATGCCAACACCGCGAGCCTCTGCTCGCGGGTACCGCCGTGCCCGCTGCACGACAAGGTGATCGCCGACGTGCTCGGCAAGGGCCGCCCGCTCGTGGTCCAGTTCAGCACGCCGGCCTTCTGCCAGACCCGCTTCTGCGGCCCCGTGCTCGAGGTGCTACTCAGCCAGGTGCCGCGGTACCGCGACCGCGTCGACTTCGTCCACATCGAGGTCTGGCAGGACTTCCAGCTCCACACGTATCGGCCGGCGGTGGTGGAGTGGCACCTGCCAGGCGAGCCGTACACCTTCTTCATGGGCAAGGATGGCAAGGTCGTGGGCCGGCTCGAGGCGATCTTCACCGGCCAGGAGCTGACGAAGGCCCTCGACGGCCTGGTGGCTCTCTGACGGGCGCTCCGAAGCTTTGACGCTATTGCTGCATTTAAAGTCGTTTTTCGCTTGATATGACGCCGCCCGGCGGTTACCCTGAAGGCGATGAAGACGACCCGCGACGCACTCCGCGAGCTGCTCGGCGTCCAGGGCGAGTCCACCGTCGCCCAGGCGGCCGCGGCGCTCGGGCTCAACCAGGCGAACATCCGGCGCCACTTCGAGGTGATGCGCGCGGAGGGGCTCGTCGACGTGCGCATCCAGCGGCACGAGGTGGGGCGCCCGGCGTTCGTGTACCGGCTGACGGAGCGGGCGGAGGAGCAGAACGCGCACTACCCGCGGCTGGTCAGCCGCATGCTGCGCCGGCTTGGCGCGCTCTCGCCCGACGGCGTCGCCGCCGACGGGCGTCCGCTCGCCGAGCAGCTCCTCGATGGGCTCGCCGATGACCTCGCGCTGGCCTACCGGCCGCTGGTCAATGGGCCCACCCTCCAGGAGCGCGTCGCCGAGACGAGCGACGCGCTTCGGGCCGAGGGCATCGTCGACCACTGGCGCAAGGACGCCGACGGCTACCACCTGATGAACACGGCGTGCCCGTACCGCAAGGCGGCCGAAGCCTCGGACGCGCCCTGCCAGGCCGACCGCAAGACTGTCGAGCTGCTGGTGCAGGCGCCCGTCGCGCAGGTGAGCCGCGTCGTCGATGGTCAGCCGCAGTGCGAGTACGTGGTGCAGGAGATTCGCGCGACAGCGACAAGAGCGCGCGACGAGCGGGCGGCGGTCGCGGAGCCGTAGGGACGAGCACGGCAGAGCTTCTGCCCCGTAGCACGCAGGGAAGGGACGCATGGCGGACACACTGCTGACGATCGAAGGCCTGACGGTGAGCGTCGAGGGGAAGCAAATCCTCAACGGCGTCGACCTGGCGGTGGGCCGCGGCGAGGTGCACGCGATAATGGGGCCGAACGGCTCCGGCAAGAGTACGCTCGCCAATGCGCTGATGGGTCACCCACGGTACCAGGTGACGGGCGGCACGGTGCGCTTCAAGGGCGAAGACATCCTCGCGCTCTCTCCGGACAAACGCGCCCAGCGCGGCCTCTTCCTCGCCTTCCAGTACCCGATGAGCATCCCCGGCGTCACGATGGTCAACTTCCTGCGCCAGGCGATGAAGGCGGTGCGCGGCGAGGATGTGCCCGTGCGCGAGTTCCGCGAGAAGCTGTTCGCCACGATGAAGCTGCTGAAGATGGACCAGGAGTTCGCCCGCCGGTACGTCAACGAGGGCTTCTCCGGCGGCGAGAAGAAGCGCGCCGAGATCCTCCAGATGGGCATCCTCGACCCCGACCTCGCGATCATGGACGAGACCGACTCCGGCCTCGACATCGACGCGCTGCGCACCGTCGCCGAAGGCGTGAACGCGCTGACGACGCCAAAGCTCGGCGTCGTGCTGATCACCCACTACCAGCGGCTCCTCAACTACATCAAGCCGCAGTTCGTCCACATCCTCTACCAGGGCCGCATCATCGAGTCGGGCGGCCCGGAGCTGGCGCTCCAGCTCGAAGCGGAAGGCTACGACCCCGTCATCGAGAAGTACGCGCCCGCACTCGTGGCCGCAACAGGAGAGAAGGCGTAGATGGTCGCCAAAATCACACCGGAGATCGCGAAGCAGGACGGCTACAAGTTCGGCTTCAACGACAACGACCGCGCGACGTACAAGTACCGCACCGAGAAGGGCCTGAGCGAGGCCGTCGTGCGGGAGATCTCGTCGGTGAAGGGCGAGCCGCAGTGGATGACGGACTTCCGCGTGAAGTCGTACCACCACTTTCTGGAGAGGCCGATGCCAACGGGCTTCTGGGGCGGCAACATCCAGAACTACGAGCTCGACTTCGACGACATCTACTACTTCGCGCGCGCCTCCGACCGCGCCGAGCAGGACTGGTCCGACGTGCCCGAGTACATCAAGGACACCTTCGACAAGCTCGGTATCCCCGAGGCCGAGAAGAAGTCGCTGATCGCGGGCGTCGGCGCCCAGTACGACTCGGAGGTCGTCTACCACAGCATCCGCGAGGACCTGGAGAAGCTCGGCGTCATCTTCGTCGATACGGACTCGGCCGTCCGTGACTACCCGGAGATCGTGCGCCAGTACTTCGGCACGATCGTGCCGCCGGCGGACAACAAGTTCGCCGCGCTGAACAGCGCCGTCTGGTCCGGCGGCAGCTTCGTCTACGTGCCCGCGGGCGTGAAGGTGGACATCCCGCTCCAGGCCTACTTCCGGATCAACAAGGAGAACATGGGCCAGTTCGAGCGGACGCTGATCATCGCCGAAGAGGGGAGCTACGTCCACTACGTCGAGGGGTGCACGGCGCCCTCGTACTCGAGCAACGCGCTACACAGCGCGGTCGTCGAGATCATCGTCAAGAAGGGCGCGCGCGTGCGCTACACGACGATCCAGAACTGGTCGACGAACGTCTTCAACCTTGTGACGAAGCGCGCCGCCGCCTACGAGGACGCCGTCATGGAGTGGGTCGACGGCAACCTCGGCTCGCGCCTCACCATGAAGTACCCGAGCGTCTTCCTGATGGGGCCGCACGCCCACGGCGAGGTGCTCTCGCTGGCGATGGCGTCGGACGGCCAGCACCAGGACGCCGGCGCCAAGATGGTGCACGTCGCGCCGGACACCACTTCGACGATCATCTCGAAGTCGGTGTCGCGCGGCAGCGGCCGCACGAGCTACCGCGGCGCGCTCAAGGTCCACGCGGGCGCCGCGCGCTCGAAGGCGACCGTGCGCTGCGACGCCCTGCTCATCGACCAGCAGTCGCGCTCCGACACCTACCCGCTGATGGAGGTGGAAGAGGAGCAGGTGAACATCGGCCACGAGGCCTCGGTCTCGCGGGTCGGCGAGGAGCAGTTGTTCTACCTGCAGAGCCGCGGCCTGAGCGAGGTCGACGCGACCAAGCTGATCGTCAACGGCTTCGTCGAGCCGATCGTCAAGGAGCTGCCGATGGAGTACGCGGTCGAGCTGAACCGCCTCATCGAGCTGCAGATGGAAGGCGCGGTCGGGTAGGCGGCGCCGGGCTCCGGCGCGCTCCCCGAATGCGGAGCGCGGGCTTTCAGCCCGCGCGGCGGGCACGGGAGACAGCGTGGGCAGAACAGGCATCGAGCAACTGCTGTACATGATGGACTGGGCGTTCGAGGGCGATCCCGAGCGCCCGGACCAGAGCTGGCACGCCGTGCTCGTCAACCTCGCTTCGTCTCCGCGCGACCAGTGGGAGTGGAAGCCGGTGGGCGCGGCGCGCACGATCGCCAGGCTGGTGCTCCATCTGGGGTACTGCAAGTACGTCTACGACAGCCACTGCTTCGGCGACGGGTCGATGGACTGGACCGTGCCGGGCTCGGTGCCGCTGCCGAAGGGTGGCTCCGCCGCGGACATGGTCGACTACCTGCGCGGCGCGCACGCCGTTCTGCGCGGCCACGTTGCCGCGCTTGAGGACGATGCGCAGTTGCTGGAACCCCGGCCGGGCCCGTTTCGCGATCGGGGCAACTATCCCGTCCGCTGGCTCGTGAACAACATGATCCAGCACGACCTCTACCACGCCGGCGAGATTAACCACCTGCGCGCGCTGCGGCAGGGGAACGACGGCGCGGACGAATAACGGAGCGAAGTACGAATTGACACAGGACGTGCTCACAGCACCCGGTTTCACCCAGATCACCCAGGCCTCCGCCGAGGAGGTCGCGGCGCGCGGCGACGAGCCGCCCTGGCTCCGCGAGCGGCGCCGCGCCGCCTGGCGTCTCTTCGAGGCGATGGACTTCCCGGACCCCAGCGACGAACAGTGGCGCCGCACCGACGTGCGCTCGATGACCTTCGACGCCGTGCGGCCGCTGAGCGCATCCGCGCCGATCGCGGGCGCCTCAGAGCTTCCCGAAGCGCTGCGCAGCGCCTGGGACGAGGCCGACGCGGCGGCCGGGCGCATCGTCCAGCACGACTCGGACGTCGTGCACGTCGAGCTTGCGGAGGAACTGCGCGCGCGGGGCGTCATCCTTACGGACCTGCACACCGCCGCGCGCGAGCATCCCGACCTCGTGCGGCGCTACCTGTCCGCCGCCGTGCCGGCGGACGAGTGGAAGTACGTCGCGCTCAACGCCGCGCTCTGGAGCGGCGGCTGCTTCCTCTACGTCCCGGAGGGCGTGACCATCGACCGGCCGGTGCACCTGTCGCTGGTCTCCGCGTCCACATCGCTCGGCCTCTTCCCGCACACCGTCATCGTCGCCGAGCAGGGCAGCAGCGTCTCCTTCATCGACGAGGCGCTCTCGCCGGACCAGGCGGAGCCGGCGTTCGTCAGCGGCGCGGTCGAGATTTTCGCCGGCGACGGCGCGCAGGTCGCCTACTACGCGGTGAACCGCTGGGGTCACCACGTCTACAACTTCAACACCGTGCGCGCCATCCTCGGCCGCGACTCCCGCGTCCTCGCGCTGGCGGCCGGCGTCGGCGGCAAGGTGACGAAAATGCGCATCGACACGCGGATGGCGGAGCCGGGCGCCTCCGCGCAGCTGCTCGGCATCACGTTCGGCGACCGTGACCAGCACTTCGACTACAACACGCTGCAGGACCACATCGGCCCGCACACGACGAGCGACCTCCAGTTCAAGGCCGCGATGGCCGGCGCGTCGTCGATGGTCTGGTACGGGATCACGCGCATCGAGCCGACGGCGAGCGCGAGCGAGGCGAACCAGACCTCGCGCAACCTGCTGCTGAGCGAGCACGCGAAGGCCGCACCCATCCCGATCCTCGAGATCGAGGCGTTCGACGTGCTGAAGTGCAGCCACGGCGCCACCGCCGGGCCGGTGGACGAGGACGAGTTGTTCTACCTGGAGGCGCGCGCCATCCCGCGCGACGTCGCCGAGCAGATGCTCGTCGAGGGATTCTTCCTCGACGTGATCGACCGCGTACCGAGCGAGCGTCTGCGCGCGCGCCTGGCGCAGGCGGTGCTGACGAAGGCGGCGGGCCAGGGCTCTCGTCCCGACAGCGCCAGCTCGCTCTCGTTCGATGAGATGCTCGCGGCGCGGTAACCGTCGCCGCCAGACGAGCCGTAGGGGCGCTGCATGCCGCGCCCCACGCGGGAGCAGAGACGGGTACGGGGGCCGCCGCGCCCCGGGGGGACGCGTGACATGACGGAAGGGACGAAGGACAACGTGGCGCAGTTCTTAACGGTCGCGAAGGCCGGCGACACCCCGCCCGGCACGATCAGCGTGCACGAGGTGGATGGCGTGCGCATCGCGCTCTGCAACGTCAACGGCCGGTACTACGCGATCGATGACGTCTGCACGCACGACGGCGGCCCGCTCGACCAGGGCGAGCTGCAGGGCAATCTGGTCGAGTGCCCGCGCCACGGCGCGAAGTTCAACGTCGAGACGGGCGCCGCCGTCGTCCTGCCGGCGGTGCGGCCGGTCAGGACGTACAAGGTGCAGGTCGTTGGCGACGACGTGCAGGTGCAGCTGTGACCGGCTACGACATCGACCAGATCCGCAGGGACTTCCCGATCCTCGACCGCAAGGTTCATGGGAAGCCGCTCGTCTACCTGGATAACGCCGCGACGACCCAGAAGCCGCGCCAGGTCATCGACCGCCTCGTGCACTACTACGAGCACGAGAACGCGAACATCCACCGCGGCCTGCACACGCTCGCCGAAGAGGCGACGGCGGCGTACGAGGAGTCGCGCCGCAAGGCCGGCGCCTTCATCAACGCCGCGCACCCGGACGAGGAGATCATCTTCACCCGCAACACGACGGAGTCCATCAACCTCGTCGCGAACGCGTGGGGGCGCAAGTTTCTCAAGCCCGGCGACGAGATCGTCTTCTCCGCCATGGAGCACCACAGCAACCTCATCCCCTGGCAGCTCATCGCGCTCACGACCGGTGCGACGCTGCGCTTCATCGAGATCGACGACGATGGCAAGCTCATCTGGGACGACGCGCTCGCCAAGATCACCGAGAAGACGAAAATCGTCGCCGTCACGCAGATGTCGAACGTGCTCGGCACCATCAATCCCGTGCGGGAGCTCGCGGCACTCGCGCACGCCGCCGGCGCCATCATGCTCGTCGATGGCGCGCAGAGCGTGCCGCACATGCCCGTCGACGTGCGGGACCTCGACTGCGACTTCCTGGCCTTCTCCTCGCACAAGATGCTGGGTCCGACCGGCGTCGGCGTGCTCTATGGGAAGCGTGATATCCTCGACGCGATGGACCCGTTCCTCGGCGGCGGCGAGATGATCAAGCGCGTCACGTACGAGTCCAGCACCTACGCCGACCTCCCGAACAAGTTCGAGGCCGGCACCCCCAATATCGCCGACGTGATCGCCTTCGCACCCGCCATCGACTACCTGGAGGCGCTCGGCATGGACGCCATCCGCGCGCACGAGATCGCGATCACCCAGTACGCCATCGACGCGCTGGCCGCTGTCGAGGGCGTCACGCTCTACGGCCCCCGCGACGCCGCGGACAAGGGCGGCGCGGTCGCCTTCAACTACGGCGACCTCCACCCGCACGACCTCAGCCAGGTGCTCGACGCCGAGGGCATCGCGATCCGCGCCGGCCACCACTGCGCGCAGCCCCTCATGCGGCGCCTCGACGTCGTCGCGACTGCGCGCGCCAGCTTCTACCTGTACAATCGAAGGGAAGAGGTGGACGCGCTCGTTGAGGCGCTCGCCGTGGCGGACAGGATGTTCGGGAATGCCAGCACAGCCAGAGCCGCTGCTCGATGAGCTCTACCGCGAGCTGATCCTCGACCACTACAAGCACCCGCGCCACCGCGCGCCGCTGCGCGACCCCGACGTCGTCGCCGAAGGCTACAACCCCGTCTGCGGCGATGAGGTGACGATGCAGCTCGACTTCGACGGCGACACTCTCGCCGGCCTGGCGATCAGCGGCCGCGGCTGCTCAATCAGCCAGGCGTCCGGCTCGATGATGTCAGATCTCGTCGAAGGCAAGCCGATCGGGGAGATCCGCCGCCTCTCGGCCGAGTTCAACCACATGCTCACCGACGCCGACGCGCCCGTGCCGGAGGACCTCGGCGACCTCGAGGCCCTCCAGGGCGTCGCCAAGTTC
>JAGWOC010000076.1 GCA_028872875.1 Chloroflexota bacterium | reverse complement strand
TCCGCCGACCGCGGCAATAGTTGGACCGAACGGTCGCTGCCCGCACAGGTCCCCAACGCCTTGGTGTCGTTCGCCGACGACCGGAACGGCTGGCTCGCGAGCCCTGGATCCCCGGCGACGCAGTGCACGTTCCAGTCCGTGCGGCTCTGGCGCACAGCCGACGGCGCATCGAGCTGGACGCCGCTCGCCGCGAGCGGCATCGGGAACGGCCAATGCAAGGAGGCGCTGTCTTTCGTCGACCGCTCGCGCGGCTTCCTCTCCGCCTGGGATCCGAACGATGCGCCGGTCATCTACCGCACAGTCGACGGGGGCCAGATGTGGGCCGCTTCGCGGCCTCTGCCGGATCCGCCGGGCTTCACGACGCGGGCCGGGGGCTTCACCCTGCGTGCTGGCGCGGTGCGCGCGTTCAGCGACACGCTCCTGGTCGAGGCGATCACCTACGTGGAAGGACGCCTGCGCCGGTACGTGTTCGGATCCACCGACGGCGGAGCGTCGTGGACGTATCTGGCGACCGCGCCCGACGCCCAGAGCGGGCTGGTCTTCGCGACCGCGACGCGCTGGCTGCAGATCGGCGCCCCGGGGACGTTCCGGGAGACCACCGATGGGGGAATTAGCTGGCACGCCTTCGTAACCGACTACTCGCAGGCGGCCCCGGTCGCCCCGTCGTTCGTATTCGGCGACCAACAGATCGGGTACGCGACGGTGCGTGGAGCGATCCAGCGCACGGTCGACGGCGGCGCGCACTGGGCGCTCATCGCCACTCCGGGGACGCGGTAGGCGCGCATCGCCGAGACGTCAGGCGTGCATCGGTGCTGCCCAGACGACTGCGCTCCCCGGACGCGGTCGGTCAGCGGGTCAGAGCGTCTCGATGCGCAGGATCTTGGGCGGCGCGCCGAAGCGCGCAGGCGACGGCAAACAGACTGGCCTCGGCCTGTAAGGCGCGCGTTGATTGCACGCCGGCCGCGGCCGTACACTGACCGAACTGTTGTTTCGCCGGCCGCCCTGGTGGACCCGTGAGCCTGCCTGATTCGTTCCATCCCGTGGTGCGCGCGTGGTTCGGCCGCCGCTTCGAGGCGGCGACCGGCGCGCAACTGCGCGGCTGGCGCGCCATCGCCGAGGGGCGGGATACGCTCGTCGCGGCGCCGACGGGCTCGGGCAAGACGCTGGCGGCGTTCCTCTGGAGCATCGACGCGCTGTTCCGGCGCGGGCTCGACGGCGAGCTGCCGCGGGGCATCGATGTCGTCTACGTCTCGCCGCTGAAGGCGCTGAGCAGCGACATCCAGCGCAACCTCGAGGCGCCGCTCGCCGAGATCGCGGCGGTGGCGCGGGAGATGGGTGTGACGCCGCCGGCAATCCGCACGGCGCTGCGCACCGGCGACACCACGGCGGCCGCCCGCGCGGCGATCCTGCGCGAGGCGCCGCACATCCTCATCACGACGCCGGAGTCGCTGTACCTGATGCTGACGGCGCAGCGGTCGCGCGCGCTGCTGGGCGGGGTGCGCACGGTGATCGTCGACGAGCTGCACGCGCTGATGCGCGACAAGCGGGGCAGCCACCTGGCGCTATCCCTCGCGCGGCTCGACGCGCTGTGCGAGCGGCGGCCGCTGCGCATCGGCCTCTCGGCGACGGTGCACCCGATCGAGGACGCAGCGCGCTTCCTCGTCGGCACGGGCAGGGTCGATGAGCGCGGGGCGCCGCGCTGCACGGTGGTCAACGTCGGCCATCGCCGTGACCTCGATATCGCGGTCGAGGTGCCGCCGACGGACCTGCAGGCGGTGATGTCGGGCGAGCAGTGGTCGGACCTGTACGGCCGGCTCGCGGAGCTGATCGGCGAGCACCGCACGACGCTCGTCTTCACGAACACCCGCCGGATGGCCGAGCGCGTGGCGCACCACCTGGGCGAGCGCATCGGCCCCGAGCACGTCGGTGCGCACCACGGCAGCCTCTCGAAGGAGCGGCGGCTGCGACTCGAACAGCGCCTCAAGGACGGCGAGATGCGGGCGATCGTCGCGACGGCGTCGCTCGAGCTGGGGATCGACGTCGGCAGCGTCGACCTGGTGTGCCAGATCGGTTCGCCGCGCGCGATCACGACGTTCCTGCAGCGCATCGGCCGCAGTGGCCACGCGCTCGGGCGGACGGCGCGCGGGCGGCTGTTCGCGACGACGCGCGACGAGCTGGTCGAGTGCGCCGCGCTCATCCGCGCGGTGCACGCGGGCACGCTGGACCGCGTCTTCCCGCCGTCGGCGCCACTCGACATCCTGGCGCAGCAGGTCGTCGCCGAGTGCTCGGCGCGCGCCTGGGGCGAGGACGAGCTGTACGCGCTCGTGCGGAGCGCGCAGCCGTTCGCGGCGCTCTCGCGCGAGGACTTCGACGAGGTGGTCGAGATGCTGAGCGAAGGCCCGGCGCCGCGCCTCGGCCGCGGGCGCGCGCTGCTGCACCGCGACCGCATCGCGCGGACGCTGCGCGGGCGGCGGGCGGCGCGGATCACGGCGCTGACGAACGGCGGCGCCATCCCGGAGGTCGCGGACTACAAGGTCGTGCTCGACCCGGACGAGACGTTCATCGGCACGGTGAACGAGGACTGGGCGATCGAGAGCATGGCGGGCGACATCTTCCTACTCGGCACCCACTCCTGGCGCATCCGGCGCATCGAGTCCAGCAGCGGCGTCGTGCGCGTGGAGGACGCGCAGGGCCGGCCGCCGAACATCCCGTTCTGGCTGGGCGAAGCGCCGTCGCGCACGTGGGAGCTGTCCGAAGAGGTGGGCCGCCTGCGCGGCGATGTCAGCGCGCGCATCGCGGCGGGCGAGGACGCGGCGGCGTGGGTGGGGCAGGCGTGCGCGCTCGACGCCGCGGGCGCGCAGCAGCTCGTCGCGTACGTCGCGGCGGAGCGCGCAGCGCTGGGCGTCGTGCCGACGCAGGAGGATGTCGTCTTCGAGCGCTTCTTCGACGACGCGGGCGGCATGCAGATGGTCGTGCACGCGCCGTTCGGCGGGCGCGTCAACCGCGCCTTCGGGCTGGCGCTGCGCAAGCGCTTCTGCGTGAACTTCGACTTCGAGCTGCAGGCCGCGGCGACCGACGACGCGATCGTGCTCTCGCTTGGCCCGCAGCACAGCTTCCCGCTCGAGGACGCGTTCTCGTTCGTGCGCGCGAGCAACGTGCGGCAGGCGGTCGAGCAGTCGATCCTGTACACGCCGCTCTTCCCGACGCGCTTCCGCTGGAACGCGCAGCGCGCGCTCGCGGTACCGCGCAACCGCGGCGGCAAGAAGGTGCCGCCGCAGATCCAGCGGATGATCGCCGATGACCTGCTGGCGGCGGTCTTCCCGGCGCAGGTCGGCTGCCAGGAAAACGTCACCGGGCCGCTCGAGATCCCCGGCCACCCGCTGACGCGCCAGACGGTGGCCGACTGCCTGTACGAGGCGATGGACATCGAGCGGCTGACGGAGATCCTGGGACGCATCGAGCGCGGCGAGATCCGGCTGCACGCGCGCGACACGACGGAGCCCTCGCCCTTCGCGCACGAGATCCTCAACGCGCGTCCATACGCCTACCTCGACGACGCGCCGCTGGAGGAGCGGCGCACGCGCGCGGTGTCGCTGCGCCGCGTGCTGCCCGAGGACGCGCGCGACCTGGGCGTGCTCGACCCGGCGGCGATCGCGCGGGTGCGCGACGAGGCGCGCCCGGCGCCGCGCGACCCCGACGAGCTGCACGATGTGCTGCTGTCGCTCGTCGCCGTGCCCGCGGGCACCGAGCCGGCATGGCAGCCGTGGTTCGATGCGCTCGTCGACGCCGGGCGCGCGGCGACGGTGCGCACGGCGGGCGCGGCGTTCTGGTTCGCGGCCGAGCACCTGCGCGCGGTCGAGGCGCTGTATCCGGGTGCGGGCATGGCGCCGCCGGTGCGGCTTCCCGCGCATCTCGACGGGCCGGAGCACGGGCGCGACGACGCGGTGCTGGCGGCGGTGCGCGGCCACAGCGAGTACCTCGGGCCGCTGACTGCCGCCAGCCTCGCCTCGATGCTCGGGATCGCGGCGGGCGAGACGGCGTCGGCGCTGGCGCGGCTCGAGGGCGAGGGCGCGGTGCTACGGGGGCGCTTCACGCCGGGATGCCCGGGGGAGGAGTTCTGCGACCGGCGGCTGCTGGCGCGCATCCACCGCTACACGCTCGACGCGCTGCGCAAGGAGATCGAGCCGGTGAGCGCGCAGGACTTCATGCGCTACCTGCTCGAGCGCCAGCACCTCGCGGGCGGCCGGCGGCTCGAAGGCAAGCGGGGGCTGCTCGACGCGATCGCGCAGCTCCAGGGCTTCGAAATCGCGGCGTCATCGTGGGAGCGCGACGTGCTGCCGCAGCGCGTGGTGGACTACGACCCGCGCTGGCTCGACGAGCTGTGCCTCGCCGGCGAGGTCGCATGGGCGCGGCTTTCGCTGAGGAGGCTGAACGGCGCGGTGCGCTCATCGACGCCGTCGCGGGCGACGCCGATCGCCCTGGTGCTGCGGCGCGACCTGCCGTGGCTGCTCGAAGCGGTGCGGGGTGAAGCGCAGCCGGACGCGCCGCGTGCCGGCGTGGCATCGGCCGTCCTCGATGCGCTGCGCGAGCACGGCGCGCTGTTCTTCGACGACCTGGCCGCCGTGACGCGCGAGCTGCCGTCGAAGCTCGAAGAAGCGCTGTGGGACCTCGTGTCGCGCGGCATCGCTACCGGCGACGGGTTCGAGGCGCTGCGCCGGATCATGGCGCCGCGCGGCTCGTCGCGCGCACGCGCGGCGCGCCGGTACGGCAGGCACGGCGCCCTTCGCGGCGGCCGCTCGGGCGCACCGTCCGGCCGCTGGTCGATCGTACACCGCTTCCGGGAGGCGCCTCCGCCTGTGGAGGAACTGGCGGAGCAGGTTGCGACGCAACTGTTGGTGCGGTACGGCGTCGTCTTCCGCGACCTCGTGGCGCGCGAGAACTTCGCTGTGCCGTGGCGCGACGTCGTGCGCGGGCTTCGCCGCATGGAGGCGCGCGGCGTCGTGCGCGGCGGCCGCTTCGTCGCGGGGTTCATCGGCGAGCAGTACGGGCTGCCGGAGGCGGTGGACGGCCTGCGCCGGGTGCGCCGCCAGGAACGCGGCGGCGAGACGGTGCGCCTGAGCGCGACCGACCCGCTGAATCTCGCGGGCATCATCACGCCGGGTCCGCGCGTCGCGGCGCTGCCGCGCAACGCGCTCGTGCTGCGCGACGGCGTGCCAGTCTCCGTCGAGGAAGGGCGCACGGTCAGGGTGCGCACGGAGGCGGCGTCGGTCTGAGGCCGCGGACCGGACGGCTCGCGTATCAGCGCGGCAGGAGTAGCGATGACCACCTCCACGTACCTGCGCAGCGAGCGCGAAGGCGCGACACTCATCGTCACCATGGCGAACCCGCCGCGCAACTTCCTGAATGCGGCGATGGTCGCCGAGCTCACCGCGCTCGCCGAGGAGGTGGAGCGCGACGAGAGCGTGCGCGTGCTGATGCTCACCGGCGGCATCGACGGCATCTTCATCACGCACTACGACGTCGGCGAGCTATCCGGCGCATCGGACGTGGCGCGGCAGCGCGAAACCTTCGGCGCCGGCAAGCTGCACGGCATGCACCGGCTGCTGCTCAAGCTGCAGGCGCTGCCGCAGCCGGTGATCGCCTGCATCAACGGCGTCGCGATGGGCGGCGGCTGCGAGCTGGCGCTGGCCTGCGACTTCCGCTACATGGCCGAGGGCTACAGCATCGGCCTGCCGGAGGTGCGCGTCGGCATCCTCCCCGGCGCCGGCGGCACGCAGCGCATGACGCGCCTGCTCGGCACGGCGAAGGCGCTGGAGCTGATGCTCCTCGGCGACGTCGTCGACGCGCACGAGGCCGAGCGCATCGGCCTCGTGCACCGTGCGGTCGCACCGGGGCGGCTGCGCGGCGAAGCGCTCGCGCTCGCGGCGGAGCTGGCGCGGCGGCCGTCGCTGAGCGTCGCACTGATCAAGCAGTGCGTGTTGCAGGGGTCCGAGCTGCCGCTGCCGGAGGCGCTCCGCTTCGAGCAGGACGCCTTCTGGCAGACGATGCGCTCGGACGACGCGGCGCGGCTCATGCGCGAATACCTGCGCAGCGACCGTCCGCTGGACGAGCAGTGAGCCGTTCGTATGTCGCGGGCACCCACATCCCCTACGGGCGCTCCCTGATGCCGCGCCGCGCGGCTGGGGACGATCATCCGATCGGAGGCACGGATGCTCGGCCGCTGGTTCTTTCTCGCCGTCGTCGGCATCGGGCTCGTGGTGATCGTGCGCGGCCCGCGGTCAGACGCCGCGCAGGCGACGATCGCGCAGGCGTGCGCGCCTGAGGCGCCCGGCGTCGCCCGCGTGACGTTCGGCTGGCCGACGCCGCCGCCGGGGACGGAGCAGGCGTGGCTCGACCTGAGCCTGCTGCCGGGGTTCCCGCCGCCACTGACGAACGCGCACGGCCCGCTGCCGCCGTCGCAGCGCTCGTACACCGTCGACGCGCTGCCGGTCGGCGTGACGCTGCACTATCGCGTCAACACGCTGGCGGCGGCCGGCTGGCGCGTCGTCGCGCAGGGGACGTTCAAGACGGCGTGCGCCGCGCCGGGCGCGGCTGCGACGGTCACGCCGACGGCGGCGTAGCGCCTCCGCGGGGAGGCGGCGGGGACGCTGCCGGTGGGCGCGGAGGAGGGCCGCGATCAGCGGCCGCCGCGGAGGCGCGGGTCGAAGACGTCGCGCAGGGCGTCGCCGAACACGTTGAAGCCGTAGACGAGCAGGAAGATCGCGATACCCGGCCAGATCGCCTGCAGGGGGTAGGCCCGGAACTGGGACGACCCGGCGATGCTCAGCATCCCACCGAGCGACGGGAACGGAGACGGCACGCCATAGCCGAGGAAGCTGATCGCCGCTTCGGCGAGCACCAACGTGCCGACGTTGATCGTCGCAAGGACAATGACGATCGGCACGACGTTCGGCACGATGTGACGGAGCACGATGCGCATGTTCGTCGCGCCGATCGCCCGCGCCGCATCGACGTACTGGTTCTGCGCGGCGGCGATGGCGGCGCTGCGCACGACGCGCGTCGCACCCACGCCGACGATGAAGCCGACGACCGCGGTGATCCAGAACATGCGGGCGTACGGGCCGGCCCTGGCCGCGAAGACGATGATCACGTAGATCACGAGGATCAGCGCGGGGATCGCCAGCAGGGCATCGACGAAGCGCTGGATGATCGTATCGGTCCAGCCGCCGAAGTAGCCGGAAACCGTCCCGAGCAAGAGCGACAGTAACGCGGCGAACGTCACCCCCGTGAGACCGATGATCGTCGAGATACGGATGCCGTACATCACCCGGCTGAGGATGTCGCGCCCGAGTTCATCGGTGCCGAAGGGGTGCGCCCATGACATTCCCTGATTCGTCTGACCGATGTGGATGTGCTGCACGTTGTACCCTTCGGGCGCGAGCAGGGGGGTGCTGCCGCCGATGATCGCCGTATCGACGAACAGGGCGATCAGGATCATGACGACGACGATCAGGCCACCCAGGGCGCCCAGCGGCTTCTTCCTGCAGAAGTGGCCGATCGTCCGCAGCCAGTGGACCGGTCCGGACGGCTTCGCTGCAACGGGCTGGCCGGCGAGGCCGATGTCGATCGCGGTGTCCATCAGCCGTACCTGATCCGTGGGTCGAGGTATGCGTAGGTGACGTCGACCACGAGGTTCGAGACGATGACAGCGACGGCGCTCAGCAGGGCAATGGCCTGCACCGCGGTGTAGTCGCGGAAGCCGATCGCCTGGTAGAACCACTGGCCGATGCCCGGCACGTTGTAGATGCTCTCGACGACGACACTGCCACCAACGACGACCGGCACCTGCAGGCCCACGAGCGTGACGACCGGGATGAGCGCGTTCTTCAGCGCGTGCCGGAGCACGATGCTCCGCTCGCGGAGGCCCTTCGCGGCCGCCGTGCGGACGTAGTCCTGGCGCAGCACCTCGAGCATCTGCGTGCGCATGAGGCGCATCACCGTGCCCGAGAGCCCGACGCCGAGGAGGACGGCGGGGCCGAGCGGCACGAAGCCGCCGAAGGGAAAGAGCAGGAACTTGAGGTTCGCGTAGGGGTCCTGCCAGATCTGCCGGTAGTCCGCCGGCACCGGCGTCGCCTTCGAGAACCACAGCGAGGCGTAGACGATGATCATCGTGCCGAGCCAGAACTGCGGGATCGCGAGAAACCCGATGGACACACTCCGGCCCACGTAGTCGACGGCCGAGTCCTGGCGGATGGCGGAGATGATACCGATCGGGATCGCCAGCAACAGCGACACGAGGATCGCCAGGATCGCCATCTCCATCGTCGTTGGGAGGGTGTGGGCCAGACGGCCGCTGATCGACGTCCGGTCGCGCAGAGAGCGCCCGAAGTCCAGGTGGAGGACGCCGCCGATCCAGCGGAAGTACTGGACGTAGGCCGGCTTGTCGAGCCCCAGGCTGTGCTCGATCCGCTGCTTGTCCGACGCCTGGAGCTGGTTGTCCCCGGCGATCTGCTGCACGACGTTGCCGGGCAGCACGCGCAGCATGAAGAACACGATCAGCGAGACGCCGATCAGCGTCGGCACGGCGAGGGTCAGGCGTTTGAGGATGTACTGCTGCATGTCATCTCGGCGTCCGGCCCGTGGCCGCGTCTCTTCAAGGACCAGCGCGGCGGCCGGCGTCCTGACGCCGGCCGCCGCTTCGTGTGCGCTACGACCCGAACCAGACCGTGAGGGCGCCCTCCGTGCCCACCGCGTACGTCGTCGGGCCCGTCGTGTCCACCACGCCCTTCAGCTTCGGCGAGCGCGCGGTGTACTCGACCGGCGTGACGACCGGCACGTAGTACATGTGGTCGGACGTGTACTTCTGCAGGTCGAAGTTCTGCGTGTGCAACTGGGTCATGTCCGAGAGCGCCAGCATCTTCTTGATGTTTGCGTTCAACTGCGTATCGTCCACGCTCGAGTGGTTGCGGCCGCCGCCGGCGTTCCTCGGGTAGAACATGTTCGTCCAGTACGCGGCGATGTCGCTGAAGACCGACTCGAGTCCGAACGCCATGCCGTCGAACTGGCCGGCGAAGGTCTTGGCGATGTAGTTGCCGTACTCCTCCGGCACTTCCTGCACCGAAACGCCGGCGTCCTTGAGCATCGCCGGCAGCGCCTGACGGACGGTGTCGTAGTACGGCACGATCGTCGTGTAGACGGTGCTACTGAAGTGCATCGGCACCGAGAAGGTGCCGTTGCCCCCGAGCGCCGCCTGGAACAGCTTCTTGGCCTCGGCGACGTTGTACTTGTAGTACTGGCCGGCGGAGCCGATCTGGCTCCCCTGCGGGTCGAGCCACCAGGACTTCCCGAAGCCGCCGTTGATCGGCATGTTCGGCCAGACGCCGCCGTCCGGCGACGCGAGGCTGAGCAGCGAGGCGCGGTCGAGCGCCATCGACATGCCCCGGCGCACGCGCTCGTCGGCGAACGGCGCCTTGTTGGCGGTGTAGGTCGTCGGCTGGAAGTAGAGGAAGCTGAGGATGTTGCGCGGCGCCTTGTCGATGATGGCGCTCGGCGACTGGCTCTGCAGCGATGCCAGCAGCTTTGGCGGCACGGAGATGGTGTCGAGCGCGCCCGCGGCAAACTGCGACAACACCTGGTTCTGGTCGGTGATGATCGCCAGGTTGACGCCATCCAGGTACGGCAGCCGGGTCCCTGCGGCGTCCTTCTCGAAGTAGTCCGGGTTCTTGACCCAGGCGATCTCGACGTTCGGCGTGTACTTGCTGAACATGAACGGGCCGGAGCCCAGCATCCCCTTGTCCATCGCCGTCGGGCTCGACTCGACGAACTCCTTGTTGAGCAGCCAGAGGTCCTGGAACGAGGCGATGCGGTTGAGGAACAGGCCGAACGGTTCCTTCAGTTTGAACGTCACCTGTGTGCCGTCGGTCGACGCGGTGACGGTGTCGACCATGTCGAGATCCGCCTTGTTGGGCGAAATGGAGCGGTAGCGCTCGAACGAGTAGACGACATCGCTGGCCACGAGCTGGCGCCCGTTGGCGGGCGGCAGGTTGTGGAAGTGCACGTCCGGACGCAGCGTGAAAATGTACGTCGTCGGGTCCGGGGTCTCGACCTTCGCCGCGACCTCGGGCACGGGCACGTACCACTCATCCTCTGGCAGCTTCCCGACCACCGTCTTGAACCGCATCAGCCGGCTATAGGAATATGACGCCAGCGCGTGGGTCAGGAACGTGGCAGCCTTCGTGGGGTCGAGGCCGAGCACGAGGCTGACGGTCCCATGCAGCGTGCCGCCCGGCTTCGGCGTGCCCTGGCCCGCCGCACCTGCGGTCGGCGTGCCCGCCGCCGGCGTGTTGGTGCCGCTCTTGTTGCTGCTGCAGCCGACGACCGCGATCGCCCCGGCCGATGCGCCGCCGATCGCCGCGATCTGCAGCGCCCGGCGGCGGCTGATCCGCTGTGCGACGATGCGGTCCCAGTATGAGGTCGCCTGATCCATGGATCCTCCCTCTATGAAACTGCGTGCCCTCTCTCCGCGCAGAGTCTACACCCTGGAGATACGCTGCGTCGCGCGTTCCAGAGTGAGACACGCGCAATTTTGCTCGGCGGCATCCCTGTCTGCGTGGGCGCCAACCGGGCGGGACCACCGGGCCGCGTCGTGACGGGCGTCACAAGCAGGACGGCGGCGACCCTGCGCCGGAGCGCGGGGCGAGCGCCGCGGCGAGCTGCTCCCGCAGGCGCCTGGCGTCGATCGGCGCCTGCGCGACGACGCGGCCCCCGGCCACCACGACCGGCACCAGTTCGTCGTACCGCGCGCGCAGGCCGGGATCTTCGTCGATGTCACGCTCCGCGAGCGTGAAGCGGAGCTCCGGCGCCAGGCGGCGCAGCTCGTCGGCAGCCGCGTCGCAGAGCCCGCAGCGGTTGCGGGTGTAGAGGATCACTTCGCGCGTCACGTGCTTCGCGCGGCGGGGCGCGGCTTCGCGGCCTCGACGCCGGCCCCCGGGGACCAGGGCTGCGGGACCGGCCGGCGCAGCGCCGCCCAGGAAAGGCCGAT
The DNA here is from genome assembly GCA_028872875.1 of Chloroflexota bacterium. Taxonomy (GTDB): domain Bacteria; phylum Chloroflexota; class Dehalococcoidia; order DSTF01; family JACRBR01; genus JADMII01. The sequence goes on along the minus strand of JAGWOC010000076.1, from coordinate 2,594 downwards.
CATGCCGATCAGCCACGTGCCCATCGATACCACCTGCGGGAAGGTCTCCCAGTTCTTGATCTCGTACAACGAGTCCCTCCGCAGGTAGCTGACACCGAAGCGCATCATCGAATACAGGACGACGCCGGTGAAGAACGCGAGCCCGGGGCGCGTGCGCCAGAACTTCGAGAAGATCACCGCCATGATGCCGATGATCAGCAGGTCGCCGATCATCTCGTACGTGGTGGCCGGGTGCGTCGGGCCGAGTTGCCAGCTCGGGCTGTTCGGGTTGGTGTAGATGACCGCCCACGGGAGGTGTGAGGTCTTGGCGATGTGCTCGCCGTTGATCAGGTCGCCGATGCGGCCGATCGCCATGCCCAGCAGCAGGCCAAAGCCCGCCGCATCAAGACCTCGCGCGATCGGCATCTTCTTCCACCAGCCGTACGCCGCGGCCGCAGCGACGCCGCCGATGATCGCGCCGTAGAGGGTGATGCCCCCTTCGTTGATGCGCAGCACGTCGAGCCAGCGGCCCTCGAACTGGGCCCGGTTCTCCAGCACGAACATCGCCCGGGCGCCGATGATGCCCGCCGGCACGCCGACGAGGGCGATGCTGTAGCCATCGTCCTCGGTGAACCCTTCCTTGCGGCCAAGCCACACGCCCAGGTAGACGCCGAGCGCGATGCCGACGGCGGTGAAGACGCCGTGCCACGTGAGCTGCAGGCTGCCGAACTTCGCGATGTTCGGGTCCCAGCCGATGGTGATCGTCAGCAGGTGCGACAGCGCTGGCACTAGCGTTCCTCCTCCAGTTCCGGCGGCACCGGCACGCCGAGCCGTGTCGCGAGGGTCCGCATGTCCTTCTCGAACCCGCCGCTCTTCTCCGCCAGGGCCGCAATCTGGGTGCGCTCGCCGGTCAGCCGGAGCCAGAGGCGGCGGCGCGGCACGTAGAAGGTTAGCGCAAGGCCAATGAGCAGCATAGCCGTCGCGACCCAGATGAACTCGGCGCCGTGATCCTTCTTGACCTGGATGCCCGCGAAGGGGCGGACGCCGCCGAACGTGTACTCGTAGCCGCCGATTGTCGTCGGTTTGCCGGCGGCGAGCGAGATCGCCGGGCGGTCCGTAGCGACGAGCGTCAAGGCGTGGCTGCCGTCCGGGGCTGACGTCAACTCGGCAAGCACCGGCGATGCGCTGCCCGGCACGCCGACGCCGACCGATGCCGGCAGCAGCGAGACCTTGTCGAAGTGGACGCGCATGCCGCTGATCTGACCCGTCGCGCCCTCGTCGACGCGCGCCTGCGTGCCCTGGCCGCCGCCCTTCGCGTCGAAGGCGACGAGCTGCCACGCCGTCTTGCCCTTCGCGATAATACCGAGCCAGATCGCGCGGCCCGTGCCCGGCACGTTGACCAGCGAGCCGCTCGCGCCCTGCAGGAAGTCGACCGGCGCGATCGTGTCGGACAGCAGCGTCTTGCCGGCGGCGTCAGTGATGGTGACGACGGGCGCGGCCGTCGTGTCCTGCATGGGAAACGTCTCGTCGAAGACGGTGTTGCCCGTCGCGACGTCGCGCATCCGCAGCTCGGCGCCCCACGGCTGGTAGGCGACCTGATGGAAGCGGTAGCCACCGTAGCTGAGCGGATTGTTCACGGTGGTGAAGCCGCTGGCCACCTCCCGGCCGTTCTTGAAGATGGTGAGGTGCGTCCGGAAGTCCAGCGGGTTGCCGGCCGAGCCGAACTTGCCGATCGCCTCGTCGATGCGCACCTGGAGCTGGTTCGGGTTGCTGACCGCATAGACGGGCGCGGTCTGCCCTTGCCCTGCGAAGATGTCCGTGCTGAAGCCGGTGAGGTGGGTCACGAGGCCGCCGGCGATGAACAGGATCAGCGCCAGGTGGCTCACGAACGTCGCCAGTTGGGCCCACGGATAGCGGTCGGCGAAGAGATACGTCGCGCCGCCCTCGACATCGCGGCTGACCTTGAAGTGCAGGCGGCGCAGCGTTGCTTCGGCGCGATCGGCGTCGACCGACGCGAACTCGGTGCGATTGTGCGCGTGCTCGAAGAACGTGTCCGGGACGCGGCGCGGCGGATGGAAGACGTTGCGGAACGTGGGCGACCAGCGGTTGAAGGTGCAGGTAGTGACGTTGACGACGAGGAATCCCAGCGCCACGAGGAACCACTGTGCCTCGAAGACCTCGAACAGCCCCAGCCGGTACATCGGGTCGGTGAGCGGCCCAAACGTGCCGCGCTCGTGGTCGAGCCAGAGCTGGGTAGCGGCGACGTTGCCGCGCATCGCCTCGGGCACCTGCGGGATGAGCACGCCGGCGAGCCCGATGAGCGCCAGCCCGGCGATGAAGAACACCGCGAACCGTACGGACGTGAGCAGCCGCCAGATCGGCTGGAAGACGTCGAACGAAGGCTTCCTCGGACGCGCGGCCGCCGCGTCTACCGTGGCCATGCGGCGGCGCCCCCCGTACGTATCATCGACGGCCGGCGCCCGGCCGCGCCTGCTGGACCGCGCGACGCTGCGCGCGGGCGGGACGCGGACCCTCCGGAGCGCGGGCTGCGGCGCGGCGCGACGCAAGCTGCTACGTCCCGCCGACGCGCGCGCTGTCCAGCCCGCGCGTCTGCC
>JAGWOC010000075.1 GCA_028872875.1 Chloroflexota bacterium | reverse complement strand
TGACCGCGAGCGACGCGAGCGGTGCCGAACGGAACCCGGTGCGCGGCTTCGCAGCGGTGTATATCCTCGGCTGCATTGCCCCGAAGTCACCCAACGAGACTGGGCAGCACGAATGTGACGAAGGTGGCGGGGGAGGACAGGCCGAAATCCGCGCGGTGCTGCTGCGGCTCTACATGACCAACGGCGCGGTGGGCGGCATCGGGCCGATTGACGGCAGTTCGCCGGTGACGATTCAGACGACGAGGTAGCAACCATGGCACGCACACTGACGCACATGAGCCCCGAGCGCACGAACCGGCTGATCCTGATCGGCGCGGTGACGCTGGCCGCGCTGGCGGCGCTGCTCATCTTCGTCGCGCTGAGCCGCTCCGGCTCGGGCACCAGCGGCGGCGCCGCGCCAGCCGGCGACATCACGGTCGTGACGGCGGCGGGCGATATCGCGGCGGGCCAGAAGATCACCGACGCCATGCTCACCACGACGAGCGTGGCGCGCGCGCACGCCATCGCGGGGGCGCTGACCAGCCCTGCGGCGGCGGTCGGCCTGACGGCGATCTACCCGCTGGCGAAGGGCGAGCAGATCGCCGCCTCGAAGCTCGTCGGCGGCGCCTCGTCGAAGGTCTCGCCCTCGTACATCATCCCGGCGGGCAAGCGGGCGTTCGCGATCAGCGTCGAGCAGAAGACGACGCCGACGCAGCTCATCGTCGCCGGCGACCACGTCGATGTGATCGCCGTCGGCAAGAAGAAGGCGGCGCCCGGCGCCACCGGCCAGGACCTGACGGCGGGGATCACGCTGCTGCAAGACGTCGAGGTGCTCGCGGTCGATGATGTGGCCCTGAAGCCGGTGTCGCGCCTCGACGCGAACGGCAAGCCGATCACGTCCGGCACGGCCGACGGGACGATCGCGACGAACCCGGACGCCACGAACACGCAGCCGAACGCGAAGACGGTGACGCTCGCCGTCACGCCGGCGCAGGCGCAACTGCTCGCGGTCGGGCAGGACGGCTATCACCTGTACCTGTCGCTGCGGCCGCCGGGCGACACGAGTGCGCCGGCGGACCCATCGAACATCATGACGCTGCCGGCGCCGATCCAGTAGGGACGTAGCGGAGACCCCCGGGGAGGGAACGTGGCCAAGACACCATCAGCGCTCATCGTCGACAGCGACATCCAGGCGCGGTTCGAGATGAAGCAGGCCGTGAAGGCCTGCGGCCTCACGCTCGCCGGGGAGTGCGGCTACGGCATGGAGGCGGTCAGCGCGGCGACGGAGCTGCGGCCGGACACCATCCTGATCGGCGTCGGCGAGCCGATCGAGCGGCCGCTGCAGACGGCGGAGGCGCTCCAGAGCCTGCTGCCGGAGACGCCGATCCTGGTGTACTCCGAGACGAAGGACCTCGAGACTATCCGCAAGGCGATGATGGCGGGGGCGCGCGACTTCCTCGCCAAACCGCTGCGGCCGGAGACGCTGCGCCAGTCCGTGCTCGCGGCGCTGGAGTCGGAGGAGAAGAAGAAGCTGCGCCAGCTCGGCCAGCTCCCCGCGGCGGCGACGGCCGGCACGATCGTCACGGTCTTCGGGGCGAAGGGAGGCGTCGGCAAGTCGACCATTGCCGCGAACCTCGCGGTGGCGCTGGCGCGCCTGGAGCGCTCGTCGGTCTGCATCATGGACCTCGACAACGGCTTCGGCGACATCGCGGGCATGCTCGATGTGAAGCCGGAGCGCACGCTGGCCGACATGGTGCGCGACGTCGACCAGATCGACCGCGACGACATCCAGCGCTACGTCGTCAGGCACCCGCTCTCGGAGCTCGACGTGCTCTCCGGGCCGAGCGTGCTCGAGTGGCGCAGCCTCTCCGCGGAGCAGGTGCGGCGGGTGGTCGAGCTCGTCGCGCGCACGTACGACAAGGTGGTGATCGACACCTCCGGCATGCTCAGCGAGCTCTCCGAGATGACGGTCGACGTCGCGACGATGGTGCTCTGGGTGACGACGTCGGAGTTCGCCAGCGTCAAGGACTCGATCGAGGCGTTCCGGGCGCTGGCGAACCTTTCGTACTCGCAGGAGCGGATCCGGGTGGTGATGAACGCGATCTCGCCGGACGACGTGATCCGGCCGGCGATCCTGCAGGACGCGCTGGGGCGCGAGGTGTTCTGGAACATCCCCTACGACCGGAAGGTGCGCCAGGGCACGCACCTGGGCCAGCCCATCGTCATCACGGCGCCGCAGTCGACGGCGGCGAAGAGCCTCGCCGACCTGGCGACGGTCGTCGCGGGCGGGCGCATCGAGCAGGGGCGGAAGACGCTCGGCGGCTTCAAGTGGCGGCCGTCCGCGGAGCCGGTGACCGCGGAAGGCCGGATCGGCAGCATCGCGAAGGAGACGTAGCTCCTCCGCGCAGGGAGATCGGGACGCAGCATGGCGATCGATACGCGATGGGAGACGACGCGCACCTACCTCGACGAACCCGGCGCGGGCGACGGCGAGTGGTTCGAGGCCGTCCACGGCGTGCACCAACGCATGCTCCAGGAGATCGACCTCTCGGCGATCGAGCGGCTCGACGCGGCGCGGGCGCGCGAGGCGGTGAAGGTGGCGGCGCGGCAGCTCGTCGTGCAGCAGTTCCCGTCGCTGCTCGGCGATGACCGCGAGCACGTCATCAAGCGGGTCGTCGATGAGGCGATTGGCTTCGGGCCGGTGCAGGCGCTGATCGACGACGACAGCGTGTCGGAGGTGATGGTCAACGCGCCGGACGAGATCTTCTTCGAGCGCGACGGCATCATCTACCTGTCGCCGCTGCGCTTCAAGGACGCGCCGCACATCATGCGCATCATCGAGCGGATCATCGCGCCGCTGGGGCGGCGCGTCGATGAGTCGTCGCCGTACGTGGACGCGCGGCTGCCCGACGGCTCGCGCGTGAACATCGTCATCCCGCCGCTCGTGCCGCGCAGTCCGACGATCACGATCCGCAAGTTCCGGCGGGAGAAGTTCAAGATCGCCGACCTGGTGGCGAACGGCACGATGACCCAGCCGATCGCGGACTTCCTGCGGGCCTGCGTCGCGCAGCGGCTCAACGTCGCGATCTCCGGCGGCACCGGCACCGGCAAGACCACGCTGCTCAACGCACTCTCGAACTACATCCCGAACAGCGAGCGCGTGATCACGATCGAGGACCCGATCGAGATGAAGCTGCAGCAGACCCACGTGATCGCGATGGAGGCGCGGCCGCCGAACATCGAGGGCAAGAACGAAGTGACGCAGCGGGATCTCGTGCGGAACGCGCTGCGGATGCGGCCGGACCGCATCATCGTCGGCGAGGTGCGCGGCGCGGAGGCCTTCGACATGCTCCAGGCGATGAACACGGGCCACGAGGGGTCGCTGACCACCATCCACGCGAACTCGCCGCGCGACGCGCTGATCCGCGTCGAGAACATGGTGATGATGGCGGGCTTCGACCTGCCGGTGCGCGCCATCCGCGAGCAGATCGCGGCCGCGCTGCACATCATCGTCCAGATCGCGCGCTTCTCGGACGGCCGGCGCCGTGTCACACACATCACGGAGATCACGGGCTGCGGGGGCGACACGGTGACGACGCAAGACCTGTTCGTGTTCCGGCGGCACCACGTCGATGCCAACGGCCACATTGGCGGTGTGCTGGAACCTACGGGCGTGGCGCCGACCTTCGCTGCCAACTTCGCGCGCGACGGCGTCACGCTCGAGATGGGCACAGGCGTGCTGGGAGACGGTGCGCAGCCATGATCATGCTGGACTTGCTCGCCGCGCTCAGCGCCGGCTCCGCGCTCGGCCTGTTCGGCGTGCTCGCGCTGCGCGGCGCCGCCGCGCGGCCGGGCGATGCGCGCATCCGCGCGCTGGCCGCGCCGAGCGTGCCTGTTGGCGCGCACCGGGCGCTCTCATCGCGGGAGGTGATGCGACGGCCCTCGTCGGTCGTGCCGTTCCTGCGGGACGCGCTCGAGAGCAGCGAGCGGGCGGCCCGCTGGGAGCGGGAGATCGAGCAGGCGGGGCTCAAGCTGCGCGTCGGCGAGTACGTGCTCGGGCGGGCGCTGGTGGCGCTGGCGGCAGCCTTCGTCGTCCTGGTGATCGGCCGCAGCGGGGCGGCGTTGCTGGTCGCGCTGCCGGCGGGCGGCATCGCCTTCATGCTGCCGGCGTACTGGCTGCGGCATCTCGGCGGGCGGCGCACCGACCAGGTCTCGAAGCAGTTGCCGGAGGCCGTGACGCTGATCGCCAGCGCGATGAAGGCGGGCTTCGCCTTCCAGTACGGCATCGGCATGGTCGCCGAGCAGATGGAGCCGCCGACCTCCGAAGAGTTCGCGCGCGTGATGGCGGACCTCAACGTCGGCGCCTCGGTCGAAGAGGCGCTCTACGCGCTGCTCGCCCGCGTCGACTCGGAGGATATGAACCTGGTCGTGACGGCGGTGCTCATCCAGCGGCAGAGCGGCGGTAACCTCGCGGAGATCCTGGAGACGGTCGGCGAGACGATGCGCGAGCGCGAGCGGCTCACCGGCGAGGTAAAGACGATGACGGCGCAGCAGCGGTTCTCCGGCACCGTGCTGACGCTGTGGCCGGTGGCGATCCTGGCGCTCTTCTCGCTGGTCAACTGGCACCAGACGAAACTGCTCTTCACCACGAACATCGGCCTGATCCTGATCAGCGCCGCGGCCGTCGGCCAGCTCCTGGGCTACTACACGATCCGCCGCATCCTCGACATCGACATCTAGGGGAGAGGCATGGCATTCGCATCGTCGGTTCTCGTCTTTGGCTCGCTGATCCTCCTCATCGCCTGGTACGCGCGCAGCCGCAACGACATGGAGGATCGGGTGCGGGAGCTGTCGCAGGAGCGGCGCGCGCGCATCGAGAAGGACGACCCGTTCTCGCAGCGGGTGATGATGCCGGCGGTCCACGGCTTCACGACGCGCCTGCTGGCGGTGATGCCCACGTCGATGGTGTCGCGCGCCCGCACCTGGCTGATGATCTCCGAGAGCAGCATGAGCCTCGGCACGTTCATGAGCATCGTGCTCGTCACGACCACCGCGATCCCCGGCGCGCTCTTCCTGATGCTCGCGGCGCAGGCCGGGGGCGTGCCCTCGGGCCGGGTGGTGCTGCTGGTGCCGATCGTCGCCGCCTTCGGATTCCTGGCGCCGATGATGCTCCTGCGCCGGCGCGCCAAGAACCGCCAGATGGCGTTCTGGAAGGCACTCCCGGACAGCCTGGACCTGCTGACGACGTGCGTCGAAGCCGGGCTCAGCCTGGACTTCGCGTTCCAGCGCGTCGCCGAGCGGCAGCGCGGCCCCGTCGGCTCAGAGTTCAGCCGCATGCTGCGGGAAAAGGCGCTCGGCCAGACGCGGAAAGAGGCACTGACGGCGATGGCCGAGCGCATCGACCTGCCGGACGTGAGCGTGTTCGTGAACTCCGTGATCCAGGCGGAGACGCTGGGCACGAGCATCGCCCAGGTGTTGCGCGCGCAGTCGCGGCAGATGCGCATGCGCCGCCGGCAGCGCGCGGAGCAGGTGGCGCGGCGTGCGGCGCCGAAGATGGTCTTCCCGCTGGTGTTCTTCGTGATGCCATCGTTGTTCATCGTCATCCTGGGCCCGATCATCATCAACGCGTACCAGGTGCTGCGCGGATGAGAGGCTGAAGCACGATGCTGCAGGCGCAGGGATTGCGGCCACCCGACCCGTACCGGACACTCCAGCTCCACCCGCTGGCGCCTCGCGCGCTCGTCGCAGATGTCTACTGGGCGCTCCTGGAGTACGCGAAAGCGGCGGGCGGCGCCCCACGGTCCGCGCGCATCGCCGCCCTTGACGAGGCCTACGCCCTGCTCGCCGACGACGGCCGCCGCGCGGCGTACGACGAGGCGAACGGCCTGGCCGGCATGCCGCCGCTCGCGGAGCAGCGGGCGGGGCCGGCCACGGAAGATGCGGACTTCTACGAGATCCTGCGCGTGGACCGCGAGGCGGACGCGCTGGTCCTCGGCATCGCCTACCGCGCGATGACGCGCGCCGGTGCGGGGCCGGGGCTGGACGCCGCGCGGCGCCGCGGCCTGCTCGACGAGGCCTTTCGCACGCTGTCGAACCGCGAGCTGCGCGCCCAGTACGACCTCGCGCTGGCACGGCGCCACGGCGCGCGCGGCGAGGAGCGCACCGCGGCGCAGGACACGCGGCCACCGTACCTGGCGCTGGTGCGTGCCGGGCCCGCCCCGGTGCCCGCCCGCGTGCCGGAGCCGCTTGCCGCGCGCCTGCGGGCGCCCGGCCCGGACGGCACGCCACCGACGTCGACGCGGCCACGGGGCATCCTCGGGCGGCTGCTCGGCCGCGAGCACGCACCGCGCGACGCGTTGACGGCCGAAGAGCGGCGCCTGCTCGTGCTGCGTGGCGATGCGCCCGCGCACCGGCATGGCGGACGGGCGCCGGAGCCGTAGCCCGACACGCGAGGGCGGAGATGAAGCGCCGCGGCCACATGGCACGCGGGCACGGGCGGGAGGCAGGGCCAGCGTGCGCGCGCCGTCACCGCCTACGCTCGGGCGCCATCGATCCGGTCGACCACGTCCAGCACGTCCGTGAGCGCGCGCACCACCGGCGCGTCGATGGGCGGCGCGGCGCCTTCGCGGTCGATCAGCACGGGGTGCAGGCCCGCGGCGCGCGACCCGAGCACGTCGGCGAGGTACGAGTCGCCCACGTACACGGCCTCGCGCGCGGCGACGCCGGCGCGGCCAAGCGCGTAGAGGAAGATCTCCCGGTGGGGCTTCGATGATCCGACCACGGCCGACGCCACGACGAAGTCCATCAGCCGCGTGATCTCGTGCGCGTGCAGGATGGGCAACAGGTCGGTCCCCCAGTCCGAGACCACGCCCTGGACGAGGCCCCGAGCCTTCGCCGCCCGCAGCGCATCGAGCGCCTCCGGGAATGGCTGCCACTGGGCGGGGTCGTTGTACCAGTCGAACATCGCGCTGCCGGCGGTGAGCAGCTCCGCCCGCGGCAGGCCCGGCGCGACGTCGCGCAGGGCGTAGGCGTAGTACTCGGACCAGAACGCCCGCGCCGCCGCGTCGGAGGCGTAGGCGCCCAGGCCGTCCTCGCCGAGCCGGCTGTAGAAGAACGCCGCGACGTCCGGGAAGGGGCCGCGCTGGCCGGCGTCGATCGTCACGCCGAGCTGGTGCGCCAGGAAGTCCCAGACCTCGTCGACCTCCGGGCGGGGCCGGACGAGCGTGTGCCCGGCGTCGTAGAAGATGGCCCGGATCGTCACGCCTCGCCCCCGTCCTGATGCTGTGCCGCCCTGACAGGGTACCGGCGACGGCCGCTGCCCCCCACTCCAGACGGCAGCCGCACCAGCCGATACTTCGTCGATGGAGCCGCAGACGTTCCGGACGCTCTTCCTCGGTAAGGCCGGCGTGCTCTTCGCCGTCGGCTTCGTGGCGTGGCTGCTCTACGCCTCGCCCGTCAGCGCGACGTGGTCCGGCACGATGTGGGTCGCGCTCGGCGTGGCGGCGCTCGTCGCGCTGGCGCTGTACTTCGCCCGCGCCTGGCGTCAGGCCGCCGTCCGGCTCGACGGCGACGGCATCACCACGGGGGCGGGCGCGGCCTCCCGGACGTGGCCGTACGGGCGCCTCCGGCACATTGGCCGTACCGGTGCGTTTCGCGTGCGGCTGTGCTTCGGCGCGGAGCACGCCGGCGACCCGCACGACCACCTCGGCCTCGACGTCGTGCGCGCGGACGCGTTCACCGAGGAGCTGCTCGACTGGTACGCCTACACGCAGGGGCGCGAGCTCGAGCCGGCAGAGCACGACCAGCTCGCCGCCTGAGCCACCTTTCGCGCCCCTCCGCAATCGCTGTGGCGAGGCGGCTCGTCATGGCGCGGCAGCACCGATCGGCCGATACAAACCCGTCCCACGTGGGCCCGTCTGGCCGCGCTCCGCACCGCCGCGCCGCCCCCGTCTGGGCGCCTCCATCTTCCACCGTCCACGTTCCAATGCCTGACTCGTGAGCGGGTCGATGTTCAACGCAGGGGCCGCTCGCCCGGCCGGCCGCCGTCCGCGGTCTCGGCCGGCAGCAGCCGCGTGCCATCGGCGGGCCGGCATCCGGCCGCGACCTGCGCGCCGTCCGCGAGGACAGCGCCGCGCACGACGGCGCGCTCGCCCACGCTCGACGTTGCTCCGAGGATGCTGCCGGTGACGCGCGCACCCGCGCCGACGTGCGCGCGTTCCCACAGGACGCTCGCCTCCACCACCGCGCCCGCATCGACCGTCGCCTCCGGGCCGATGACCGCCGGGCCGGCGATGCGCGCGCCCGCGCTGACTGTCGCGCCGGCGCCGATGCACACCAGGCCGACGATCTGGGCGTCATCCGCCACGTCCGAGCCTTCCAGACCCAGCGTGTCCTCGCCGAGCTCACCGGCGACGCGCTCGAGCAGGAGCCGGTTGGCGCGCAGGTAGCGCTCCGGCGAGCCCACGTCGACCCACAGGTCCTCGATGAAGCCCTGTACGTGTAGGCCCGAGGCGATGATCCCGGGGAAGAGCACACGCTCCGAGAACCCGTCGCGGACCGCGGACTCGTCGTCGGGGACGCGCGCGAGCACCTCCGGCTCGAAGAGCCAGGTGCCGGCGTTGATCAGATTGCTCGGCTCCTCGCCGCGCGGCGGCTTCTCGACGAAGCTGCCGATGCGCAGGCCGCCGTCCACCTCGACGACGCCGTAGTGCCACGGGTCATCGACCGGCGCCAGAGAGATGCTGAGCGTCGCGCCCGACGCGCGATGGCGGGCGAGCATGCCGGTGAGGTCGAGGTTGGTGAGGATGTCGCCGTTGCAGACGACGAGCGTGCCGGACGCTCCGGCCGCGCGCGCCGCTTCCTTCACCGCGCGCCCCGATCCCAGCGGCCGCTCCTCGTAGTTGTAGCTCAGGCGGATGCCGAGGTCCGCGCCGTCGCCGAAGTGCTGCTCGACCTCGCGCATCCCCTGCGAGCAGGCGAGGACGACGTGGGTGACGCCGTGCTCGCGCAGGTTGCGCAGCCGGTATTCGAGCAGCGGCCGGTTGAGGACCGGCACCAGCTCCTTGCGCCGCGCGTAGGTGAGCGGCCGCAGCCGCGTGCCGGCGCCGCCCGCGAGGATCACCGCCGTCAGCCCGGTATCCACGTCCCGAGTCTACAGCCGGCCGATGGGAGGTCACAGCCGGCGCGGCGCGCGACATCGCCGCTCGAGCCGCCCTACCGCGCCGGCGCCTCGCGGCCGCGCGGCGGGCGCTTCGTACGGGGCGCGGGCTTCGCGCGCGGCCTCCCGGGGCGTGGTTCCGTCTGCGTCGCCGAGGGCAGCGTGACGATGAAGTCGGTGCCGCGCTCGGCGTCGCTCACAACGCGCACGCGGCCACCGTGCGCCTCGACGATCTCCCGGACGATGGCGAGCCCGAGGCCGCTCGTGCCGCCCTTGCGGACGCGGGCGCGGTCCACCTGGAAGAAGCGCTCGAAGACGCGCGGCAGATCCTCCTTCGGGATCACCGAGCCCGTGTTGTGCACGCTGACGCTCACCTCGCCGGTGCGCAGCGTCAACGCGCTCACGGTAATCACGCCCCCGAGGGGTGTGTGGCGCACCGCGTTCTCGATCAGGTTCGAGAACACCTGCTCGAGCCGCCGTGCGTCGCCGTGCACGGGCGGGATGTACTCGATGCGGGTGCCGGACTGGATGCCGGCGTCGCGAATGGCCCACTGGAACCGCTCGAGCGTCTGCTCGAGCATGGGCGCGAGTTCGACGTGTTTGTGCTCCATCGGGATCTGGCCGGTCTCCATGCGCGACAGGAGCAGCAGATCTTCGACGAGCGCGCGCATGCGGGTCGCCTCTTCGTTGATGATCCGCCCCGACTCGCGGAACTCCTCGTCAGTCTGGACCGCGCCATCGAGCATCGCCTGCGAGAAGCCCTGGATCGAGGTGAGCGGGGTCTTCAGCTCGTGCGAGACGTTCGCCAGCAGGTCCTTCATGGTGCGCTGCGACCGGCTGACCTCCTGTGCCATCGTGTTGAATGCCTCGGCCAGCCGCCCGACCTCGTCCTCGCCCTTGATCGGGATGTGCACGTCGTAGTCGCCCTGCGCCATCTGCATCGACGCCTGCGTGATGCGGCGCAGCGGCCCGGAGATCGAACGTGAGATGAAGTAGGAGACGAGAAACGACACGATGAGCGCGATCGCGCTCGCCACCGCGAGGCGTGGCGCCAGGTCCAGCGTCGCCGACCCGAGCTGGCTGGCGGGCACGGCGACGAGGGCGATGTAGCGCGGCGACTGCGGGTCGCCCATCGTCGGCGGTGCGAAGAGCTCCAGGTTCGCGGCCTCGTAGCCGGCCGCCTTGTAGCGCGCGCCGGTGGTCGAGATGACGCCGATGCTGGGGTTCTCGAACGAGAGGACGTAGCTGCCATCGAGCTTCTGCTGGCTGTCGTAGACCACCTTCAGGTCCTGGTCGACGAGCAGCACCCGGACGCCGAATTCACGCGCGTTCGCGCTCATGGCCGCTTCGATCGTGTTCAGGGAGTTGTGGTTGGCGAGCAGGCCCGAGACCGTCAGGTTGAGCGGCTCGGCGAAGCGTCCGTAGCGCTCACGCACCGTGGCCTGCTGCTGGTCGCGCAGGAGAAACAGGGCGCCGATGCCGGCCAGGAACACCGCAAGCGCGACGACCAGCGCGAAGGAGATGGTCAGCCTGGCTCTAAGGCTCCCCAGCATCGTTCTCAACCACGAGCTTGTACCCGACGCCCCACACGGTCTGAATCTTCACCGAAGAGCCGCCGAGCTTCTCGCGCAGCCAGGCGACGTGCACATCGATGGTGCGGGTGTCCCCGTAGTAGTCGGCACCCCACACCATGCGCAGCAGGCGCTCGCGGTCCAGCACCGTGCCCTTGTGCTGCGCGAAGGCCGAGAGCAGCTCGAACTCCTTCGCCCGCAGGTGGACCTGCTGCCCGTCCAGCGTCACCTCCCGGCTCGCCGCGTCGATGCGCAGGCCGTCCACCTCGATCACCTCCGGCATCTCGCGCTCGCCCTGGGCGCGGCGGAGCACGGCCTTGACGCGGGCGACCAGCTCGCGCGGGTTGAACGGCTTCGCCATGTAGTCATCGGCGCCGATCTCAAGGCCGACGATGCGGTCGATGTCGTCGCCGCGGGCGGTGAGGATGATCACGGGGACGTTGCTGGTCTTGCGCAGCTCCTTGCAGACGGTGAGCCCGTCCATCTCGGGCATCATGATGTCGAGGACGACGAGGTCGGGGCGGACCGCGCGGGCACGTTCGAGCGCCTGCTTGCCGTCGGAGGCGGTCTCGACGCGGTAGCCCTCGTTCGTCAGGTAGAGGCGCGCGAGCTGGACGATGTTCTTCTCGTCATCGACGACGAGGATGGTGCCCGGCATAGGCTGTTGCCTTCCTCACAGAGAAGCCGGGGACAGTATAACGGGGCGTCCAGCGCGGTGAGCGGAAGCGGGCGGACCGCTTGCTCACTCCCTGCCTCAAGTTCGTCACACCCTGCGCCTGAAGATAGACGCACAAGCGGCCCGCCCTCGCCGGTACTCTAGTCGCGCCCTGTCAACGAAGTGCCAGCGAGCCGTTAAGGAACTGTAAAGCGGCCGCGGCGCTAACAGGTCCGTAACAGTGAGTATCGGCCCGCCAGACCCGCCCGGCGCGGCTTGTCCGGCCGCCTGCGGTCGCCCATACTGAGGATGCGCCGTGCCGAACCGGCGCGTCCCTGTCTGTATCGGAGCCTGGCCTTGACCACCGTCATCGGCCTCACGGGCGGCATCGCCAGCGGCAAGTCGGTCGTGCGCCAGATGCTCGAAGCACGCGGCGCGCACGTCATCGACGCGGACCTTGTCGGGCACGAGGCGTACGCGCCCGGGACGTCGTGCTACCGCGCGGTTGTTTCGACCTTCGGCCCCCAGATCGTCCGGCACGACGGCCAGATCGACCGCAAGGCGCTCGGCGGGAAGGTGTTCGGCGACCCGGCGCAGCGGCGGCGGCTGGAGGGCATCGTCTGGCCGTGGATGCGGCAGACGATGGAGCACCGGCTGGCGGTACTTCGCGGCGAGGGCGTGCCGGTCGTCGTGCTGGAGGCGGCCGTGCTCATCGAGGCGGAGTGGCTGCCGCTCGTCGATGAGGTGTGGGTCGTGACGGTGCCGCCGGCGCTGGCGCGCTCGCGCATCATGCGGCGCAACGGGCTGTCCGCAGACCAGGCGGACGCGCGCATCGCCGCGCAGCTCACGGATGGCGAGCGCGCGCGGCACGCGCGGGTGATCATCGAGAACGGCGGCACGCTCGAGGAGCTCGAGCGGCGCGTCGACGCGGAGTGGCGGCGTATCGCGCCGCAACAGGCCGCCCGGCCGTACGGCCCGTCTGGGAGGGACGCATGACGATCGAGGAGCAGGTCGGCGAGGAGGCGGGGTACCGCCAGTACGCGATCGAGGAGTACCACCCGCACGTCGAGCCGTACTACGTGCCGGCGGGCGACGAGATCGCGCTGTTCGAGGCGGCGTTCGCTTCGAAGATCCCCGTCCTGCTCAAGGGCCCGACCGGCTGCGGCAAGACGCGCTTCGTCGAGTACATGGCGTGGAAGCTCGGCCGCCCGCTCACCATCGTCAAGGACAAGGGCCGCGGCAACGGCGGCGGCGAAGGCCCGACGCAGGCGCTGCCGCTCGTCACCGTCGCCTGCCACGAAGACCTGACGGCGAGCGACCTCGTCGGGCGCTACCTGCTCGAGGGTGAGTCCACGCGCTGGATCGACGGGCCGCTGACGCGCGCCGTGAAGGCCGGCGCCATCTGCTACCTCGACGAGGTGGTCGAGGCGCGCAAGGACACGACGGTGCTCATCCACCCGCTGACCGACCACCGCCGCATCCTGCCGATCGAGAAGCGCGGCCAGGTGTTGGAGGCGCGGGAGGGCTTCCTGCTGGTGATCTCGTACAACCCCGGTTACCAGAGCGCGCTCAAAGACCTGAAGCACAGCACGCGCCAGCGCTTCATCTCGCTCGAGTTCACCCACCCGCGCCGGGAGCTCGAGGCGAAGATCATCGCGCACGAGAGCGGCGTCGCGCCGGAGACGGCCGAGGACCTGGCGAAGCTCGGCGAGAAGGTGCGCAACCTGCGCGAGCACGGCCTCGGCGAAGGCGTCAGCACCCGCCTGCTGGTCTATACCGGCAAGCTGATCCAGCAGGGCATTGCGGCGCGCCGCGCCTGCCAGGTCGGCGTCGTCTGGGCGCTCACCGACGACGTCGACGTCCAGCGCAGCATCGAGGAAGTGGCCAGCTCGATCTTCGAGTAGGAGCGCAAGGCCTTGCGCCCCTCCCGCGTCGAAAGCCACCTGCGCCGCTAGCGTGCGCCGTCGCGCAGCCGCACGCCGGCCTACCGCAGCGCGCGCACGACCTCGTCGCAGAGGGCTTCGATGCCGCGGCGGGGGACGCTGACGACCTTCAGGCCGGCGTAGGGGTCCGCCGTGTACTTGTCCGACACGCTGTGCCGCAGGGGCGTCGGCGCCCAGACCACGACCAGCCCGGCCCAGCGCTTGTTCAGCTCCGCCTGCTTGGTCGAGTGGGAGGCCTGCGTGCCGTCGACGAAGCGCACCTCCACCGCCGCATCGGCCAGCAGCTCCTTGAGGTCGTGCTGCTGGGCGGGCGTGCCGCCGACGACGAGCAGGTGCTGGATGCCGCGCCGCCGCAGCGCGTCGAGGCAGCGTGCGGCGGCGCGCCGGTTGTTCGAGCCCGAGCAGAGCTCGCAGTTCTGCGGCCCGACGCCGACGCAGCG
>JAGWOC010000141.1 GCA_028872875.1 Chloroflexota bacterium | reverse complement strand
GCCCCGCGACCGGCGGCAGCGGCGCCATCGCCGATTCGCGCCGTGCGTCCCCCGATGACGCCGCGACTCGTTCCCGCCGTACCCCACGCGCCGACGCCGCTGCCCGCGCTCGAAGAGCTCCGGAGCCAGCACGAGGCGCATCCGGGTGACGCGAAGCTGGCCATCAGTCTGTCGGCGGCGCTCGACAAGCGGGGCAACATCGCGGCGGCGCTGGGCGTGCTGCAGCGCGCCATCGATGCCGGCGCCGACGCGGTGCCGCTGCGGTGTGCGCGCGCGGCGATCCTGAGCGGTCGGCTGCGGTACGACGATGCGGAGGCCGAGTTGCGCCGGGCCACCAAGGTGCACCCGGACGATCCGGACCTGCTGCTGCAGCTCGGCATCCTGGCCTGCCGGCGCGCCAAGTGGCGTGACGCGGTGGAGCCGCTGGCCCGCCTCGTGAAACTCGACGTGGCGTCGGCGCAGACGCATTTCTACCTCGGCGAGGCGCTGAACAAGCTCGACCGGCTGCCCGAGGCACTCGTGGCGTACGAGAAAGCGGCGGAACTCGACCCCGTCAATTGGCGCGCGCTCAAGGGGGTGGGGATCGTACTCGACCGGATGGGGCGCCCCGCCGACGCCGCCGCGTATTATCGCCGTGCGCGCGACGCGCAGGGTGGCTGAGTGACGCACGCGTTCCTCGCGCGGCGAGGGCGACGCCGCGTGGCGCTCGCCGTCGCCATCGTGCTGGCGTGGCTGGGCGGGCTCGCGCTGCTGGCGCGCCGCGAGCTGTTCGTGTCGGCGCCGGCGCGGCTCGCCGAGATGGCGCTGCGGCTGAGTCCCGGCGCGGTGTTCTACGCGGTCGAGCAGGGCAGCCAGCACATCGGATTCGCGTCGAACACCATCGACACGACGAGCACGGGCATCGACGTGGTGGACTATTTCGTCGCCGATCTGCCGATCGCGGGCACGACGAGGCGCGCCTCGGCGCGCAGCGTGGTGAAGCTGTCGCGGGGGCTGGCGCTGCGGGGCTTCGACGTGCAGGTGGAGTCGCCGCAGGCGCCGATGCGCGCCTGCGGGCGCACCGACGGCGACTCGGCGATCGTGTTCGCGATCTCGACGCCGGGCAACCAGCGGCCCGACAGCCAGCGCATCGCCGTGCGCGGTCCCGTGTACCTCCCGACGCTGGTGCCGCTGATCGTGGCGCTTGGCGGGACGCCGGCCGTGGGCCGCACGTATACGCTGCCCACCTTCGACCCGACGACGATGTCGCAGACGACGATGCGGCTCGCCATTCGCGCCGAATCGCTGTTCACGCTCGTCGACAGCGCCACGTTCGACGACGGCAAGGGCGAGTGGGTGAGTGCGCTCACCGACACCGTGCGCGCGTGGCGCGTCGAGCCCGTGGGGGCGGCGGCGGGGGGCTTCGCCGGCTGGGTGGATGCGCAGGGGCGCGTCGTGCAAAGCACGCAGCCCGGCGGCATCACGCTGCACCGCATGGCCTACGAGATCGCGTTCGAGAACTGGCGCATCGCGCGCGACCGGGCGACGGCGACGGGCGCGGGGAGGCATCGGGACGACATCTTCGAACGCACGGCGATCGCCGCGGGGGCGGCGCTCGGGCGCACGAAGCTCACGTCGCTGCGGGCGCTGCTCACGGGGACGGACCTGCGCGGATTCGACCTCGACGGCGGGCGCCAGCGGTTTCACGACAGCACCCTCGTGGTGACGCGCGAGACGGACGCCGATCTGGTGCCGTCGTGGTCGTTGCTCGCGAACGACCCCGCGATCAAGGCCCGGTTCAAGGCGGAACTCGCCAGCGAGCCGCTGCTGCAGTCGAACGATCTGCGCATCGTGCAACTCGCCGTGAAGATCGCCGGGCCGGACCGCGACCCGCGGGTGCTGGCGGAGAAGATCAACCGCTGGGTGTACGATTCGCTGAAGAAGGAGGTCGTCTTCAGCGTGCCGAACGCGCTCGAGGTGCTGCGCACGCGGCGAGGCGACTGCAACGAGCACACGCAGCTGTACACGGCGCTGGCCCGCGCCATCGGCATTCCGACGCGTATCGCGACGGGACTGGCCTACGTGAACGGAAAGTTCTATTACCACGCGTGGCCCGAGGTATGGCTCAAGGACTGGGTCGCCGTGGATCCGACGTTCGGCCAGTTTCCGGCCGACGCGGCACACCTGCGGTTCGTCATCGGCGGGCTGAACCGGCAGGTCGAGCTCCTGCGGCTGATCGGGAACCTCCATATCAAGGTCACGGCGGCGAAGTAAGCCGCGGCACGCCCGGCGCGCGCCGCGGCCCCATCGGAGGGACGGAGCAACGATGATCGAAATGCGGGCGCTCACGAAGAAGTACGGGAACTTCACCGCCGTCGACGCGATCGACCTGACGGTGCCGCGCGGCGAGCTGTTCGGATTCCTCGGCCCCAATGGCGCCGGCAAGACGACGACGCTGCGCATGATCGCCGGCATTCTGCAGCCGACGTCCGGATCGGTGCG
>JAGWOC010000011.1 GCA_028872875.1 Chloroflexota bacterium | reverse complement strand
CGGCCGAGGCGTCGACCGACTGGATCCACGTCCCGACGAAGGCGTAGGCGTTCGACTTCGGCAGGTTCTTGATGCGGTCGAAGGTGGCCTTGATGTCACCCGCGTCCATGTCCCGCTCGGGCACGCCGAGCTGGTTCGGTGCGACCTTGACGCCGGACCGGATGCTGAACACGTACGTCTGCGCGTCCGGCTGTTCGAGCTTGTCCGCCAGGTCATCGAAGCGGAAGCTGGCGTCCACCGGCGAGCGGTTGATGACGGCGTTGTAGAGGCGCGGGAAGTACGCAACGCCGCCGGCGATCGAGATGTGTGGGTCGAAGGTGTCGAAGTCGACCGACGTGCCGATGTGATAGGTGCCGCCGGCCTTGGGCGTGCCGCTGCTGTTCCGGTAGGTGAGCCCCGCCGCCTTCGTCGGCGCCGCCGTCGCGCCCGGGGCGGCCGGCGTCGTCGTGCCGCTGCTGCCCTTGCCGCAGCCGACGAGCCAGACCGCGCCGGCGGCCGCTCCTGCGACGCCGGCGCTCTGCAGCACGCGCCGTCGCGAGACCCGCTGCGCCGTCACCCTGTCCCAGTAGCTTCCGGCCATTCCACCGCCTCCATTCAAAGGAACGCTGCCTTCCAACTGTTCGTGGCGATGAAGTTGAAATACGACCAAATGCCGCGCTGTGTCAAGCGATAGGTGAACTGGACATCATGAGTCACGATTCGCGTGAACCGTCGGGGTGATTCTCCTACCCCGCTCGGCTCGCCGTGTCCTACACTGCCGGGTCGCAGGGTATTGTCAAAGGCTCCCCGGTGGTCTTCGTCTCGCGCCTCCTTCCATACGTCCTCCGCTACCGCTTCCGCATGTCCGTGGGGCTGCTCGCCCTCGCCGTGGCGTCGGCCGCCAGCATCACCGCCCCGTACATTCTCGGCCTGGCGGTCGATGCTATCCGCCGGCACCGGCCCTGGCACGAGCTGGTGCTGTTCGCCGGCCTGACCGTGGGCGTGCAGGCCATCGACAGCGCGTTGCGCTTTGTCACGCGCCACTGGGTGAGCGGCTCCTCTCGCCGTATTGAGTACGACCTCCGGGCCGACGTGTATGCACACATCCAGTCGCTGGACCAGAAATTCTTCCACGACAACCAGACCGGCGACCTGATGGCGCGCGTCTCCAACGACATCACGACCGTGCGCGAGATCCTCGGGCCGGGGCTCATGGACCTCTTCCGCTCGCTGCTGCTGTTCGTGTACGGGCTGGCAGTGATGGTCTGGATCGACTGGAAGCTCGGCCTGGTCGCGGCCATCCCGTTGCCGGTGATCACGCTGGTCTTCGTCTGGGTGGGGCAGGTCGTCGAGAAGCGCTACCACGCCGTCCAGACGCAGTTCGGCAACCTGACGACGTTCGTCCAGGAGAACTTCTCCGGCGCCCGCGTGGTCAAGGCGTACGTGCAGGAGGACAACGAGGCGCGCGCCTTCGAGAAGCAGGCGCTTGAGTTCGAGCGCATGAACGTCGCCTGGGCGCGCCTCTCCATGGCCCTCTGGCCGATGCTGGCGGTGCTCATCGGCCTCAGCACCGTGATCGTGATCTGGATGGGCGCGCACGAAGTAGCTTCCGGCGCCATCACGCTCGGGGAGTTCGTGCAGTTCAACAGCTACGTCGTCCTGCTCTCCGCGCCGATGGTCAACCTCGGCTGGACGCTGAACATGTACCAGCAGGCGGCGGCCTCGATGGCGCGTGTCGAGGAGGTGCTCGCGCGCAAGCCGGCCATCGTCGACGCCCCCGGCGTCCGCGAGGTCGCGCCGATCCGCGGCAGCATCGCGTTCGAGCGTGTGAGCTTCGGCTACTTCAGCCGCCCCGTCCTCCACGACATCTCGATCGACGTGCCCGCGGGAACGACGCTCGCAATCGTCGGCCCGACCGGCTCCGGTAAGACCACGCTCGTCAACTTGATCGCCCGCGTCTACGACGTGCGCGAGGGGCGCGTCGCCATCGATGGCCACGACGTGCGCGACATCCCGCTCGCGCAGCTCCACGATGCGATCGCGTTCGTGCCGCAGGAGTCGTTCCTGTTCTCCGCCACGCTCGAAGAGAACGTGGCGTGGGGCGGCGACGTCGACCGGGAGCATCTCGATCAGGCGGTGCGGCTGGCGCAGCTCACCGATGACCTGCCGCAGCTTGCCGACGGCATGCGCACGATGGTCGGCGAGCGCGGTGTGTCGCTCTCGGGCGGCCAGAAGCAGCGCGCCTCGATCGCCCGCGCCCTCGCGCGCACGGCGCCCATCCTGGTCCTCGACGACGCGCTCTCGCACGTCGACGCCTACACCGAAGAGCGCATCCTGACCGGCGTGCGGGACTTCATCGCTGGCCGCACGGCCGTGATCATCGCCCACCGCGTGTCGGCGGTGAAGTGGGCGGACCAGATTATCGTGCTCGACGACGGGCGCATCGTCGAGCGCGGCACGCACGATGAGCTGGTGGCGCGCGGCGGCGCCTACGCGACGCTCGACCGCCGCCAGCGTCTGGAGCAGGAGCTCGTTGAGGATGACGTGGACCCGGACGGGGCCGGGGCGCGGCCATGACGATGCACGGCTACAACGAGGAAGACAGCGCCATCGGCAAGGCCTACGATGCGCGCCTCGTCGGGCGGCTGATGACGTACATGCGCCCGTACCGGTCGCGCGTAGCCCTCGCCATCGCGCTCCTGCTCGCGACGACCGCCCTGCAAGTCGTGCAGCCGCTCCTCGTGCAGCAGGCGATCGACCGCGACATCTCCCGGCACGTGACGACCGACCTCTGGTGGATCGCCGGTCTCTATCTCATCGTGCTCGCGCTCATGTTCGTCTTCCGCTACACGCAGTCGGTGCTGATGGTGCTCGTGTCGCAGAAGGTGATGAACGACATCCGGACGAAGCTGTTCCGCCACCTTCAGCGGATGTCGATCGCGTTCTACGATGCGAACCCGGTGGGGCGCCTCGTCACGCGGCTCACCAACGACATCATGGCGCTCAACGACCTGCTGACGGCCGGCGCCATCACGATCATCGCCGACCTCTTCCTGATCGTCGGCGTGGCCGCGGCCCTGCTCTGGGTCGAGTGGCGGCTCGCGCTGATCACCTTCGTGATCATGCCGTTCCTCGCGGTCATCATGCGCTGGTTCGCCGTGGTGATGCGGAACTCGTTCCGGAAGCAGCGCCTGTACGTCGCGCGCCTCAACGCGTTCACGGCCGAGCACATCGGCGGCATGCTGCTCGTCCAGCTCTTTGGGCGGCAGCGCAGGGACCAGCAGGAGTTCCAGTCGCACAACGACCGCCTCCTCGGAGCCAACCTCGAAGTCGTGCGGTCGTTCGCGCTCTTCGAGCCCGTCGTCGCGATGGTGAGCGCGATCACGACCGGCATCATCATCGTCGCCGGTGGCCGCCTCGTGCTCGGCGCGTCGCTCAGCATCGGCAACCTGTACGCGTTCCTGCTGCTGGTCGCGATGTACTACAACCCCGTGCGCGAGATCGCCGACCGCTTCAACATCCTCCAGCAGGCGATGGCCGCGCTGGAACGCATCTTCACGCTCATGGACGAGCCCGAGGGCGTGCAGGACGCGCCGGACGCTGCCGAGCTGCCGGCGAAGATCGCCGGCGCGGTCGAGTTTGGCCACGTCTCGTTCGCCTACGTCCCCGGCACCTGGGTGCTCAAGGACGTGAGCTTCCGGATCGCGCCCGGCGAGCGCGTCGCGTTCGTGGGGGCGACGGGCGCCGGCAAGACGAGCCTGATCAACCTGCTCCTGCGCTTCTACGACGTCCAGCAGGGTCGCATCTTGCTCGATGGCATCGACATCGCCTTGGCGAAGCAGCAACACGTCCGCAAGCACATCGGCCTCGTCCTGCAAGACCCGTTCATCTTCACCGGGACGGTTGAGGAGAACATCCGCCTGCGCGACGAGACGATCTCGATGGCGCAGGTGCGTGACGCCGCGCGGCTGGTCGGCGCCGACCGCTTCATCAGCGCCTTCCCGCAGGGCTACCAGCACCAGCTCGTCGAGCGGGGCGCCAACCTCAGCACCGGCCAGAAGCAACTGCTCGCGTTCGCGCGCTCGGTCGCCTTCGACCCGGAGGTGATGCTGGTGCTCGACGAGGCGACCGCCAGCATCGACTCCGAGACGGAGGCGCTGATCCAGGAGAGCCTCGACCGGCTGACCGCGCGCCGCACGAGCATCATCATCGCGCACCGGCTCGCGACGGTGCGTGGCGCCGACCGCATCATCGTGCTGCACCACGGCGAGATCGTCGAGCAGGGCACGCACGATGCGCTGCTGGCGCTGCGGGGGCGCTACTTCCGCCTGTGGTTGCTCCAACAGCGAGAGACACCACCGGACGCGGTCGCGCCGCCGCCCACGCCCGGCGGCTGACGTATACTGCGCGCGGCGTACGACGAAGCGGAGTTGCATGGATTCCAGCAGCGAAGACCCGGCGGATCCGCCGCCCGCTCCGGCACCGGCGGGTGCGGGCCGGGCACCCGCCGCCGAGCGCATTCGCGCGTACGCGCCGGCCGTGCTCGCGCTCGCCGCCGTCGTCATCGCCCTGGCGACGCAGTTCGCGATCACCCAGGGGTCACCGATACCCGGCGCCGGCTACGGCTTCGTGCTGGCGGTGCTGCTCTTCGCCGCGGCGGCGTGGACGCTTGCGCATCCGGCGGCGCGCGCCGCCGAGGCGTCCGTGGCGGCGCCGGCCGCGCGCAGGCCGTCCACGCTGTCACTGCGCTGGGAGCTGGTGCTCCTGGCGGGGGTCATCGGTCTCGCGGTCTTCTTTCGCTTCTTCCGCTTCTCGCAGTTCCCGCCCGGCCTCTGGTACGACGAGGCGATCAACGGCACGGACGCCCTGGCGATCATCGACCGCCATCACCTGACGGTCTGGCGCAGCTCGAACTTCGGCCACTCGACGATCTTCTTCTACCTGCTGATCGCGTCGTTCAGGGCCTTCGGGTACACCGTCTTCGCGTTCCGGATGGTGCCGGCGCTGGCAGGGCTGGCAGCCGTGGTCGCGTTCTACTTCCTCGCCCGCAGGCTGCTCGGCCCGGTGCCCGCGCTCGTCGCCACGGCGCTGCTCGCGGTGGGGCGCTTCCCGGTGACGTTCAGCCGCATCTCGTGGGAGGCATCGCTCCAGCCGCTCCTCGAGATCATGGCCGTGTACTTCCTGATCCGCGCGCTGGAGACGAAGAGCCGGTTCTACTTTTTCATGGCGGGAGGCTCGCTGGCGGCCGGCCTCTACACCTACCTGGGCTTCCGCTTCGTGCCCGTGATGATCGCCTTCTTCCTGCTGTACATCGCGATCGCGGAGCGCCGCCTCCTGCTGCGCAACGTCCCCGGCCTGGCCATCTACGCCGCCTCGTTCGCGATCGTCGTCGTGCCCCTCGCGCAGTACAGCATCCTGCACCAGGACCAGGTGCTGGCGCGCACGCGGGACGTCAACATCTTCAAGGAGATCGACCGCACGCACAGTTATGAGCCGCTGTGGCACAACATCCGCGCGTCAGTGGAGATGATGAACGTCCGTGGCGACGGCAACGGCCGCCACAACTGGCCCTACCATCCGATGCTCGATGAGGTCTCGGCGGCGCTGCTCGTGCTCGGACTCGCCGTCTGCGCGTGGTCGGTACGTGACTGGCGTAAGGGGTCGATGGCGGGCTGGCTCGTGCTCGCGCTCGTCCCCGGCGCGCTGACGATCAGCGTCGAGAACCCGAGCGGCATCCGCGCGGTGGGCGCGATCCCGCCGCTCTTCCTCGTTGCCGGCCTTGCTGTCGCGTTCCTCCATCGTGTGCTCACGCCCACGCGGGCGGGTGCCGCGCTCTTCGTCGCCGCCGCCGTCGCGCTGGTCGGCGGCAGCGCCGCGCTGAACTACCACCAGCTCTTCGACGAGCAGGCCCACGCGGAGGCGGTGTACGACGCCTTCACCCCCGTCTACACGGACGTGGGTCAACTGGCCACGCGCGAGGCGGCGCGCAAGGACGTGTACATCGCCGGGGACTTCTACGACCACCCGGCGGTGCGCGTCCTGACGCGCGGCAAGACGACGCACCGCTACGTGCCGACGGCGCAGATCGCGTTCCCGCGCAGCACGCGCGACGTGCTGTTGATCATCGATACGCGCGATTTTGGCATCATCCCGACGCTGAAGCGGCTGTACCCGCACCTGGTCCAGCACGATGACGTCGACCCCTTCGGGCGCACGTACTTCACGAGCGTCACCATCCCTGCGTCCGACATCGCCGCCGCGCACGCGCTCCCGCTGGCGCTGCACAGTGGGAGCGACGTCGCTTCCAGGCCCGTGTCTACCAGCCACGGTCCGCCGGACCGCGCATGGACGCAGGCCGACCTCAGCGGCGGGCCGTTCACGGCCGTCTGGGACGGGTACGTCTGGGTGGCCTCGTATCCCGGACTAACGTCGGTCACCCTCTCCTCGCCGGGTGACGTGGCGATCGAGATCGACGGCCAGCGCGTGGCCTCGGGCGTCGGCACCGTCACGTCGCCGCCGATGCCGCTCAGCTTCGGCGAGCACCGCGTGCGCCTGATCGCCGGCGTCGCGCGGCCCGGCCGGACGTCGGCGACGCTCTCGCTCGCCGGCCACACCGCAAACGCTGCCGACGTGCTGTACGCGACGACGACCGGTGTGCGCGGGTTCCAGGTGCTTTTCCGCGCAGGGAGCGACTTCGGCACGCCGCCGGTGCAGGTCACGCACGTGCCGTTCGCCGTAGGCGCGCTGCCGGAAGGGGTGGGTTCGGCGGAGTATCGCGGTGTCTATGACGCGGCGGCGGCGGGCTCGTACGGCTTCGCGATCGAGGGCGGCTCGTCGGCGCAGTTGTTCGTCGATGGCGCGCTCGTCGTCGACAACGGCGGCGCCCACCCACCCCGGCGCGCCGAGGGGACCGTGATGCTCGCGGCGGGGCCGCACACAGTCTCGCTGCAGTACGCGAACCCCGGCCCGTCCGCGTGGGCGCTCTCGCTGCGCGTCCCGGGCGGTGTCTGGCAGCTCGCGGACGGCAGCGAGTTCACGCCGCCCGCCGGCCCGTTCGTGCAGCCCGCCCTTGTCACGTTTGCGCTCGACGCGTCATGGGGCAGCGCTGGCCGCGCCGTCCCCGGCCGTCCCTCCGGCGTTGCCGTGCTGCCCGATGGCACGGTCGTCACCGGGTCGGGCGACCGGCTCACACTGATCGCCCCCGACGGCTCGCAGCGCACCGTCACGACGCCCGTGCGCGACATCGGTGATCTCGATACGACCGCCGATGGCCGGATCGTGGTGCTCGACCGCGGCGCAAGGTCGCTGTTTGTGCTCGACCGATCGGGCCGCGTGCTGCTGCGGGTCGATGGCGCGTTCGCTTCGGCCGCGGGCGTCGGCGTCGGAGGTGACTTCGCGTACGTGGCCTCGCCGAACGCGGGGATCATCTACAAGGTGTCGCTGGCAACCGGCAGCGTCGTGCAGGTGCCGATCTCCACGGAAGCGCCGGCGGTCAAGGCGGTGCAGCCGTCCGACGTCGCCGCCGCGCCTGACGGGACGTTGTACATCATCGACTTCCAGATGCAGCAACTGGTCATTACGCCCGACGGTGTCACATCGACGAAGACGCGCTCGGTGGGAGGCACGGGCGAGCAGCTTCCGCACCTGGCACTGTCCGGCCGCCTGGTGTTCGTGACGGATCCCCTGGACCAGCGCATCGTGGCGTACGACCTGAGGGGCAAGCAGCGCGGCGCCTTTGCGTTTCCGCCGAGCCGGTCGGGCGCCCGTCCGGTCGGCATCGCCGTCGCTCCCGGCGGCGAGATCTACACTGTGGACCCAATCACCGCCCGGGTGTACCGGTTGAGGGTCATCATCCCGCCCGGCGCACCGGACCTCGCCGGCGGCCAGCCGATTGGCCCCTGACCTCGGCCTTTCAGCACGCCCGGCATCGACGTTCCAGCTTCCACCCCATGAGGCGTGAGCGAGTCTGCGCCCGTGTCCGGCTGCCAGACAGGGGGCCCGCACCTGAAAGGATGCGCGGTCGGATGCCGATATTGACCATAGACATCACAGCCGGTCGGTTTCTTGCACAGCAAACGGGAGTGTCTGTGGTCAGCGACAGCAATCCTTCGGGCCGCCCGATCCTGACGCTCGACGATCTCGCCCGCCCGCTCACCCATCGGCCTGAGCGGCTCCACGCGCTCACGGCGTCGGAGCTGGCGATCGCGTTCAGCCAGGGGCTGGACCTCGCCGAAGGCAAGGTGATGGGGCACGCCCAGCGCGTCTGCTACATCGCGACGCTGCTGGCCGATGCGCTCGGCCTCGAGCCGCCGGCGCGCACCGCCGTGTATTTCGGCGCGCTCCTGCACGATATCGGCGTCACGCTGGCCGCGTCCGACATCTGCCGCGTCGCGGGCATCGACGAGGATGCCATCTTCGGCCCGGCGCCGCTGAAGTCGGTCGAGGAGCTCCGCGGCGACCTGAGCTTTGCCGATCTCTCCGCCGTCGTCGATGCCGTCGAGCAGCACGCCGCGCTGGGTGCCGAGGCGGTGCGCTCGCTCGACCTCCCCGACGAGGTGAGCGCGGCGATCGCGGCCCACCACGAACGATGGGACGGGTTCGGCTTTCCGGAGGGCGTCGCCGGCAAGGCGATCGCGCTCGAAGCGCGCATCCTGGCGGTGGCGGACCTCGCGGAATCGCTGATCGCCGCCGAGGCGAGCTCACTCGCCGCGCGGCGGCGGCTGGCGCCCGCGATTGGCCGCTACGCCGGCATCTCCCTCGACCCGAGCATCGTCGGCAGGCTGCTGGAGCTCGGGAGGTCGGACGAGTTCTGGCTGGGCCTGTACGCCGAGGACATGCCGGAGACGCTGCAGGCGCTGCGCGCGTCAACCGAGCCGCGCAAGAGCCGCAAGCGCGTGGTGCGCTTCGCCGAGGTCTTCGCGGACATCGCCGACGCGAAGGGCGGGCGCACCGCCGGCCACTCCCGCCGCACCGCCGAGGCGGCGGAGAAGCTCGCACTGGCCTGCTCGCTCGACGAGGGGCACGTGGAGATGATCCGGATCGCCGCGCTGCTGCACAACGTCGGGCTGCTCGGCGTGCCGGCGCGCATCATGTCGAAACCCGACATCCTCTCCGTGACGGAGATGCAGGTGATGCGCCAGCACCCGTCGAACTCCGAACGGATCCTGCAGGGGCTGAACGGCTTCGAGGAGATCGCCTTCTGGGTGGCGCGCCACCACGAGCGGCCGGACGGCAAGGGCTATCCGGATATGCTCAGCGGGGATGAGCTGCCGCTCGAGGCGCGGATCATCGCCGTAGCCGATGTCTACTCGGCGCTGACGGCCGAGCGCGCGCACCGCCGCGCCGTCTCGCCGGCCGACGCGAAGCAGATCCTGCTCGGCGCCGCCGGCACCCAGCTCGACGCCGAGCTGGCGCGCCTCTTCTGCTCGCTGATCTGACCGGCGCCAGGCCTGCGCGCTCGCGATGCTCTTGCCCGGGATCCGGCACCCGGCTATCGACCCGGCGACACCCCTTGACACGCTGCTGTACGATCATGGCCCAGACTCAGCGCGAGGAGGTGCGGGAATGGCCACGTACATCATGCTCAGCACACTGACGGACGAGGGGCGCAAGACGCTGAAGGAGCGGCCGGAGCGCCTGCAGGAGGTGAACCGCGAGATCGAGGCGATGGGCGCACGCGTCACGCAACAGTACGCCGTGCTCGGCGGCTACGACTTCGTGAACATCATCGAGGCGCCCGACAACGAGACGGTCGCCCGCATCTCGGTCGAGCTTGGCGCGCGCGGGACGGTGCAGCTCACGACGCTCGCCGCCATCCCCGTCGACGCGTTCACGCAGATGCTCAAGTCGCGGTCGTAGCGCCCATGCCCGCGTACGTCGTCCTGACGAAGCTCACCGCCGCCGGGCGCACGTCGATCCGCAACGACCCCGACCGGCTCGACGAGGTCACGCGGCAGGCGGAGCGGCTCGGCGCGAAGGTGCGGCACCAGTTCGCGACGCTCGGCGCCTACGATTTCGTCACCGTCATCGAGGCCGCCGACAACGCCGCCGTCGGGCGCATCTCGGCCGAGATCAGCAGCATCGGCACTGCCGTGCTCACGGCGTACCCGGCAATCGGCCTCGATCGCTTCACGGAGCTGCTGCGGATGCAGCCGTATCGCACCGAGCCGCACCGCTGGCAGACCGCGCTCTGGGCGCGGGCGGTGCGGCGCGCCGGCCGCTACTGGGTGACGACGCGCCACGTGCGGCGCTACTGCCGGCCATTCGTGGTCGAGGGCGCCGATCACCTGCGCGGCTTCGGCGGTCCGGCGATCGTCATCGCCAATCACACCTCCCACTTCGACACGCCGGCCGTGCTGTCGGCGCTGCCGGAGCGCGTCCGGGGCAAGATCGTCATTGCGGCGGCCGCCGACAAGTTCTACGGCAGCCGCAGGAAGCGCACGTGGTGGTACTCGCTCTTTCACGGCACGTTTCCGGTCTCGCGGGGCGGCGGCACGAAGCAGCTCGACTACCCGCTGTCGCTGTTCCGGCGCGGCTGGTCGATCCTGATCTATCCCGAGGGCGGCCGCTCGAAGTCCGGGCAGGTGCAGCGTTTCAGGCACGGCGTCGCGGTCATGGCGATGCAGGCGAAGGTGCCCGTGATCCCTGTGTACGTCGAGGGCCTGCGGGACGTGATGCCGAAGGGCCAGCGCGAGCCGCGGCCGGCCGCGGTGAGGGCGCGCATCGGCGCGCCTATCAGGCTCGAGGGCGTGGCGTCGGTGCCCGAGGGCACGGCGCTGCTGGAGGACGCGATGCGCGCGCTCGCCGGCGCGCAGCCACGCCAGGCCGAAGCGCCCGCGGGCGAGCTGGCGGCAGCGCCGGGCAGCGGCGGCGGCGGGAGTTAGCCCGCGTTATCCCAGCCGCCGCGTGAGCAGCCGCGTGATCAGCTCCGGCTTCATCTTCCTGCCGGAAGGGTCGTCGACGCCGTCCGAGAGGTAGTTGCCTTCCGTGAACACGCGCATCGCGTTGGCGCGGCCGATGACGCGCGTCATCTTCGAGAAGAGCCGCACGAACGCGCGCTTCTTGTCGGCGAGCGTCGGGAACGCGGCCTGCTCCATCGCCTCGCGGCGGGCGCCGTAGTCGTCGAGCAGATACGCGCCGGGCATCCCGAACTCCTTGAGCGAGTCGATGACCATCGGCATCAGCCCCGGGTCGGCGGCGAGGCAGTCTTTGATCTTTTGCTCATAGAACATCTCGTGGCGCGTCTCGTCCTTCGCCAGCAGGGTCTCGAGCCGCGCCAGCACCGGCTCGCGCGTGTGGCGCGCGTGGTTGCGGTAGAACTCCGCGGTGACGAACTCCTGGACCGTCGTGCTCGCCACGATCTGCGCGGGCAGATAATGCGCCGGCAGCCCCCAGTTCTCCACGCTGGCGTCGCGGACCGCCGACACGTCCTCTCCGAGCGCGGACCGCACGGAGGCTCCGATCGTGCGCATGCGGCCCTGCTCGCCCGCGTCGAGCGCGCGGGATCCCGTCGCCGCGAGGGCGGTGCGCACCTTCGTCAGGTAGTCGCGCAGGGCGTAGTAGTGCTTCCACTCCTCGATCCCCCACATCATGATGAAGTCGCAGACGTCCTGGTCGGCGGCGAAGTAGGCGATGAGGTTCGCGACGTAGTCGGGATTGTTGCTCTCGACGAGCATCGTCGTCTCGACCACCTGCACGTCGGCGGGTGATAGCCGCTCGACCGCGATCTCCGTCCACGGAATGTCGAGGAACTGCGTCAGGCTCCAGCCGACGCGCTCGTGCGTGCGATAGAACTCGATGATGTCGTCCTGGCTCGGGACCGTGCGGTGGCCGGATGGAGGGAGCGGCGGCTGACCGCCGGTGAACGGATACGCGCTGGCCCTGGTCAGCTTCGACAACGGTCAACTCCCCGGGCCGGCGCAGCCTGCGGCGCCGTCCAAACAACGCCGCGCATGCGTGTGGCGGCCGGTAGACGGATGGATGGTTCGACGCGCCGGCGCGTGCCGGCGGGCCGGGTGCCTGCGGTGCCGTGGCCGCGGTGTGGGATTGCGCAGCTTGTCCCCTACTGTCCGCGGATGTTCTTGCGCTTGTTCTGGACGTAGTCGACGAGGATGTACTGGCCGAGCTTGTCCGGCGTCGTGTAGAACACGCGGCCCTTGTTGATCTTGGCGACCTGGTTCACGAACTCCTTCAGATAGTAGTTGCGATCCAGCATGAAGGTGTTGATCGTGATGCCCTTCTGGGTCGCGCGCTTCACTTCCTTCAGCGTCTCGCGGATGGTGATGGGGCTCGGCGGGTAGGCGAAGTACGACCGTCCGCGCTCCAGGTGCGCCGTCGGCTCGCCGTCTGAGATCATGATGATCTGCCGTGTGGCGTTCTTGTGCCGGGCGAGCAGGTTCTGCGCGAGCATCAGCGCGTGGTGCATGTTTGTGCCCAGCACGGACTCGTCCCAGCGTACGTACGGCAGTTGCTCCGCCTTCAGCTCGCGGGCGTAGGCGGAGAAGCCGATGATGTACAGGCTGTCGCGGCTGAACTGGCTGCGGATCAGGTTGTTGAGCGCGAGCGCGACCTTCTTCGCCGCCTGGAACGAGCCGCGCAGGGCCATCGACCACGAAAGGTCGACCATCATCACGGTCGCGGTCCGCGTGAGCTGCTCGGAGCGGTAGACCTCGAAGTCGTCCTTGTCGAGCTTCACCGGCACGGACGCGCCCTCGCGCTGAAGCGAGTTCATGATCGTCTTGTCCAGCGCCAGGTGGAACGGGTCGCCGAACTCGTACTTCTTCGTGTCGTCGGCGCGCTCGCCGCCGCGGCCGTTGTCGCGGACCGCGTGCTTGCCAAAGGAGTCCTGCTTGAGCTGCGAGTAGATTTCACCGAGCGCCTTCTGGCCGATCTTGCGCGTGCCGCGCGGCGTCAGCTCCCAGGTGTTGCCCTTGCGGCGGATGTACCCGGACTCCTCCAGGATCTCGAGGAACTTCTTGAGCTGGTCGAGCGTCTCCGCCGCCTCGTCGCCGAGCAGCTCGCGCAGCTTTTGCTCGTCGATGTCTTCGATGTCGCCGCCGTACTGCGTGCGTTCGAGCTGGCGCTCCAGGTCGTCCATCGACTGCATGCGGTCCATCAGCCCCATCGCCTCGTTGAGGTCGATCTCCTCGTCGCCGCGGAAGGGGTACTGGTTCCGCATGTCGCGCATCGGCGACAGGAACTCGAGGTTCGAGGCCAGCTCCGAGAGCTCCGCCTGCAGGTCCGGGTCTCCCACCTTGTCGGAGAGCAGCTCCTGGAGCTGCTGACGCATGTCGCCGGGCAGGCTGTCGAGCAGGTTCTGCATCTGCGCGATCTGGCCCTGCATCTGCTCGATCAGCTCGTCGAGTGACTGCGGGGGGTTCGGCCCGAACAGGTCCCCGTACTGCTGCATGAACGACGCGAAGTCCGGCTCGCCGCCGGCGAGCCGGTCGCTGAGCATCTGGTTGAGGTCTTTGACCATCTGCTTCATGCGGGCCATGTCTTCGGGCGACATGTTGGCGATCTGGTCGTACATGTCCTTGAAGAAGGTCTCCGTCATCGCCTTCTTCAGCATCTCCATCAGCTCGGTGAACCTGTGCTGCGCCTCCGGGTCCATGAACTCGTAGTTCTGCAGCTCCTTCACCGCGCCGGGTACGTCCTCCGGGAGGTTCGAGAGGAAGTTCTTCTTGCGGTTCGCGATGTTCCGCAGCATCTCGGCGAACTGGCCGGCGTCGTCTCCCTGCGGCTGCGCTGCCTGGCCGTTCCCCTGCGACGCTTCTCCACCCTGCCCGCCGCCCTGAGCCTGCGCGCCCGAATTCGCGGCGGCGGCCTGGGGCCGCGCCCCCTGCGCGTCCGGCGCCGATCCCGCGTGCTGCGCACTGTCCGGCGGTTGGGCGCTGGTATCGGGAGGCGACGCTGGTGGCTCGGGCTGGCCGCCCGCCTCCGCGAGCCGGCGGTCGATGGTGCTGCGCTCCATGTCGAGCAGCTCGTCGAGCCGCTTCTTGATGTCGTCCATGACGGACGAGAGGTTGTAGCGGTCGAGGGTGCTGCGGCGCTGCTGGCGGAGCTGTTGCAGGAGGTCGCGCAGGCCCTGCAGGCGGTTACCCATCGGCCCGCGTGTGCCGCGCTGCAGCAGGTTGCGCATGGCGTGCTGGAGGTCGCCGAAGTTCATCAGGTCATCGGTCAGCGCCTCGAGCAGCTCGTCGGGGTCGAGCGGCGGGATCTCCTGCGTGCCGTCCCATTCGCTGTAGCGGAATGCGACCATGAGCTAGTCCCCTTCCGGGCGCGGCTCTACCCCGCGCCATTCCCTGTCAGTTCGCCGGCGAAGCCGCCGAGGTCCTCGTCGAGATCGAGCCGTGCCATAAAGTCACACAGGCGCTAGCTCTTGTGCGATGCGGTGATCGATCTCGTCCGCGTACTGCTGATAGACCCACCGCGCTGCCTCGTCGTCTTTCCGCTCGATGATGTGGCCGGAACCCTCAAGGGCCTTCGTTTCATCGTTGTCCGCGAGTTGCAGCCATTCGATGACCATCCAGGCCCTGGTGCCCACGTTACCGACTCGCACGTTGAGCGGACTCGGGACATCCGGCGGCGTGTATGCACCCCGGACCCACGCGCGGCCACGCCCCTGCACTGGTCCGCTGATGATCTCCGGCTTTCGTTTGGGAGTAGTACGTATCCATCGGACCCACGGCGTCCTACCCCCGGTACTGCGCCTTCGCGCCGATGCGGTCCTTGTTGAGGCGCTTGTTGAGGTGCAGCCCCTCGAGAATGAACTCGACCGCGCTCGCGACGCGCGCCGGGTTCTCGCCGGGGTCGAGCTTCGCCACCGAGCGGCCGAAGCCCTCGATCGACTCCATCAGTTGCACGTAGCTCTCCGACGGCATCGTGTCGCTGACCTCGGCGTTGAGGCCGGCCTTGAAGCGCGTGACGACGTCCTCGAGGTCGACGACGTTGAAGTAGCGATTGAACACTGCCACGACGGCGCCCTGGATCAGCTTCTCGATGATCTGTTCTTCCTTGCCGTCCTCGACCGTCTCGAACTCGACCTTGCCGCTGATCGTCGGGATGACATACGGCAGGTCACTGATCCTGGGCACGACATCCCGCTCACCGAGGCGGATCGCACGCCGGAGCGCGTTCGCAAGCAGGCTCTCGTAGTCGGCGATCGACGCGCGCACCGACACGCCAGAGCGCTGGTTGACGTCCGGGCTGCGGCGGGCAAGCCGCGTGATCTCGGCGACGATCTCCTTCATGTACGGCGGGACGCTCACCTCGTAGTCCGTGTCCTCGAACGTCGAGCGCTCCTGCTCCATGATGCCGATCTCATGCTCGACATTGCGAGGGTAGTGCGTGCGGATCTGCGCGCCGTAGCGGTCCTTCAGCGGTGTGATGATGCGCCCGCGGTTCGTGTAGTCCTCCGGGTTGGCCGACGCGACGACGAGCACGTCGAGCGGCATGCGGATGCGGTAGCCGCGGATCTGCACGTCGCGCTCTTCCATGATGTTCAGCAGCCCGACCTGGATGCGCTCGGCGAGATCCGGCAGCTCGTTGATGCAGAAGATGCCGCGGTTCGTGCGGGCGATGAGCCCGTAGTGGATCGTCAATTCGTCAGAGAGGTAGCGGCCCTCGGCGACCTTGATCGGGTCCACCTCGCCGATCAGGTCGGCGATCGTGATGTCGGGCGTCGCGAGCTTCTCGCCGTAGCGGCGGTCGGGGCCGATCCACTCGATCTCCAGGTTGTCGCCTTCCTGCTCGAGCCGCATGCGGCTGGCGTGCGTGATCGGCTCGAAGGGGTTCTCGTTCAGCTCGCTGCCGGCGATGATCGGGATCGCCTCGTCGAGCAGTCCGGTGAGGCTGCGGATCATGCGGGACTTCGCCTGTCCGCGCTCGCCCAGGAAGATGATGTCCTGCCCGGAGAGGATGGCGTTCTCAAGCTGCGGCACGACCGAATCTTCGTACCCGAAAATGCCGTCGAAGAGCGGCCGGCGGGCGCGCAGGCGCACGATCAGGTTCCGGCGCAACTCTTCCTTGACCGGCTGCACCCTGTAGCCCGACTGCTTCAGCGCACCGAGTGTCCGTGGTCTGGATTCCGACGTCATCTATCGCGGTCCTTCCGCTGTTGTCGCTCTGTCTCCAGTATCGTCCGGCTGCGTCTCGTAGAACCGTGCGAGCTCGTCGCGGGAGAACGACGCCAGCGGCGTCGCTGGCTCCACGCCGTCCAGTATAACCCGCGGCCGCCCGCGTTCGACCTGCCCGATCGCCTGGCACGTGATCGTAACATCTGCCAGCCCGGCCGCGATCCGCTCGAAGTCGCCTGGGGCCACGATGGCGAGCAGCGCCCCCGACGCCAGCAGGCCCAGCGGGTCGAGGGCGAGGGCCGCGCAGATGATACGCGTCTCGGGTAGCAGTGGGATCGCCGCCGGGTCGACCACGAGCGTGGCGCCCGCCGCCTGTGCCATCTCCTCGAGCGCGGTCGCGACGCCGCCCTCCGTCGGGTCGTGCAGGAGCCGCGGCCGCGCCGCCGCAGCGATCGTCTGCGCGTCTCGGACGACGCTGATCCCCGGATCGAAGAGCATCCCCCGCGCGCGTGCGATCACGGCTTCCGGCACGCCGCGCTCGCGGAGCAGAGCGGCCGACTCGCGCGCCAGCAGCGCCGTGCCCTCGATCGCGATGCCCTTCGTCAGGAGCACGCGGTCTCCCGGCCGGATATGCTCCCCGCGGATCAGTTCGTCAGGCGATGCCTCGCCGATCATCGTGCCGGCGACGATCGCGTGGTCGACGTGCGTCACCTCCGTGTGCCCGCCGATCAGCTCCACGCCCAGCGCGTCGCAGGCGGCAACGAGCTGGTCGAAGATCACGCCCGGCAGTGTTTCCGGCGCGCCCGCTGGCAGGAGCGCCGTCGCAAGGAACCACGCCGGCCGTGCGCCCATGCAGGCGACGTCATTCGCGTTGACGTGCACGGCGTACCAGCCGATGTCGTCGGCCGCGAAGGTGACGGGGTCACTCTTCGCGACGAGCAGCCGGTCGCCCAGGTCGAGCACGGCGGCGTCGCGGCCGACTCCGGGGCCAACGAGCACGCGCGGGTCGCGCCGCGGGAGCCGTGCGAGGAGGCCGGCGAGCACATCTGCGGGCAGCTTGCCGGCGCGGAGCGTCATGCGCCCGCCGCCGTGCGCCGCACGACGTAGTCGCTGAACGCATCGACGAGCTGCGGCAGTATCCGGCGCACCTCCGAGCCGAGCGTGAAGCCGACGAAGAAGTCGCCCACCAGCCCGTAGCCGTCAGCGCCGAGCTCGACTTCCAGCGTGCAGCCCTCCGGGTCGTCGATGAGCTCGAACTGTAGATACGCCGCCTGCACGTGCCCGGCCATCGGCGCGCTCGACTCGACGTGCTCGCAGAGCAGGCGCGACGGCTCCCGCCACTCGCCGATGCGCCAGCGGGTCCAGATGTGCGGCTCAGCACCAAGCGCGAGCAGCTCGCTGCCTGCGGCCGGCCGCGCGCCACCGTCGAACTCCACGGCCGAGACGCGCGGAAACCAGTGCGGCCAGGATGCGAAATCCGTCAGGATCGGCCAGATCAGGTGCGCGGGCGCATCGTACGCCTGGGCGGTGTAATACGCGGCCATGTGCCGGCTAGCATACACCGTGCGAGGCCGCCCCGGCGCGCTTGCTGCGGATCGCGTGCGGCCGGGCCGAAGCTGTATGGGAAGGGGCACGGGTGCAGGGGACCGGGCCGAGCCTGGGTTCGCCCGAGGGCGAATCGCGTTACCTGGGAGGAGGGAACGCGGCTTGCAGGCCCAGGGCTCGGCCCGGCGGCGTCGCACCTCCGGCGGAACGAGTCCGCGCGGAGGTCCTGCACGACGCCAATTCGCTCAGACGCAGTCCACACGCAAGGCGTGAGCCGGGGCCACAGGGGTCAGGGTCAGGGGTTGGGGTTGGGGTAACGTGACCTCGGCCGACTCCGTCCGTCAGAGCGCTGATCAGGTAGGACCACCGCGAGGGCCGGAGGGCGGCGGGCGGCGAGGGTCGAGCCGTGTCCGCTGTGCCTGTTGCTGCCTTCATGGTCCCCTCGTCTTCGATCCTCGCGCCATCGAGCCGGGGGCACGAAAAAGCCCTGCATCCGCAGCGGATGAGGGCTGCAGACTCCGACCCAATGACGTCCCGCCTTCGGTGGCCCGGCGACCGTGTCCCCAAAGGGGGAGGTAGGCCCGTAGCTTTGCGTCGCCGCCTTTCGGCGGGTTTGCCTTTGTCGGAGCTGGTATTCGGTTGTCCACAGTACTCATCGGTCGGGCCTCGGCCGATCTGTTGGCCCCGGCCACGGATTTCTGAGAAAGTTGCCGGCGGGCGCCGTATGGGGCCGCGCGACGCCTAATCGCTTCGAAACACTCTCACGGGCCGCCGGCGGTTACCATGCACGCGGTAGCGCAGGCGATGGTTGCGACTGGAGGTCCTTGTGAAGCGAAGGTGGTGGCTCGCGGCGGTCGGCGGTGCGGCCCTTGTGGTGGTCGTCGGGGCAGGGGTGGTGATGGCGCAGACGCCGACGCCCGGCGCAGGTACGGCGACCTCGTTCCTCGACCGTGTGGCGCAGAAGCTCGGCATTACCACGCCGAAGCTGCAGAGCGCCATCAACAGCGCGGCGAACGACCAGATCGATGCGATGGTGAAGAGCGGCAAGCTGACGCAGCAGCAGGCCGACCAACTGAAACAGGCTATCGCCCAGGGCAGGGGCCCGGGGCTCGGCGGCCCCTTCTTTGACCACGGGTTCGGCCCCGGCATGCACGGACCGAAGGGTTTCGGCATGGGGCCCCTTGGCCCGGAGATGGGCAAGCTGGCGAGCTTCCTGGGCATCAGCGCGAGCCAGTTGCGGACGGAGCTTCAGGCGAGCAACGCCACGCTGGCCACTGTCGCCCAGGCGCACGGCAAGAGCCGGACGGACCTCAAGAACTTCATCACCAGCGAGGCCAAGACGCGCCTCGACGAGGCGGTCAAGGACGGGAAGCTGACGCAGCAGCAGGAGACCAGCATGCTCTCGCTGCTGTCGTCCAACGTGGACGCCATAATCGACGGCAAGCTGCCCCTCTCGGGCCCCGGGGCCTTCGGCCCGGGGATCCCCGGCGTGGAGATGGGCAAGCTGGCGAGCTTCCTGGGCATCAGCACGAGCCAGTTGCGGACGGAGCTTCAGGCGAGCAACGCCACGCTGGCCACTGTCGCCCAGGCGCACGGCAAGAGCCGGACGGACCTGAAGAACTTCATCACCAGCGAGGCCAAGACCCAGCTCGATCAGGCGGTCAAGGCTGGGAAGCTGACGCAGCAGCAGGAGACCAGCATGCTCTCGCTGCTGTCGTCCAACCTGGACGCGCTGATCGACGGCAAGCTGCCGCTCTGGGGCCCCGGTGGCCGCGGGATGATGCCCGGCATGCCGTTCTTCGGCCGGGAGGGGCCAGAGCAGCCGGAGACGCCGGAGACGCCGGGGACACCGGCAACGCCCGGGACCGGGGCGCGCTATGACATTCCGGCTCCCGCCGGGTCGGCGATGAGCGTGCTCGAGTCGAGCTAGACGCCGCGAGCCGAGTTGACGGCAGGCCGCGCGCGGCCTGCCGTTTTCTCTACACTGGAGCCGTAACAGAGATGAACGAACAGCACGACCCCGCCCGCATCCTGGTGGCCGACGACGATGCCCACATCGTCGACCTCGTCCGCATGTACCTGAAGAAGGCCGGCTACGAGGTGGTGACCGCGCGCGATGGCGAGGAGACGCAGCGGCTGCTCCGCTCCTACGAGTTCGACCTGGCCGTGCTCGACATCATGATGCCCGGCCCGGACGGCCTCCAGATCGTCCGCAGCCTGCGCCGGCGCAGCGACCTGCCGGTGATCTTTCTCTCCGCCCGCTCGTCGGACATCGATAAGGTCGCCGGCCTCCAGTTCGGGGGCGATGACTACGTTACGAAGCCGTTCAACCCCGCCGAGCTCGTGGCGCGGGTCCAGTCCGTCCTCCGCCGTAGCCGCTCGCTCGCGGAGCCGGCCGGCGAGCGCATCGCGATCGGCGAACTGCGCATGGACGTCCCGAACCGCGTCGCCACCGTCAAGGACGCCCCGCTGGCGCTGACGCCCAAGGAGTTCGACCTGCTCGCGACCTTCGCCCGCTTCGCAAACGTGACGCTGGACCGCGAGAAGCTGCTCGATCTCGTCTGGGGCACGTCGTTCTACAGCATGCGGACGGTCGATGTGCACGTCGTCCGCCTGCGCAGCAAGCTCGATGGTGCGGGCGTCCGGATTGAGACGGTCTGGGGCAGCGGCTACCGCCTCGTGGAGGCCGTCCCGGCGTGAACGCGCGGCTGCGCTCGTTCGTCTTCAGCATCCAGACGAAGCTCGTGCTGGCGATGACGGCCGTCATCGTGCTCGCGATCTTCCTCGCCGGCGCCGTCTTCGTGACGCGCACGCGCGAGGAGCGGCGCGACCAGGCGCTCAACCGCGTGGTCGCCGCCTCGCCGGCGATCTACCAGCAGGCGGTCGTCGCCGCCGTCCGCACGGACCTCACCGGCTTCTACGCCACGCTCGATGGCCTGTCGCGGCAGCAGGACGTCCGCATCCTGCTGCTCTCCACGAGCAACATCGTCCTGCACGACACGAGCAATGAGGCGCAGGGGAGGAGCATCGCCCTGCCCGTCCAGCCGGTCGGTTCGCCTCGCGGCTACGTCGCCTGGCAGTCCAGCGACCCCGGCGTCGGTCACAACATGACGCTGATCACTGCCAATACTTTTCTCAGCGGCGATAGCCGCCTGCCGTTCCGCATCGTCCTCGTCGTCAACACGGCCACGCTCGCCAGCGCCTGGCTCGGCTTGCTGCCCGGCCTCGCGCTCGCCGCGCTCATCGCCATCGCGATCGCGTCGCTCGCCGCCTTCCTCTTCGCCCGCCAGATCGTGCAGCCGCTGAGGAAGCTCAATATGGCCTCTGAGGCGATGGCCGCCGGCGACTTCGACCAGCGCGTTGAGGTCGCGCGCGACGACGAGGTGGGCCGCCTCGCCCGCTCGTTCTCGGTCATGGCCGAGCGCGTCGGCCAGCGCGACACGCAGATGCGCCGCCTGCTGGCGAACGTCTCCCACGACCTGAAGACGCCGATGACGTCGATCACGGGGTACGCGCAGGCGCTCACCGACGGCACGGCGGAGCCGGACGACGCCGCGCGCATCGGCACCGTGATCCGCGAGGAGGCGGAGCACGTCAACACGCTCCTCGCGGACCTGCTGTACCTCGGCGAGATCGACGCCGGACAGGTGCTCACGCGCGAAGAGGACGTGCCGCTCGATGCCATCGTGACGCGCTGCGTGCGCCGCATCGAACCCTCGGCGCGGGCGAAACAGATCGCTGTGTCGGTCGATGTCGCACCCGACGCCGTGCTCGGTGGCGTTGACCCGGACAAGCTCGAACGCGCCTTCACGAACATCCTGGACAACGCCACGAAGTTCGCTCCCCCAGGCGGCACGATCGAGGTGCGGGGATGGCGGGAGAAGGCGCCCGCGCCACGCGTCTTCTGCACGGTGCGCAACTCGGGCACACCCATCGCAGCCGAGGACCTGCCGCGGCTCTTCGACCGCTTCTTCCGTGGCGACCGGGCCCGGCGCACCGCCGCAGGCAGCGGCCTGGGGCTCGCGATCGGCCGCCAGCTCGTCGAGCTCAACCGCGGCGAGGTCACCGCCCGCAACGACGGCGACCACCACGTACTCTTCACCCTGGTGCTGCCGGGACAGCCCGCACCCGGCGACGCGCCGCCAAAACCCGCCACGCGCCGTGGCGGCGCGCGGTCCGCGGTCGCCGAAGAGCTGTAGCAGCCGCCATTCCGGGCGGTGCCGCATGCGTGACGGCGCACCTGGGGCGGGCGCGGCACCCCCGCCTCCCCACAGCGTCTACGCCGTATCCCTCTGTGCCCCGCAGTTGCGGCGGTCGATAGATAGAGGGTAGAGTAGATGCAACTGGATGTAACAAAGGATACCGGCCATGGGCTGCGAATCTGAGACCATCGAACTGCTCCGCGAAACCGGGCACAAGATGACGCCGCAGCGGATGATGATCCTCACGTCCCTGCGCCATGCCCCCGGGCACCTCACCGCCGCGGCGATCTTCGAGCGGGTGAAGGCGGCGTACCCATACGTCGACATTTCGACCGTCTACCGGACGCTCGCTGTGCTCAAGGACATGCACCTCATCGCCGAGACCGATATGGGGGTGGGCGACGCGACCTTCGAGTGGGTCGGGGCGGAGCGGCACCACCACCTGATCTGCCGCACGTGCAACAGCGTCACGCAGCTCGACCACCGCTATCTCGTCGAGGTCGGCTCCCGCATCGCGCAGGATCTGGGGTTCCGCGCGGACCTCGACCACTTCGCGATCTTTGGGCTCTGCGCGGCGTGTCAGCGCGAGCTGGCGGACCCGTAGAGACAGGCGTTTCCGCACCGGGAGGGCCCAACCCGTGTTCCCTGAACCCGCATTCATCTCCATCGGCGTCGGCGGAAGCATCGGCATCCTCGCCGCCGCCATGGCACTCGGCTTCCGTCACGGCATCGACTGGGATCACATCGCGGCGATCACCGACATCACGAGCACCGCGGCTTCGCGCGATGAGGTCGATGAAGGCTGGCTGGTCAACGAACCGGCGCTCATGCTCACCGACGAATCGCACCACGGCATGAGGATGGGCGCCAGCGTCGCGCGCCTGCAGCCTGCGGTCGCCGCCGGCGTCGGTGCGCCGCACACGCACTCCGTCGAGGAACTGGGCCACCGGCACAACGGGCGCTTCGCGCCCGCGGCGTTCGACAAGTTTGTGAGGCGCCAGAAGCCCGCGCTCGTGCTCGGGACGATGTACGCGCTCGGGCACGGGACGATGGTCGTCGCGCTCGGGCTGCTGGCGCTGCTGGCGCGGCAGTTCCTGCCTTCGTGGATCGACCCGATCATGGAACGCGTCGTCGGCGTCACGCTGATCCTCCTCGCGGTGTACCTCCTGTACTCCGTTGCGCAGTACTTCCGCAGCGGCCACGAGTTCCGCCTGCGCAGCCGCTGGATGCTCGTCTTCGCCAGTGTCCGTAACGGCGTTGGGGTCGTCCGCTCGAAGCTCCTCGGCCGCCCGCACGAGCACGTGCACGAGGCGCAGCAGTACGGCCTGAAAACGGCGTACGCCGTCGGGGTGATCCATGGCATCGGCGCGGAGACGGGGACGCAGGTGCTCGTCATCGCCACGGCCGTCGGTGCCGGCAGCCGCGCGATGGGGGTCGCGGCGCTGGGCGCGTTCGTGGTGGGGCTGCTGATGTCGAACTCGGTCGTGACGCTGATCTCGACCGCAGGGTTCGTCTCCTCGCAACGGCGGCAGATCATCTACGTCGTAGCGGGACTGGCCGCCGCGATCTTCAGCCTGTTCGTGGGGAGCTTCTTCCTGTTCCACCAGGCGAACATCCTGCCCGACCTCGGGCACTACTTCCGCTGGATCGGCGGCGGCGGATAGCAGGCTGACAGACAGGCGTATAGCCGGGCTGCGTCCCTGCTTCCGGAGC
Source organism: Chloroflexota bacterium (assembly GCA_028872875.1). GTDB lineage: Bacteria > Chloroflexota > Dehalococcoidia > DSTF01 > JACRBR01 > JADMII01. The sequence goes on along the minus strand of JAGWOC010000011.1, from coordinate 37,607 downwards.
CAGGGGCGGGAGGACCGGTGGCGCACGGCCGGGTCGCGCTCCGAGGCCGCGGCCGCGTGCGCGGTGTCCTGTTCGCGGTGGCGGCGCTATCCGCGCGGCTGCTCCACCGCGCCGGCCGACGGCGCCCCGACCATGCCGCGGTCTTCGTCCGCCCAGACGAGCAGCGGTGGCAGCAGGATCAGCGTGCTGAGCAGGCTCAGCCCGATGTTCAGCGCCGTCACCTTGCCGAAGTTGTCGAGCAGCGGGAAGTCGCTGAACGCCAGCACCGCGAACCCCCCCATCACCGTGAGCCCCGACGCCGTGATCGCCCGGCCGATGCGCACCGATGCCCTGGACATCGCCTCGCGCGGCGGCAACCCGTTGGCGCGCTCCTCGAAGTAGCGCGCCATCAGGAGCACGTTGAACTCGGTGCCCATCGCGATGATCAGCGGGCCGGAGATCGACGTCAGAGGACTGTACGCGATACCCGTGAAGTAGAGGAGCATCGCCGAAGCGCCAAGCGCCAGCACCACGGGGAGCATCGGCGCCACCGCCTTCACCGGGTTGCGGAAGGCGACCAGCAGCGTCAGCAGGATGGCGCCCAACGCGACAAACGACATGAGATCGCGGTTGTGGCTGATCGCGTCCACCGTCGCCGTGCCGACGACGGCGATGCCGGCCGGCGCGATCGTCACGCCTGCCGGCGGGTGCGCGTCGCCGACGATCGCCTGGGTGAGGGCTTTGCGCTGCTCCAGCGTGCTATTGCCGCCGATCGAGAAGACGATGGCACCCGTGCGCGCGTCGCCGCTGATCACCTGCGCGCCCAGCGCCGGTGGCGCGGACGCCAGCACAGCTTCGGCGGCGGCCGTCGTCGGCACCTCGTCCGTCACCGAGCGCGTGAACGACGCAAGGCTGTTCGACTGGCGCAGCTCCGGGTGATTACGCATCTGCCGCTGCTCGAACGGGAGCATCCAGTCCAGCACGCGTTGATCGGTGATGCGCGTGGTGCCGTGCGCCTCGACGAGCAGGTCCAGCTCGTCGGTTGAGCCGGTGATGTCGCGGACAGCATGCAGGTCCCTGAGCACCGCGCTGTCCGAGGGCACGAACTTCTCCGGGTTGGTCTGGGTGGGGATCTTGCGGCCCAGGTACAGTCCCCCGAGCGCGACGATGACGGCGACCAGCGCGATCGGCGCCAGGCGCCCCACGGTGCGCGCCGTCAGGCCGCCCACCAGGCGTTCGACTTCGAACCGCGCCCGTCCCTCATCGCGCGGCCCCAGCCGCTTCCGTTCGCGCAGGTACAGCACGCCGCTGACCAGCACGACGCTCATGAGGAAGACGATGACGCCGCCCACCGCCAGCATCGACCCGAAGTCGCGTACCATCGGCACCGAGGCCAGGTGCAGCACCAGGAAGCCGATGCAGGCGGCAACGAGAGCCAGCAGCAGTGCCGGGCCGACCCCTGCGAACGCGGCCTCGATCCCCCGCTCGGCCGACTGCAGCCGGTTCGTCTCCTCCTCGATCCGGCTGTGGATCTGGATCGCGAAGTCGACGCCGAGGCCAATCAGGATCGGCAGGCCGGAGATCGTGACGATGGTCAGCGGGATGCCAACAACGCCCATCAGCCCGAACGCCGACACGCAGCCGATGAGCACCGCCGGCAGCGACAGCAGGCGCCAGCGCGCGCGGAAGATGACGAACAGCACCGCCACCATGATCGCCACGGCAAAGATCGCCATCAGCACGAGCGAGGTCTTCATCTTGTCGTTGATCTCTTTGACGAGCAGGGGCGGGCCCGTCACGCGCGCGGTCACGCCGTCGAAGTGCGCTGCCTGCACCTGCCGCACCACGTTGGCGGCGACCTGGGACCCCTCGTCGAACGAGAGGTTGCCGAGCATGCGGACGACCATCAGCGCATGGCGCGCGTCCGGGAAGACGCCGGCGAGCTCGGGCCGCACCCTGCCGCTCGCGTCGAACAGGATCAGGTCGAGGAACTTCGGGTTGTCGAAGGTGTGGTCGCTCCCCGCAGCGGCGAAGCGCTGCGCGTCCGCGCCGAACCGCGCGTTGAACGCGTCCCTCACCTGCTGCTCGGCGGCAGCGGCGGCGGCGGCCTGCTGGGCGGCGGTCTCGCCGGCAGCGGCGGCATCGGCACGGGCGCGCGAGGCGGCGGCGGCGAGGTCGCGCTGGAGCTTCTGGGGCTGCGTGACGAGACGCTGCTCGAACGTGGTCTTCGCGAACTCGAGCACGGTCAGTGGCGTCACGACGCTCTGGTACTTGCCCGTCGCGAGCAGCCGCTGCTCGATGCGGGTCATCGCCGCCCGGTTGGCTGGTGAGAAGAGCTGGCGGATGTCCGGCCCGGCCGAGGGCGCCTCGAACAGCACGAGCATCGGGTCGCCGCCGAACTGCTGCTGGTAACGGGCGTTGTCGCGCGCGATCTTCGACGACGGGTCGAGCAGGGCGTCCTGCGAGCTCTGGAACTTCAGCCTGGGGATGCCGAACGAGAGCGCCGCCGCGGCGGCGACGGCCAGGACGACGACCAGCGCCGGGCGGCGCCTCAGGAGCGATGCGGCGTTGAGCAATGTCGTGCGGACCATGCGTCACCTACCCGGCGTGGCTCCTGCTCAATGTGGAAGCTGCTGGCGGAGGTGTCAATAGCGTATACTGTGCCGATGGCTCACCGTCTGGCTGGTGCCTATGACCACCGCTGAACTCTCCGCGGGCCACCGTCTCCATCTCGTCGAAGCCCATGGCTACAACGGGCTGGCGCTGCTGACGCTCTACGACGGCTGGCGCTACTTCGAGCCCTCGGACATCGACGGATTCGTCGCGTTCGAGCTGCACCGTGGCGTCGCGGTCGCCTGCGGCGACCCCGTCTGCGCAGAGGCGGACCTGCCGGCGCTCCTCCGCCGCTTCGCGGAGTACTGCGGCGGGCGCGGCTGGCGCTTCACATTCGTGGGCGCCAGCGCGCGCGTCGGTAAGGCTGCCGCGGACATGGGCCTGAAGGCGATCAAAGTCGGCGAGGAGCCCTTCTTCGACCTCGCGAAGCACAGCCTCAGCGGGCGCGCCGCCAAGAAGGCGCGCTCCGCCCTGAACCTCGCCCGCCGCACCGGGATCGTCGTCGAGGAGTACACGCGCCCGAGCCCCGCGATCGACTCCGAGATCGAGGCGGCGGCGCAGGACTGGCTGCGGACGCGCCATGCACCGCCCATGGGGTTCCTCCTCCGTTCCCGTCCGCTCGCCCAGCGCGAACACAAGCGCATCTTTACCGCCACGCACCGGGGCCGCGTCGTCGGTGCGCTTACCTGCTCGCCGGCGCCGGCGCGCGGGCTCCTGTACGTCGAAGAGGTGATCCGGCATCACGACGCGCCCTACGGCACGAGCGAGCTGCTGATCGAAACCGCGCGCGAGGCTGCGCGGGCGGACGGCTGGCGGCTGTTCAGCCTCGGCACGTCGCCGCTGCAAGGGGCGACGTCACAGCCGTACGGCAGGTTCCGAGCCGTCACGCTGCTCTTCCGCGCCATCTGTCTGAAGGCGAACTTCATCTACAGCTTCCGCTCGCTGAACCATTTCAAGAAGAAGTTCGCACCGAGCTTCTGGGAGGACACGTTCTTCGTGTACCAGGGGAGCCTGCTCCTGGCGGCACTCGCCGTCGTCACGGCGTTCGCGCCCGACGGCATCCCGTCGCTGATCCTGCCCAAGAAGCTGCAGTGGCTGCGCCTCGTCCCCGGCCTGGTCCTCTGGACGGCCGCGGCCGCGGGCGTCGCCCTCACGGGGTTCGTGTTCTGGGAGTTCCCGGCGTTGCAGGCGCCCGTCAAGGTGATGCTGGACGCTGTCCTCCTGACGCGGCGTGGCGGGCTGGTCTTCGATGCCGCCGCCGACCACCGGCTGATCTCGACGATCGTCCTGCTCGCCATCGGCGCCGGCCTCTGGACGCGCCGCGCCCGCGCGTGAGCCGTTGCGGCGGCGGGACGGGCGATCTATAGTGGCGTGACGCTTCGAGTCCTTTAATCCGGTCCGGTGAGGCCGGGAAGGAGCGCAGGTTGTACCTCTCCGCTTCGGCGCGTGGCGCCCCGACATCCTCGTACACCACCTCCGACCCGGTCCCGGGGCAGGAGGTGTTTTGATGTCACCGGTCATTGCCATGTCGCGAGACGACATCCGGCGGGCGGTCACGCGCATCGCGCACGAGATCGTCGAGCACAACCGCGGGACGCAAGACCTGGTGTTCGTCGGCATGCGCACGCGCGGCGTGCCGCTCGCGCAGCGCATCGCGATGGCGATCGCGGGGTTCGAGGGCGAGGAGGTGCCGGTCGGGTCGCTCGACGTCGGCCTGTACCGCGACGACCTCACCGAGCGCGGCCCGGCGGTGAACATCCAGCCCAGCGACCTGCCAGAGATCGCCGGAAAGCGCGTGGTGCTCGTCGATGACGTGCTGTACACGGGCCGCACGGTCCGCGCGGCGCTCGACGCGCTCATCGACTACGGGCGTCCGCGGCGGATCCAGCTTGCGGTGCTGATCGACCGCGGGCACCGCGAGCTGCCGATCCGCGCCGACTTCGTCGGCAAGAACATCCCGACCTCCCCCGCCGATGATGTGCGCGTGCGGCTGTACGAGACCGACGGCGACGAGTACGTGCACGTCGCGGCGGCGGAAGGTGCGGAGGTGGCGCCATGACGACAATCCGGACACCGGAGCCACGTCCCGCCGAGCCGGCGGCGCCCGCCATCGCTCCGTCTCCCGACGAGACGGCGTGGCGCCGGCGGCACCTGCTGGACCTCGACGACTTCGGCGCCGAGGAGATCGAGCTGCTGATGACGACGACGGACGCGATGAAGGAAGTGCTCGCGCGCGAGGTGCCGCGTGTGCCCGCGCTCCGCGGCTCGACGATCATCACGCTCTTCTATGAGAACAGCACCCGCACGCGGTCGTCGTTCGAGCTGGCGGGCAAGGTGCTGGGCGCCGACGTCATCAACGTCGCCGCGTCGAGCAGCAGCGTGACCAAGGGCGAGTCGCTGGTCGATACGGTCAAGACGCTCCAGGCGATCGGCGCCGACGTTATCATCATGCGCCACGGCCGCTCCGGCGCGCCGTACCTCGCCGCCCGGCACGCGGTGTGCAGCATTGTTAATGCCGGCGATGGCCTGCACGCCCACCCGACGCAAGCGCTGCTGGACCTCTATACGATGCGCGCGCGGCTGGGCGACGTGCGCGGGCGCAAGGTGGTGATCGTCGGCGACGTGCTGCACAGCCGCGTCGCCCGCTCGGACATGTGGCTACTGACGTCGCTGGGGGCCGAGGTTGTGGTCTGCGCGCCGCCGACGCTCATCCCGCAGGGCCTGGCGGGCGCCGGCGAGGGGCAGCTCCCGCCCGTCCGCGTCGAGACCGATCTCGATGTGGCGGTGCGCGACGCGGACGTCGTGATGGCGCTGCGCATGCAGAACGAGCGCATGACGGGCGGCTTCGTCCCGGGCGTACGCGAGTACTCGCGCCTCTACCAGGTCAACGCCGGGCGCCTGGCGCGCGCGAAGCCGGCCGCCTTTGTGATGCACCCGGGGCCGATGAACGAGGGCATCGAGATCAGCCACGAGGTGGCGCACGGCCTCCAGTCGCAGGTCGAGGAGCAGGTCGCGAACGGCGTCGCCGTGCGCATGGCCGTGCTCTGGCTGATCACGCGCGTGGGCGGCAGGAGCAGGACATGAGCGAGCGCCTGGTCATCCGCGGCGGCCGCGTCATCGACCCCGCACGGCGGCTCGACGAGATCGCCGATGTGCTGGTGGAGGACGGCCAGATCGTCGAGGTTGCGCGGGGCGTCGCGGGGGATGGTGCGCGCGAGATCGACGCCCGCGGGCTCGTCGTCGCGCCGGGCTTCGTCGACGTGCACACGCACCTGCGCGACCCGGGGCTCGAGTACAAGGAAGACATCGCCTCCGGCACGCGGGCCGCGGCGCGCGGCGGCTTTACGACGGTCTGCGCCATGCCGAATACGCAGCCGGCGATGGACAACCGCGCGACGGTCGAGTACGTGCTCCGGAAGGCCGCCGGCGAAGCCATCGTACGCGTGCTGCCGATCGGCGCGGTCAGCAAGGACCGCGCCGGGAGGGCGCTCGCCGAACTCGGCGACCTCGCCGAAACCGGCTGCATCGGCTTCAGCGACGACGGCGCGCCAGTCGGAGATGCGACGCTGATGCGGCGTGCGCTCGAGTACGCGTCCGCGTTTGGCCTGCCGGTCATCGACCACTGCGAGGAGCCGTCGCTGTCGCACGACGCGGTCATGCACGAGGGCTGGGTCGCGACGCGCCTGGGCCTGCGCGGCGCGCCGGCCGCGGCCGAGTCGTCGATGGTTGAGCGCGATGTCGCGCTGGCCGCGGCGACGGGAGGCCACGTACACATCGCCCACGTCAGCACGCGCGCCGCCGTCGACGCCGTGCGCCGCGCGAAGGCGCGCGGCGTCCAGGTGACGGCGGAAGTGACGCCGCATCACCTGACCCTGACCGACGAGACCGTCGCGTTCGGCGCCCGCGGCGGCGATGCGCTCCTCTACGACACGGACGCGAAGGTGAACCCGCCGCTGCGCCCCCAGGACGACGTCGACGCCTGCATCGACGGGCTTGCGGACGGGACGATCGACTGCGTAGCGACGGACCACGCGCCGCACGCGCTCATCGAGAAGCTCTGCGAGTTCGACGAGGCCGCGTTCGGCATCAGCGGCCTGGAGACGGCGTTTGGCCTCTGCATGCGGCTCGTGCACGCGGGGCGCCTCGACCTGGCGACGCTCGTCGAGCGCATGACGATCGGGCCGGTGCGCGCGCTGGGGCTCGACCGCGCGGTGCCGGGCATCGGCACGCTCGCCACCGGCGCGCCAGCCGACGTCGTGCTGGTCGACCCCGACGCGCAGTGGCTCGTCGAGCCGGAGCGCTTCGCGTCGAAGGGGAAGAACACGCCGCTCGCCGGCGTCACACTGCGCGGCGCGGTGATCGCGACGATCGCCGCCGGACGGCTGGTGTTCGAGAGCGAGGCCGAGCTTGTCTGACGCGCTGCTCGTGCTCGAGGACGGCACCGTGTTCGCGGGCGAGCCCATCGGTGCGCCGGTGCGCGCGCACGGCGAAGTCGTCTTCACCACCGCGATGACTGGCTACCAGGAAGCGCTGACCGACCCATCGTTCGCCGGCCAGGTGCTGGTGATGACGTACCCGCTGCAGGGGAACTACGGCGTCAACGACTTCGATGTCGAATCGCGCCGGATCCAGGCGCGCGCGTTCATCGTCCGCGAGGGCTGCGAGACGCCGGTCCACTGGCGCGCGCAGGGTACGCTGCACGAGTATCTGCTCGGGAACGGCGTCCCGGGTATCGCCGGCATCGACACGCGCGCGCTGACGCGCAAGCTGCGGACAGCGGGCGTGATGATGGGCGCCGTGACGCACGACGAGACTGCGGCGCTGGCGCTGGCGCGCCTGCGCGAGCTGCCGCCGTACGGCGCGACGGACTTCGTGCCGTGGGTGAGCGCCCGCAAGGCGTACGAGTATCCCGACGGCCAATCCGCGGGCGCGCGGCACGTCGTCGTCCTCGATCTCGGCGTGAAGTACAATATCCTGCGCGTCCTGCACCGGCTCGGCTGCCGCGTGACCGTCGTGCCGTGCCAGACCAGCGCCGAAGAGATCCTGGCGATGCGGCCCGACGGCGTGGTCCTCTCGCCCGGGCCGGGCGACCCGGCGCTGCTCGGCTACGCCGTCGAGACGGCCAACGGCCTCGTCGGCAAGACGCCGCTGATGGGCATCTGCCTGGGGCACCAGGTGCTCGGCGAGGTGTTTGGCGCGAAGACGTACAAGCTGAAGTTCGGCCACCGCGGCGCGAATCATCCGGTGCGCGATGAGGAGACCGGCCGCGTCTACATCACCGCGCAGAACCACGGCTACGCTGTCGACGACGCCGGCCTTATCGCCGATGTGGCCGTGAGCCATCGCAACGTCAACGACGGCACCGTCGAGGGGCTGCGCCATCGCCGCGAGCCGGTGATGACGATACAGTACCACTCGGAAGCATCGCCAGGCCCGCTCGACAACATGTACCTGTTCGAGCGCTTCCTTGCGATGGTGGGCGAAGGCATGCGGCAGGATCAGACGGCGTCCGGGAGGCGCACATGAGCAGCGCAGACGTCCAGGCAGAGCCCACGTACCGCCAGGCCAACGTCAACGACGCGGAGGCGATCGCGGCGGTGATCGGCACCGTCGTCAAGGAGCCGAACCCCGTCGCCTTCGACGGGCCGATGACGCCCGACCAGGTGCGCGTCTGGCTGACGCGCCTGGGCGGAGAGGGCGGCGTCTTCCTCGCGACGATCGATGGCCGGGTCGCCGGCTTCGCCGCACTCGACTACAACACCTTCGAGCCGGACACCGTCGTGCTCGGCGTCTGGATGCTCCCGGAGGCGCGCCGCCGGGGCATCGGCACCGCGCTCGCGGAGTACGCGCTGGGCTTCGCACGCGACAAGGGATACAAGCGCATTCGCGGGCGGCTGCCGCAGGACAACCAGGTCGCACTGAGCTTCCTCAGCAGCATCGGCGCCCTGGTGCCCATCTACAACCCGGAAGCGCGCTTCGAACTGCCGCTGGTGTGAGCGGTGTGGGAGACCATGAGCGGAGACCTCCGGCTCGATTCGGTGATGAAGCGCATCGACGTCTACGGGCGCCTGGCGTTCGGTGCCCAGTGCGTGGCCGCGATGATGCTGATCGCGGCGCCGCTGCTCTTCGTCACGGCGGCCGTGCTCCCGTTCGCCGTCTGGCGCGACAGCCACGAGGAGGCGATCCTGCTCTGGCTCGGTGGCTGGGCGGTCGCGGTCGCGGTCGCGGCCGGCGGCCTCGCGCTCGGTGTGTTCGCCTGGCGCTGGTCGGGGGACTGGATCACCGAGTGGCCCGGCTACGCTGTGGCGTTCGCCCTCGCCGCGATGGCAAACATCGCCCTCGCCTTCATGCTGACCTCGACGCCGCTGCCCGGCGCCGCCTCGTTCTCGCTCGCGATCGGCGCCGCGTTCGCGCTGGGCTTCCTCGTGGCCGGGCACCTGGGCGGAGCGCGGGTGCTGCCGGAGCAGCGCCAGCGTGCGCTTGCGAGGCGACGTTGATGCGCCGCACACCGCCAGGCCGGGATTCCTGATCGCGTGGACAAACCGTCGAAGGTGCTGATCATCGGCTCGGGGCCCATCGTCATTGGCCAGGCCGCCGAGTTCGACTACGCCGGGACGCAGGCCTGCAAGGCGATGCGCGAAGAAGGCGTCGCCTCCATCCTCGTCAATTCAAACCCCGCGACGATCATGACCGACGAGGACGTCGCCGACGTCGTCTATATCGAGCCGATCTCGCTCGATGTCGTCACGCGGATCATCGAGCGCGAGCGGCCCGACGGGCTGTTGCCGACGCTCGGCGGCCAGACCGGCCTGAACATGGCCGTCGCCCTCCACGATGCCGGCGTGCTCGACCGCTACAACGTGCGGCTGCTGGGCACGCCGCTCGAGGCGATCCGCAAGGCGGAGGATCGTGACCTCTTCCGCCGCATGCTGGAGGAGATCGGCGAGCCGGCGCCTGCGTCGGAGATCGTGACGGACATGGCGCAGGCGCGGGCAGCGCTGGGCCGCATCGGCCTGCCGGCGGTCATCCGGCCGGCGTACACGCTCGGCGGCACCGGCGGAGGCATCGCCCACAGCGAGGACGAGTACGAGCGCGTCGTCGAGGGCGGCCTGCGCGCCAGCCCCATCGGCCAGGTCCTCGTCGAGCAGTCGCTGCTCGGCTGGAAGGAAGTCGAGTACGAGGTGATGCGCGACGGCGCCGGCAACGTGATTACCGTGTGCAACATGGAGAACTTCGACCCCATGGGCGTGCACACCGGCGACAGCATCGTCGTCGCGCCGAGCCAGACGCTGTCCGACAAGGAGTACCAGATGCTCCGGTCGGCGTCGCTCAACATCATCTCGGCGCTCGGCATCGAGGGCGGCTGCAACGTCCAGCTCGCGCTCGCGCCCAACCCGGAGACGACGCCGTGGGCTGTGCCGCCCGGCGACCGGCTGCCACCGTACTACGTGATCGAGGTGAACCCGCGCGTTTCGCGCAGCTCCGCGCTGGCGAGCAAGGCGACGGGCTACCCGATCGCGCGTGTCGCCTCGAAGATCGCCGTCGGCCGCACGCTCGACGAGATCCCGAACGCGGTGACCCGCAAGACGACCGCCGCGTTCGAGCCCGCGCTCGACTACGTGGTCGTCAAGATCCCCCGCTGGCCCTTCGACAAGTTCCCCTTCGGGGACCGGGCGCTCGGCACGCAGATGAAGGCGACCGGCGAGGTGATGGCGATCGACCGCACGTTCGAGGGAGCGCTGCAGAAGGCCGTGCGCTCGCTCGAGATCGGCGGCCGCTCGCTGCTCTGGGAGGATCCGGCGTGGAAGGAGGGCCACGAAGAGCGCCCGATGCACGCCACCGACGAGCGGCTGTGGTCGATCATGGCCGCAGTGCGCCGTGGCGCCGACCTGTGCGCGCTCTCGCGCCAGACTGGCGTTGACGTGTGGTTCCTGCACAAGCTCGCGAACATCGTAGCGATGGAGAAGCGCCTGCTGTCCGAGGACCTGACGCCCGGCCTCCTGCGCCGCGCCAAGCGGCTCGGCTTCTCCGATACGCAGATCGGCACGCTGGCCGACCGCCTGCCCGAGCAGGTGCGCGACCTGCGCGCCCGCTGGGACATCCGCCCGGTGTACAAGATGGTCGATACCTGCGCCGCCGAGTTCGACGCCGCGACGCCCTACTTCTACAGCACGTACGAGCAGGAGAACGAGGCGCTCCAGGAGCCCGGGAAGAAGGCGCTCGTCATTGGCAGCGGCCCGATCCGCATCGGCCAGGGGATCGAGTTCGACTACTGCTCCGTGCACGCGTCGTGGGCGCTCGAACGCGCCGGCTACCGCTCGATCATGGTGAACTCGAACCCCGAGACCGTCTCGACGGACTTCGACACAAGCGACCGCCTGTACTTCGAGCCGCTCGACGAGGAGTCGGTGCGCGACATCCTCGAGAATGAGGCCGGAGGCGCGGACCCCGACGCCGCCGACCTGCCGCCGTCCATCGTGCAGTTCGGCGGCCAGACGGCGATCAACCTGGCCGCGCCGCTGCACGCCTCCGCCGCGCCGATCATCGGCTCATCGTCAGAGACGATCGACCTCGCGGAAGATCGGAAGCGTTTCGAGGCATTCCTCGGCGAACTCGGCATCCCGCAGCCGCCGGGCGCGGCCGTGCTGCGCGTCGAAGACGCGATGACGACCGCCGAGGCGCTCGGCTATCCGGTGCTTGTGCGGCCGAGCTACGTGCTCGGCGGCCGCGCGATGGAGATCGTGCAGAACCCGACGGAGCTCGCCCGCTTCGCGCAGCAGGCGGCCGAAGCCAGCGGCGGCAAACCGATCCTCATCGACAAGTACCTCGAGGGCAAGGAGGTGGAGGTCGACGCGATCTGCGACGGCGAGCGCGTCCTGGTCCCCGGCATCATGGAGCACATCGAGCGTGCGGGCGTGCACTCTGGCGACTCGCTGGCCGTGTACCCCGGCGTGCACCTGACCCACGCCGAGGTCGAGGTGATCGTGGACTACACGACGCGCATCGGCCTCGCCCTCGGCGTGCGCGGGCTGATGAACGTGCAGTACGTGATCATGCCCGCGGAGACGCCCGCGGGCGACTCGAACGTGTACGTGCTCGAAGTGAACCCGCGCGGCTCACGCACCGTGCCGTTCCTCTCAAAGGTCACCGGCGTGCCGATGGTGCGCGTCGCCGTCAACGTCATGCTTGGACAGACCCTGCGCGAGCAGGGCTACGAGGGCGGGCTGTGGCCGCGCCAGCCGCTCGTCGCCGTCAAGGCGCCCGTGTTCTCGATGTCGAAGCTGATTGGCGTCGATACCTACCTGGGGCCGGAGATGAAGTCCACCGGCGAGGTGATGGGCATCGACGCGACGTTTCCGGCGGCGCTGGCGAAGGCGCTGATCTCCGCCGACCTCGCGCTGGCGGCGGGCGGCGGCGTGCTGCTGAGCGTCGCCGACCGCCACAAGACGCAGATGCTGCCCGTCATCCATCACCTCCACGACGCGGGCTTTCGCCTCTACGCGACCGAGGGCACCGCCGGCATGATCGCCGCCCTCGGCCTGCCGGTGCAACGGGTGACGAAGCGGCTCCAGGGCCACCCGAACGTCCTCGACGTGATCGCCGACGGCTCCGTGACCTGCGTCATCAACACGCCGGAGGGGCGCTACACCGGCACCCTGCGCGACGGCTTCTACATCCGCCGCGCGGCGACCGAGAAGCGCATCCCCTGCTTTACCAGCCCGGACACCGCACGCGCCGCCGTCGACGCGCTCGTGGCGGCGATGGGGCGGCCGGGAGGGCCGTCGTACCAGGTGCGCCCGCTCGCCGAGTACCGGGACGGCTCCGCGTGAACGCCGGCTACGCGACGGTCGTCGAGAACGCGCGTGTGTACGGCGACACCTACCTCACCTGGTTCCACGCGCCGGAGCTGGGCCGCGGCGCCTATCCGGGTCAGTTCCTGATGCTCCGCTGCGCCGACGACGCGGCCTATGGTAGCGAAGCGTGTGCCGGCCACGCGGACGATCCGCTGCTGCCGCGGCCGATGAGCTATCACCGCGTCCGGCAGGGCGCGCAGGGCGGCGAGTGGGCGATCCTGTACGAGGTTGTGGGGCGAGGCACGGCGTGGCTCGCCGCGCGCAGGCCCGGCGATCGCGTCTACGGCTGGGGGCCGCTCGGGCGTGGGTATCACGTCGGGCGCGCGTCGCGGAACCTGCTGCTCGTCGCGGGCGGCATCGGCGTCGCGCCGCTGGTCTGGCTCGCCGACGACGCGGTCGCGCGCGGGCTCAACGTCACGATGATCGTCGGCGCGCGGTCGGCGGCGCACGTCTTCCCGCCGGCATTGCTGCCAAAGGAGGTCGAGGTCGTCGTGACGACGGACGACGGCTCCTCCGGACGCGCCGGCTTCGTCACGGAGCCGTTCGGCGAGCTGATCGAGTGGTGCGACCAGGCCTTCGCCTGCGGCCCCAACGCCATGTTGCGGGCGATGGCCACGGCGGCGCGCAAGGCAAGGGTGCGCCGCTCCGTGCAGGTGCTCCTCGAAGAGCGCATGGCCTGCGGGACGGGCATCTGCTACGGCTGCGCGGTCGAGGTGCGCGTGCGCGGCGGGCGTGCGATGAAGCTCGTGTGCAAGGACGGCCCCAGATTCGACGTGCGGGACGTCTGGTAGGCGATGCCGCAGACCGAACGCATCGTCGCGACCCGCCGCCGCGCCGCTGGCGCCGTTGGGCGTTTCCCACCACAATCCCCATATGGATCGCCGCCTCCCCCGCTCCAGCCACGACCCGCGCGCGCGGCTGCTCACCGGTCTCGGCATCTTCGCCGTGCTGCTCGCCGCGGGCACCGCCGGCTACATGGCCATCGAGCGCTGGTCGTTCATGGACGCGCTGTTCATGACCGTCACCACGGTCACCACGGTCGGCTACCGTGAGGTGCACCCGCTCGATACGGCCGGCCGCGCGTTCACGATCGGTCTGGTACTCTTCGGCGTCGGCACCGCCTTCTACCTGCTGACGACGCTCGTCGCGCTCGTGATCGAGGGCGACCTGGGCGCCGCGCTCGGGATGACACGCATGAAGGGACGCATCGAGCAACTGCGCGGCCACCACATCCTCTGCGGCTTCGGCCGCGTCGGCGAGGAGATCGCGCGCGAGTTCGACGAGCGCGGCATGCCGTTCGTCGTCGTCGAGACGAACGGCGCGGCCCTGGCGCGCGCGACCGCCGCGGGCTTCCTCGTCGTCGAGGGTGACGCCGCGTCGGACGACGTGCTCCTCAGCGCTGGCGTCCTGCGCGCGAAGACCCTGCTGGCCGCCTCGGACTCCGACTCCGGCAATACGTACATCACGCTCACGGCGAAGGCGCTCAACCCGGCCGTCTTCGTCGTCGCGCGCGCCGGCAAGCCGGAGAGCGAGGCACGCGCCCGGCGCGCCGGCGCCGACCGCGTCATCTCGCCCTACGCCATCGGCGGCCGGCGCATGGCGCTCTCGGCGATCCAGCCGAACATCGTCGACTTCATGGATACGCTGTCCGTCCGGAACGCCGAGCAGATCCTGGCGGAGGTCGAGGTCAGCGAGGACTCGGCGCTGCTCGGCCGGGACGTGCGCCACGTGCTCGCCTCGTCGCGCGTCACCGTGCTCGGCCTGCGACGTGCCGGCGGTGAGTTGATCGTCGGCCCGCGCGAGGACGTGCGGCTCGAGGCGGGGGACCGGCTGATCGTCGCCGGACTTGAAGCCGAGATCACGGCGATCTCCCGCAAGTCGGAAGCCACCCGTCCCGCAGCACGGTAGGAGGAGAAGTCCGTGAGCCTGCGCACACCCGTCTGCGACCTGCTGGGCATCGACGTGCCGGTCGGCAGCGCCGGCATGGGCGGCGGCACGGCCGGCCCCGCGCTCGCGGCCGCCGTTTCGGAAGCGGGCGGCCTCGGCTGTCTCGGCGGCATCAGCCGCGGCGGCCCGCCGCAACTGCGCGCCTGGATCGTCGAGACGCGCCGGCGCACGGCGAAGCCGTTCAGCGTCAACCTCTGGGTGCACGTGCTCGACGCCATCCCGCAGCTCCTCGACGTCTGCATCGAAGAGCGCGTCCCCTCGGTCACGCTGAGCTTCGGCGATCCGGGTGATCACGCGCGCCGCGCGCAGGATGCCGGCGTGAAGGTGCTGCACCAGGTGCAGAGCGTCGCCGGGGCGAAGCGCGCGGCAGCGGCGGGCGTCGACGTGATCATCGCGCAGGGCGCCGAGGCCGGAGGCCATACCGGCAGCGTCGCCACGATGGCGCTCGTGCCGCAGGCCGTCGACGTTGCGGGCGGCATCCCGGTGCTGGCCGCGGGCGGTATCGCCGATGGCCGCGGCCTCGTCGCGGCGCTCGCGCTCGGCGCGCAGGGCATCGTCATGGGCACGCGCTTCGTCGCGGCGGAAGAGTCCGCGTCGCACGCCTACCAGCACCGCGAGCGCATCCTCGCCGCCACCGCCGACGATACGGTGTGGACCGACGTGTTCGACATCGTCGACCGCATCCCGTGGCCGTGGCCGGAGTGGATCCACGGGCGCTCCGTGCGGACCCCGTTCGCCGCCGAGTGGCACGGCCGCGAGCCGGAGCTGCGCGCGCAGCGCGACGCGATCGTCGCGGAGTCGGCCGTCCCCGGCGAGGCGCCGGAGCGGGCGCACAGCGCCTACGCCGGCCAGTCCGCCGGCCTGGTGCGCGACGTGCGGCCGGCCGCGCGGATCATGCGCGACGTGCTCGCGGAGGCGGAGGCGGTGCTGCTCAGGCTGCCGCGTTAGATGGCAGGTCCGGTGCCGGGTGGGCAGGAGGAGCCATGGGCGACTACGCGCTGTACCTGGAGTCGGGGCCGCGACGGAAGAAGACGATGGTGCACGTGCTCGACCTGCTCGGGTGCGTCGCCACCGGTGCGACGACCGAGGAGGCGCTCGACGCCACGCCCGACGCGATCCGCGCGTACCTGGCGTTCCTCCGCCGTCACGGCGAGCGCGTCAACCCTGATGCGCCCGTCCGCATGCACGTCGCGGAGCACGTCACCGAAGGCATGTGGCTCGGGCAAGGCTCGCCGTACCTCGTGTTCGCGCCCGACCTCGAGCCGATAAGCGAGCAGGAACTTAAGACGCACCTGCGGCGCTTCCACTGGATGCGGGAGGCGCTCGCCGAGTGGGCGGGGAGCCGCACCGCAACGCAGCTCGACGCGGCGCCGAGGGATGGCGGGCGCACCGGCCGGGCGGTGCTGCTTCACGTGCTGGGCGGCCCGGGCGGCTACCTGTCCGCCGCGCTCGGCGGCTCGAAGGGCTTCTCCGCCGTCGCCAGCGCGGCCGCGCGCGGCGAGATCGCGCTGCCGGACGCGCTGCGCCGTATCGACGCGATGGCGGCCGCGCGCGTGCGTGCGGCGACGCGCGAGGAGCGCTCGGCCGTCGTGCGGCGTCCGAACGACGTGCGCACGCTGCGCAAGGCGCTGCGACGGATGCTGGAGCACGATTGGGAGCACCTCGCGGAGCTGGGGCGCCGCCGCGGCGGGCCGCTCGCGGGCGGTTAGCGCAACGCGCGCGGGCCGCCCGCCACTACTCCGTCAGCCGCCGGTAGAGCGTCGGCAGCCGCTGGGGGAGCTGCTCGATGTCGGCGACCACCTCGTACCCCATGTCCGCGCACATCTGGCCCAGGTAATCGTGGCCTTCCTTGTCGACCGTCAGCGCGAACGGCGTGATGCCCTTGCGGCGCGCTTCGAGCAGCGCCTGCTTCGTGTCGTGGATCGCGTACTCCTTTTCCGTCCGGTCGCGGCCGTAGCCATGATCCTGCGGCCGCCCGTCTGACACGAGCATCAGGATCTTCACCTTTGCGTCGTACGCGTCGAGCTTCGCCGTCGCGTGGCGGATCGCCGGGCCCATCCGCGTCGAGCGGATCGGCGATACCTTATCGATGCGCTTCTTCACCTTGGCGTTGAACTGCTCCGTCAGGTCCTTGATCACGTAGAACTCGACGTTGTCGCGCCCGTAGCCGCTAAAGCCATAGATCCCGTAGCTGTCGCCGATCGTCTCCAGCGCCTTGATGAAGAGCACCGTGCTCTCCTTCTCGAGGTCGATGATCCGCTTTGGCGGCGCGATCGACTGCTGCGCGCGGCGCTGCGCGAGCCACTGGAAGTACTTGCGCGGGTCGTCATCGAACCCCTCGTCGTCCATGTACTTCTGCTTGCGCTTCTCGATCTCCTCATCGGTCGAGGCGCTCATGTCGAGGAGGAAGGCCACCGCGACGTCGCGTTCCACCTTGTTCCGGCGCCAGTAGATCTTGTCCGTGTAGCTGTGTCCCGCCTTGCGCTCGATGGCGTAGTCGATGACGGCGTCGAGGTCGAACTCCTCGCCGTCGAGCAGCCGCTTGATCTTGCGGAACAGCTCCGGCTTCAGGAGCTCGAACTGTCTGCGCGTCTCGTTGACCAGCGCCGCGTGCTCGCGCAGCGTGTCGTCGAAATAGGCGTCGCCGCCCTCGTCGAGGGGGCGCTCCTGCACGCGGCACCAGCGCGGCTTGTAGTCCGCCGCGCGGAAGTCCCACTCGTCGTAATAGAACGACTTGACCTCGACCGGCAGCTCTTTGTCGTCCTCGCCCTCCTCGACGCCTGGCGTACCGTCCTTGAGCTCGTTGCTCTGGTCGCCGATCGGCGTCCCGGCCTCCTTCTCCAGGTTCGACAGGAACAGGCCGAGCGTCGACGCCAGGTCGCCTTCGGCCATCGCGCCCACCGTGATCTCGACGCTCTTCTCCAGCAGCTCCCGGAGCTGCTCCGCCGTCAGCGGCGACAGCTCGCCGTTCTGGTCGACCTCGCCCTCCTTCAGACGCAGCCGCATCAGCAGTTGCACCAGCTCCGGCTTGAAGTCGCCGCGGAAGTCCACCTCGTCCGGGCTCTCGTACTCCACCTCCTGCCCGGACGGCATGGGCGCCGGCGCGTCGTCGTCGGAGGCGCCCGGCTGCGACATCATGAGCTGCATCGTCTCCTCGTTCATCGCCTCCCAGTCGAGCTGCTCGAGGTCCTCGGGCGCGATGTTTGGCACCTTGCTCACGATGTCGTACAGCGTCAGCGCCGCCTCGGCGGCGTCCTCGACGCGGGCGCCCTTCTCCCGCGTCGCGAACAGCGCCTGGAGCGCCTGCCGCAGCACCGGCTGCAATGGCAGCGGCCAGACCATCGTGTGCGCGCCGTCGAGGCTCGCGCGCACGAGGTTCTCGACGAGCGCCTGGCGCAGCGGCAGCTCGCTCGGTGGCCGGCGTGATTCGAGCTCGTTCTCCTGCGTGCGCGTCCACGCCCGGCGGATGCCGCCGTACTCGCGCCGCACCAGCGTGTCGATGCGCGTGTCCTCGGCGACGGCGAAGAGGTCCGAGGCGAGCTGGCGGTCGTCGAACAGGTCAAAGAAGCGCTCCATGTCGGTCATCGGGCCGCTCGCCCGCGACCCATGCCGGCCCTCGGCGCGCTGCTGCTCTTCGCGCGCGATGCGGCGCGTCGGCAGCACGGTGCCGTCGCGGCCGAAGCGGAACAGGAAGCTCGCGAACTCCAGGTGCGCCGCCTGGTGCGTCGCGAAGACCTTGTAGACGGAGAAGTTCTGGTCGCGGTCGATGAACTCCTCGACGAACTCCGGGAGGTACACCGTCGTGCCCTCGGTGCTCGGGCGGTCCTCGCTCACCCAGCCGATGCCCTTCTCCGCGAGGTAGGAGACGGGATGGATGGACACGTTGGCGCCGGTGAGCGCCTTGCAATACAGGCGCAGCACCTCGCCGACGCGCGTCAGGTCGACGCGCGACGACAACTGCTCCAGCACCTGCTCGCCCTTGCCGGACTCGAGGCGGAAGTACGCCTCGCCGCCCTCCACGCTCTGCTCCAGGATGCGGTGCCCCGCGGCGTGCCAGTCCGCCAGCTCGGCGATGCGGATGCGCTTCAGCACCTCCGGCGACGACTTCAGGAACTCCATCGCCGCCGTTGGCGAGGCCGCCGCGAGCTCCTCCGCCAGCGACAGCAGGTCGTGATGGCTCGCGGGCGGCACCGACGCCAGGGCGGCGGCGCCCTCGGCGAAGAGCCCGTAGGCGTGCCGCCCGCTGCGCCGCGCCACCGACGCCGCCAGCGCGAGGAAGCGCCCCCGTGCCGACGTCTCGATCGGCGCCAGCAGGTTCGGCGCCCGCTCGAAGCAGATGCGCACGTCGGCCCACGATGCCTCGCCAACGGCCGCCGCCAGCGTCAGAAATGGCGCCCGGTCGGACGTTGCCAGCGACTCGAAGAGGCGCGGCGCCGCGTCGAGGCACGCCGTCGCCAGCTCGTACGAGCGTTCGGCGACGGACTCGACGAGCGCGACGAGCCGCGCCAGGTCACCCAGCGTCAGCGAGGGCAGCAGGCGCGGCCCCGCGCTGAAGTACACCGTGGCGAGCGAGATCGATTTCCAGTGCCCCTTGTACAGCCGCTGCCCCAGCGACGCCCACTCGGTCATCCTGTGCTCGTCGAGGAAGGGCACAGCGGCCGGGCTGGCGCGGAAGAAGGCGCCTGCCACCACCGAGGAGTACTCGGCGAGGTCGCGGCCCGCGTGCGCCCAGCGCCGGAACGCCGGCGTCGGCAGCAGCCGCATCACCTCGCCGGAGACGCGGAAGTAGTCGACCGCGGCCTCCCACGACCGCAGCGAGTGCGTTGCTAGCGCGAGGCCCTCTTCGGCCCAGGCGCGGAAGTCGGCCGACGGGAGGGATGGCCGCAGTTCGCCCGCCGCCGTCGCGAACTCTGCCGCGAGTTGCGGCGAGTGCACGGCCAGCTTCCGTTCGGCGTCGGCAAGGAACTGCTCGTCGGTCACGGTTGAGTATATCGGGGGGGTGGAGGTTGCCCCACGCGGGAAGCCGCCTGCTCGCGCACGCCGAGTTGGCTGTCCATCCGTAGCGAAGGAGCTTCCGCTCCGTCGCCGTCAAGCCCGAGCCCTACGCTCGCGTGCCGGCGTGGGCGACCAGCGCGTCCACCAGCCCGTCGATGGTGTAGGTCTCCGCCACGACGACGGCCTCGAGGCCGGCGTCGCGCACGGCCTGCGCCGTCACGGGGCCGATCGCCGCGATGAGCAGGGGCCGCAGGGGCGTGATGTCGCCGTCGAGCATCTCGACGAGGTTCCGAACGGACGACGAGCTGGCAAACGTCGCGATGTCGATCTCTCCCGCGCGCAGGCGGCGCAGCCCCTCGACGTCCGGATCGCGCGGCACAGCCGAGACGTACAGCGTCAGCTCATCGACCTGCGCCCCCATCGCCGCGAGGCCGTCGGTGAGCGCCTCCCGCGCGCCCTCGGCATGAGGCAGCAGCACGCGCTGGCCGCGCATCACGCGCGCGCGGAACCCGTCGAGCAGCCCTTCGGCGACGAAGCGCTCGGGCACGAGGTCGGCGCGCAGGCCAGCGCGCGCCAGCGCCTCCGCCGTCCCCGGGCCGATGGCCGCGATCTGTGTGCGGCCGAACGCGCGTGCGTCGAGCCCGGCATCGCGCAGGTGCGCCAGGAAGGTCCCCACCGCGTTCGCGCTCGTAAACACGCACCAGCCGTACGCCGACGTCTTCAGCCCGTCGATCGCCGCGGCAAGCTGGGCCGGATCGGCGTTCGGGAGGATCTCGATCGCCGGCAGCTCGACCGGGTCGGCGCCCCGCGCGGCCAGCGCGCGTGACAGGTCGCTCGCCTGCTGCCGCGTTCGCGTGACGAGCACGCGCTTGCCGAAGAGCGGCCGCGTGTCGAACCAGCGCAGGCGCTCGCGCAGCCGCACGACCTCGCCGACGACCGTCACCGCCGGCGGCGCGATGCCCGCGTCGCGCACCGCGACGTCGATCGTCGCCAGCGTGCCGATCGCCGTGCGCTGACGTGCCAGCGTCCCCCACTCGATGACCGCCGCGGGCGTTGCCGGCGCGCGGCCGTTGTCGATAAGGCGCCGCGCGATCTCGGCGAGACGCCCGGTGCCCATCAGGAAGACGAGCGTGTCGACGCCGGTGGCGAGTTTCGCCCAATCGATGCTGCTGTCGTCCTTCGCCGGATCCTCGTGGCCCGTGATGATGGCGAACGACGACGCGAGCCCGCGGTGCGTCACGGGGATGCCGGCGTATGCGGGCGCCGCGACCGCCGACGTGACGCCGGGCAGCACCTCGAACGGTAGTCCCTCTGCCACGAGCGCTTCGGCTTCCTCGCCGCCGCGTCCGAAGACGAACGGGTCGCCGCCCTTGAGCCGCACGACGCGCCTGCCCGCGCGTGCCTGCTCGACGAGCAGGGCGTTGATCGCGTCCTGCGACAGGGTGTGCCGTTCCGGCGTCTTGCCGACGTCGATCAGCTCCGCCCCGGGGCGCGCCAGCGCCAGCAACCGCGGGTTGGCGAGCCGGTCATACACGATGACGTCGGCCTCGGCGAGCCGCGCGGCGCCGCCGACCGTGATCAGGCCGGGGTCGCCGGGCCCCGCGCCTACGAGAGATACGAAGCCGGCACGCGTGCCGCCGCTCACAGTGCGTCCACGAACGTCGCCGCGCCCTGCGCGAGCAGGTCATCGGCCAGTCGCGTGCCGAGCGCGTCCGCGTCGCCGATGTGCCCGCGTCGCTCGCCTCGGAAGGAGCCATGCTCCGGGAGCGCAGCCTCGGCGGCGATCATGCCGCGCAAGACCAGCTCGCCGTCCTCGATGCGCGCGTACGCGGCGACCGGCAGGCGGCAGCCACCGCCGAGCCGTCGCAGGAACGCGCGCTCTGCCTCGACCGCCGCGCGCGCCGGCGCGTCGTCGATCGCCCGCACGAGGGCGAGGGCCTCGCTGTCGCCGGCCCTGACCTCGACGGCGATCGCCCCCTGGCCGACGGCTGGCAGCATCTCCTCGACGCTGAACACCTGCGCGGCCTGCGCCATAAGGCCGAGGCGTGCGAGCCCGGCCATCGCCAGCACGGCGCCGTCGTATGCGCCGTCGTCGACCTTGCGGACGCGCGTCTCGACGTTGCCGCGGATCTCCGCCGGCTCGACGTCCGCCCGCATCCGGAGCAGTTGCACCGCGCGCCGCGGGGCGCCGGTGCCGATGCGCGCGCCGGCCCGCAGCTCGTCGAGCGGCCGCCCATCGCGCGTGATGAGTGCGTCGCGCACGTCCTCGCGCGGCGGTACGGCGCCGATCGTCAGCCCGGCTGCAAGCTCCGTCGGCAGGTCCTTCAGGCTGTGCACCGCGATGTCCACCTCGCCCGCGGCCAGCGCACCCTCAATCGCCTTGGTGAAGACGCCGAGGCCGCCGATCGTACGCAAGGGCGCGCCCGACCGGTCTCCCTCGGTGTGGACCTCGCGCACCTCCAGGGAGACGCCAGGCGCGGACGCGCGCAGCGCATCGCTCACCAGCTCGACCTGTCGCAGGGCGAGCCGGCTGGCGCGTGTGCCGATGACGAACGTGCGGCTCATGTGCCCACTGCCTGGAGCGTAGAGGTTGGAGCAGAGATGCGCCAGCGGCGGCGCTCGGTAGACGGCGGAGGGTCGGGCCGTTGCCCGGCTAGACGGCCCGCTTGGGACGGGCCGTTTCGGGTGGTCGGCGCTCAACCTCGCGCGGGCTGAAGGCCCGCGATCCGAGTGCGCGCGTGGTGTTCGTCCGAGGTGGCGCCCATGGACATGGGCATCCGCGGATGCTCAAGGAATTGGCGGAGCGTCGTTGTCGGATAGCGCATCGAGGTCGAACAGGGCCCGCACCGGCTCGACATACCGCTCTCCCTCGCCGGGCGTCTTCAGGCGGGCGATCGGCGCGTGCAGCAGCTTCTTGACGATCGCCGAGGTCATCGCCTCGAGGCGCCGGCGGTCGGCGGTGCTGATCTTCATCCTGGGCAGCGTGCGATCGAGCTCAGCCAGACGCACCGCTTCGGCGCGCGCACGCAACGACGACACGGTGGGCACCACCTCCAGCGAGCGCAGCCAGTCGCTGTACCTGCTCACCTCCTCCTCAACGATCGCCTCGACGCGTGACAGCTCCGTGCGCCGCAGGTTGACGTTGGCCTGTGCGATCTCCTGCAGGCCGTCGATGTCGTACAGGTGCGCGCCCGGCACGTCACGCACGTCCGGGTCGATGTCACGCGGCACGGCGATATCGATGAGCAGCAGCGGCCGGTTCGAGCGCAGGGCCATGACGGCTTCGATCCGCGGCCGCCCCAGGACGAAGTCGGGCGACGCCGTCGACGTGATCACGATGTCCGCGCGGTGCAGGCTCTCGTCCAGCCGCTCGAACGGCACGGCGGTGCCTCCCAGGTCGGCCGCCAGCTCGCGGGCGCGTTCCGCGCTGCGGTTGGTCACGAGCATCGTCGCAACGCCGCTCTCGCGCAGCGTACGCGCGGTCAGTTTGCCGGCCTCGCCGGCGCTGACGACGAGTACCGTCCTGCCGGCGATGTCCCCGAGCGTGCTCCGCGCGAGCGCCACAGCCGTCGAGCTCACCGACACGGCGTACCGGCCGATGTGTGTCTGGCTCCGCGCCCGCCGCCCGACGCGGATGGCGCTGTGGAACAGGCGCGAGAGCGCGACGGAGTGTGTGCGCGCCGCCGTCGCCGCGGCGAACGCCGCCCGCACCTGGCCCAGGATCTCCGACTCGCCGATCACCATCGACTCGACGCCAGCGGCCACCCGGAAGAGGTGGCGCGTCGCCTCCCTGCCCGAGAGCGCGAAGAATGGTGCGCCTTCTACGGGCGGCCCGCCCTTCACCTCGTTCAGCAGCGCGACGATTGATCGCGGGTCGCCGATGCCACGCGGGCTCACGGCGTAGACCTCGGTCCGGTTGCACGTCGAAAGCACCGCCGCGCCCGCGTAGCGCTCGCCGAGCCGCGCCAGCGCCTCGGGTAGCTCGCCGGGGCCGAGCGCGAAGTGCTCCCGCACCGCCACAGGCGCCGTCTTGTGCGAGATGCCGACGAGCGATACCTGCACCGCGCTACTCCGTCCCTGGCGCGCCCGGCGCCGCGCCTGCGTCTGCGGACACGGCCAGCGGCGGCGTGGCATCGTGCGGGGCGCTAGCGCCATCGGGAGCGCCCGCCTGCGTCAGGCCGATGCCGAGCCGCTCCATGAGCCGCGCCCGCGCCTGTCCGTAGCGCCGCTGCGCCAGCAGCACCCGGAGCTGTCCGTCGATGGCCCGCTGCCAGGTGTCGCTCGCAACCTTGATGTGCCGCTTGCGGACCTCCTGCCGCATCTCAGCCAGCAGGTCCGCGAGCGCTGGCATGTCCTCGGTCAGGTAGGCGTCGAGCTCTTCGCGCAAGCGGCGTGCGAGCGCCGGGCTCGAGCCCGACGTGGATGCCGCCAGCGTGATCTTCCCTTTGCGCACCACCGACGGCAGGATGAAGTCGCAGTGCTTCGGGTCGTCCGCGGCGTTCACCCAGATGCCGCGCCGTTTGCCGGCCGCGGCGACCTCCGCGTTGATCGCGCCGTCGTCCGTCGCGACCATGATCAGCTCGTAGCCATCGTCGAGGTCAGACTCGCGGTACGCGCGTGCGATGTGGCGGATTCGGTCCGCGTCGCGGTGCTCCCGCAGCTCCGCGATCAGGTCGGGGCTCACGACCGTCACGTCGGCGCCGCCCGCGAGCAGCCCGCGCACCTTCTCGGCGCCGACGTGGCCGCCGCCGATGACGATCACCCGCCGGCCCGCAGCTTCCACGAAGATGGGATACAGCGCCATCGCCCGCTCCTACGGCCGCGGCCGCGGCCGGCGCGCGCGCACAAAGCGCCGCGCGCGCTCCTGGGCCACCGCCTGCTGCTGCTCTGTGTCGCTCAGGTAGGAGCCGGGCAGCTCGGCCGTCGGCTCCCCCGCGACGCCCGGCGGGTCGGCGGCGCCGACGCGCGGCAGCAGCGTGCCGCCGCCGAGGAACACGCCGCGCAGCGAGATCGACGCGGCAAAGATGTCGAGCAGACGCCATGGGCCGATGCGTCTGTCCTGGTGCGCCGCGCGCCGGCTCATGACGCCGCCCCTCCGCTCTCGCTACGCAGAGCGGCCACCAGAAGGCGCGCGACGACCGCCGTCGAAAAGCCACGGCGCCGCGCCTCGCCGCACACGGTGGCAGCGATGTCCGCCCATCCGAGCCCGAAGCGTGCCAGCAGCAGGCGGTTGTTCCGCTGCAGCACCCGCAGCGCGGTCGCGAAGTCCTCGCGCGCATCGGCGTTGACGCCCAGCACGCGGGTACCGCGCAACACGCCACCCGTGCCGGGCGCCGCTGGTGCGGCGATGATGCGCGGCAGCGCCGACTCGATCCCCGTGTGGGTCCAGGTCTCACCACGGCGCGCCAGCGCCTTCTGATACTCGCGGATCGTGTCACGTTGCATGGCGTCCGTTCCCTCCGCTCGCGGCGGCGGCGGCCGCCGACGCGTCGTACGCGCTTGCGATGCCGAGCAACACCTCGTCGGCGAGCACCATGATCTGCTCGACGACAGTGATCGACTCCTTCGCGGGTGTCCCGGTCTTCGCGAGCGCCTGCTTGGCCGACTGGTCGAGGCTGCGCCGGAAGAACGTAAACGCGTGCACCGCCTGGGAGAGCGTCATGCCGGCGTGCGCCAGCTCTGTGCCGTACTCCGCGCCCGTCGCGCGCGCCTCATCGAGCAGCGATGCGCGGCGCCCGCGCCGGCCGACGTACGCCGCCACCAGCTCCATCAGCCGCCGGCCAAGCGGCCGCAGCTTCTCGCGCTGCGCGGCGTCGACGTGTGCGTACCAGTCGGCGTGGCCGCGCGTCAGTTGGCGGCGGATGCGCTTCGTCGCGAGGTCGCCGACGTCGCGGTAGTTCGCCTGCTGGGAGCGGCCGAGCACGATCTCGCGCACATCGCCCTCGGCGAACCGGCGATGTCCCCCGGGCGTGCGGAAGGTGCGCACCTGGCCGGCGTCTGCCCAGCGGCGCAGGGTCGACTCGTCGACGTTGAGCACGCGGCAGGCCTGGCCGAGCGTCAGCCAGCGGCCGTCCGCGAGGGGCGCGCCGTCGGCGCCGGGACCATTGGGGGGAGCGAATGTGGGCAAATCTCAGTAATTGTCCAGACCGGGCCTGCCAGTGGGAGAATTGTAGACGCGCGAGGGGCTAGTGTCAACCGTCACAAAGCCGCGGGCTGAACATCCCCGAGCGGAGGGATTGGCGCCCCGCCTCGTCTACAATGGAGGCATGCTCGACCTGCTGACGCACGGCGACTTCGCCCGCCACCGCCGGCTGCGCCGGTCCGAGGGGCTGCGGCGCCTCGTGGCGGAGACGCGGCTGTCCGCGGCGGACTTCGTCTATCCGCTCTTCGTCACCCACGGGCAGGGCGTCCGCGACGAGATCCCGTCGATGCCCGGCCAGTACCGCATCTCCCTCGACCAGGTCGGGCGCGAGGCGGACGACCTGCGCACGCTCGGTGTGCCCGCGGTGCTGCTCTTCGGCCTGCCCGCGGTCAAGGACGACGAAGGCAGCGAGGCGTACGCGGACGGCGGCATCGTCCAGGACGCCGTGCGCGCGTTCAAGCAGGCCGCGCCCGAGCTGGTCGTCATTACCGACGTCTGCCTCTGTGAGTACACCAGCCACGGGCACTGCGGCGTCATCGCCGACGGCGAAGTCGACAACGACCGCTCGATCGAGTTGATCGCCCGCACCGCGCTGTCGCACGCGCGCGCCGGCGCCGATGTCGTCGCGCCATCCGACATGATGGACGGGCGCGTCGCCGCGGTCCGCGAGACGCTCGACGACGCGGGCTACGTCGCGACGCCGATCATGGCGTACAGCGCGAAGTACGCGTCCGCGTTCTACGGCCCCTTCCGCGAGGCTGCGGAGAGCACGCCACAGTTCGGCGACCGGCGCGGCTACCAGATGGACCCGCCGAACGCCCGCGAGGCGCTGCGCGAGATCGCCGACGACATCGACGAGGGCGCGGACATCGTGATGGTGAAGCCGGCGCTCTCCTACCTCGACGTGCTGTCGCAGGCGCGGCGTGAGTTTGACCTGCCGCTCGCCGCCTACAACGTCAGCGGCGAATACGCCATGGTCAAGGCGGCCGGCGCCGCCGGCTGGGTCGATGAGCAGCGCGTGACGCTCGAGATCCTGACGTCGATCAAGCGCGCCGGCGCCGACATCATCATCACCTACCACGCGAAGGAAGCCGCCCGCTGGCTGCGCGACGCCCGATAAGCTCCTGATTCTAAACCCCAGGCTCTCGGTCCTGCCGGACGGCGCGCTCCGCCGCCACCAGCTCGTTCCGCGCGGCGATCGTGTTCGGATGCAGCGGCCAGCGCTCGTCGAGCGCGACCAGCACGTGGTAGTCCAGGTAGGCGCGCATCGCGGCGTCGAGGTCCCGGTCCGCCAGCTCGCGGACGCGCTGCACAGGCGCGCGGCCGTCGGCCTTGTCCGGCTCGATCTTGTCGGCGACGAAGAGTAGCTTCTGCAGGCGGGACATGCGTGGCGCGGCAGTCGTGTGCGCGGCCACCGCGCCGAGCACGTCGGCGTCGATGACTCCGTACTGCTCGCGCAGGATCGGCACCGCCAGCGGGCCGTGCAGCAGCACCGGCTCCAGCCGGTCCACCGGGTCGATCGTGGCTCCCTGCTCGCCGGCGATCGTCAGCAGCCGCCCCTCGCTGTGCGCGCGCAGCAGGTCGTGGCCGAGCGCGGCGATCTTCGCCGCCTCCGCGTCGATGCCGTGGATCCGCGCGAGCCGCGCCGCCTCATCGACGACGCGCAGGACGTGCGCCGCGAGCCCGGCCGGCACCTTCGTGAGCGCGGCGCGCAGCCGCTCCTCGATGTCGTTCATCGGGGGCGTCTTGGGGGGTCTGCCAACGGCGTCCGTGTGATGTGCATCATCCTTCGAGCTTCCACGATACGAGCTTCTCGGGCCTGATGCGAATGAGCACACGCGCGCCGTCCCCTCGTGCATCCAAGTACGCCCGCGGATTTTCGACGTACCGCGCGACGATCTGCAGCGCGCCTTCGTCAGCCGCGGCTCCGCGCGCGACGACCTCGGCGCGGCCATAGGCCACCACCGAAGCCTCGCGCGACGGCGCGTCGACGAGTGCGGTGACGCGCGGATCGCGCTCGATGTTGTGGTACTTCGCGCGGCTACGGTCGGTCGAGATCCAGAACGCCTCACCGTCCCAGCGGTACCAGACCGTGGTCATCTGCGGCCAGCCGTCCCGCCGCAGCGTGGCGAGGACCAGGGTGTGAGGCTCATCGAGGAACTGCGCGATCTCCGCGCGGGTGAGGCGCATGCCGGGATTGTAGCGGCTCATGGGTATGGCGCCGTGCGCCGTTGTCCCACGGCCGGCGGCGCCTATACTTCGCTGCGTACACCGTCGCCGTGGACGAAAGGCCAGCCAGATGCGGCACAAGATCCGGCTCGAAGGCGTCGTGACGCCGGAGGCCGTGCGGGAACAGTACGTCTACGTGCCGTTTGAGATGCCTGCCGGCGCGCGCCGCCTCGACGTCAACTACCACTACGAAAACCAGGTGCAGGGCGCGCAGGAGACGCACCCCGGCAACAACATCGATATCGGCGTCTTCGACGCGCGCGGCGCCGATTTCCTGACGGGCGGCTTCCGCGGCTGGAGCGGCGGCGCCCGCACCGCCTTCTTCGTCGAGCCGCGCGCGGCGACCCCGGGCTACCTGCGCGGGCCGCTCCAACCCGGCGAGTGGACGATCGTCTTCGGCTGTTCGAAGATCGACGACCCCACCGTGCGCTGGCGCGTCAATATCGAGGTCGAGGTCGACGTGCTCGCGCCCCCACAGGAGACCAGCGGCGTCCCGCTGCCCGGCGGCGAGAAGCGCCCGGTCGTCGCCGGCGGCTCGGATGGCGCCGGCGGCCGCTGGTATCGCGGCGACCTCCACGCGCACAGCGAGCACAGCGACGGTGCCAACACCGTCGACGAGATCATCGACTACACCCGCCGCGTCGGACTCGACTACTTCGCCCTCACCGACCACAACACGATCAGCCACTGGGACGACCTGGCGCGCCTCAACACCGGCGCGGCGCCGCTGCTCATCGCCGGCGAAGAGATCACGATGTACGGCGGTCACGCCAACGTCTGGGGGCTCGACGGATGGATCGACTTCCGCGGCAGCGACAGCGAGAAGGTGCAGAGGCTCGTCGAGGACGCGAACCGGCGCGGCTCGATGTTCTCGATCAACCATCCAGACTCGCCGATCCCCTGGCTGCACCCGTCCGTTCAGAGCTACCAGGCGGTCGAAGTCTGGAACGCTCCCTGGCGCTGGTTCAACGAGCCCGCGCTCGAGCGCTGGGTGGCGCACCTGCGCGGCGGCCAGCGCATGGTCGCGGTCGGCGGCAGCGATTCGCACTGCGTGCCGCCCGCGAAGATGACGCAGCCGAACGGCCCCGGCGAACCGTGCTCGTGGGTGTACGTCGAGGGTCCGCTCAGCGAGCGCGGGGTGCTCGACGCCGTCGCCGCCGGCCACGTCTTCATCTCCGAGGCGCCGGCCGGGCCGTTCCTCGAGCTGCGCGCCGATGCCGATGGCGACGGCGTCTTCGAGGCGCTGCCCGGCGACCGCATCGATGCGCCCGCGGACCGCGCGGTGCGCTTCCACGTAACCTACCGCGGCCCTGAAGGCAAACACATCCGCCTCATCGGCCGCGAGGGCCTCGTGCGCGAGATCACGCCGGAGACGGAGGAGCACGACAGCGAGTTCGATCTGCGGCTCGAGGGCAAGGGCTACCTCCGCGCGGAGGTGCGCGGCTTCCGCGGTCGCCCCGACCGCGGCGAGGTCGTGCACGCGCTCACCAACCCGATCTACTGGGGGGCGTGGTAGAGGCTCGGATGTTGGATGTTGGTGACCGGCGCGTGGCGATGGGAGACGGGATCTGCGGCGGCACGGCGCTCGCGATGCAGGGGCGTGGACACGGCGAACGGAGAGTGTGTGGGCGAGCAGGGCGAATCGGCTGACAAGTTAGTCATTCGCCGCGCGCGGGTGGACGATCTCGCCCGGATCAGCGACCTGCTGTTCACGCGCTCGCCCGACCACGGATTCTCACCGATCACGGACGAGCAGACGTGGCGCTGGAGCACCGCCATGCTCATCCTGGGCGAGCAACCCGGGCGCTGGCGGAACACGCTTGTCGCCGAGGCCGATGGCCAGGTGGCCGGCGTGCTCGTCGCGCGCGCCGGGACGCAGCACCGCCGGCGCATCGTGCAGCTCCGCACGCTCGCCGCGGCACCTCTGCTGGCGATGACGATCTTCGGGCCCGCGGGCTGGCTGCCGGTGGCGATACGCGCCTTCCGGATGCAGCGGCTCTGGGCGCCCGCGCCGAAGGACGCGTATTACGTGGCCGAGGTCTCTGTCGACGCGCGCTTCCGCAATCGCGGCATCGGGCGCGCGCTCCTCGCGCAAGCGGAGGCCGCCGCGCGGGCGCGGGGCTTCACGCGCATGGCGTTGCACACGGTCACCACGAACCCGGCGCGCCGGCTGTACGAGCGCGAAGGCTACCGGATCGCCGCGACCCGTACCGACCCGCGTGAAGAGCGCCGGACTGGCACGGCGGGCGTGCATCTGATGGCGAAGGATCTGTGCTGAGGGGTTTGTGGCGCGGGCGGAGCTGAAGCGCCGCGACTACGCCTGCTGTCTGCTGCTTGTTGTCTGCTGTGCTGACGGCGCAGCCGGACTGGCACGGCGGGCGTGCATCTGATGGCGAAGGATCTGTGCTGAGGGGTGTGTGGCGCGGGCGGAGCTGAAGCGCCGCCGCTACGTCTGCTGTCTGCTGTTTGTTGTCTGCTGTGCTGACGGCGCAGCCGGACTGGCACGGCGGGCGTGCATCTGATGGTGAAGGATCTGCGCTGAGGGGTGTGTGGCGCGGGCGGAGCTGAAGCGCCGCGGCTACGTCTGCTGTCTGCTGTTTGTTGTCTGCTGTGCTGACGGCGCAGCCGTCAGCAGCCCCTCGTTCATGCTGCCGCTGCGGAAGCCCGCGAGGTCCAGCGTCACGTACTTGTAGCCCAGGTTCTTGAACCGCCGGACGATCCGCTCGCGCTGCGCGACCACCGCCGGCAGGTCCTGCGGTTCGACCTCGATGCGTGCGACCTCGCTGTGGTGCCGCACGCGGAGTTGCCGCAGGCCGAGGCCGCGCAGGAACGCCTCCGCCGCGCCGATCCGGTCGAGCGCCTCGACCGTCACCGGGGTGCCGTAGGGGATGCGGGAGGACAGGCACGCCATCGCCGGCTTGTCCCACGTCGGCAGGCCGCGCGCCTTCGACAGCTCGCGGATCTCGGCCTTGGTCAGCCCGGCTTCGATGAGCGGGCTGCGCACCCGGTGCTCGCGGGCTGCCACCCGCCCCGGGCGGTGATCCCCCAGGTCGTCCACGTTGCAGCCGTCGGCGACCCAGGCGTAGCCCTCACGCTGCGCCATCGCCTCGAGCACCGAGTACAGCTCGGTCTTGCAGTGGTAGCAGCGCAGCGGCGTGTTCTCGACATAACCGGGCCGATCCATCTCCGACGTGCCCAGCAGCACGTGGCGGATGCCGATCCGCGCCGCCAACTCCTTCGCCTCTTCGACCTCGGTCTCCGGGACGGAGGGCGAGACGCCCGTCACGGCGACGGCGCGTGCGCCGAGCGCGTCGGCAGCAGCGGCGGCTACGAGCGTGCTGTCGACGCCGGCCGAGAATGCCACGATCACCGAGCCCATCTCCCGCAGGATGCCGTGCAGCGCGTCCAGCTTCTGTTGCATGCGGTCACTATACCAGCCCGCGCGCGGCCGGCCACCGACGCACGGGCGCCCCGCGCCGCACTGGGGTCGAGCAACGTCGCCTCCGCCGCGCAAGCCCTAACCAAAGCCGCGAAACGAGCAGGAGATCCTACAGCACACCCGCCGCGCGGCCGATACACAACGAGAGGCCAGCCGCCTGCTGAAGCGAGGGCTATGCGCTCCGAATCACCGTCGAGGGCCCATCTGCGCTTTGCGATCCTGAGCCTGCTGTTGGTCGTCGTGATCGCGGCCGGCTACATCCTGGTGGCCCGCGCCCTCATTGCCAGGGCAGAGACCGCCAGCGCCGCACGCGCCACGCGCTCGCTCGTCGCCACCCCGGTGCAGGCGGCGCTCGATGGCGGCAAGTCCGGCAACCTGACGGCTGCCGACCTGCGCGCCAGCGCCGACGCCGTCCTGCCGTTCATCGCCGGTGACGTGCTCGCCGTGCGCGTCTGGTCCGGCGGCAACCTCGTCCTGGACCGCGGCGCGGCGATGCCCGCGGGCGTTACGCCCGGTGGCCGCGCCTCCGCGCGCTTCAGCGCTGCCGACGGTCAGCCGGTGTTCGCCACCTACCTCGACGGTCCGAACTACGCGGTCGAAATCGACCGGGCGGCAGCGCCCATCGACCAGGCAACAGGCGCCCTGCAGGACGAGGTCATGACGTTTACCGCCGTCGTGGCGCTGCTTACCTTCGCGCTGACGCAGGCGGTGTTCTGGCTGAGCTTGCGCCGCTGGGCGCGCCAGCATTCGCGGCTCGCCTTCATGTACACGCGCGGGCAGGAGCTGCGCGCCTCGCTCGACTTCCACGAGGTCGCCGCGCAGATCACGCACGACGGCGCGCTGCTGGCGCGGGCGGACTACGGCTTCCTCGCCCTCTTCGACGCGGACACCGGCGACCTGGTCCTGCGTGCCAGCTACGACGCGCTGAAGGGCCAGGAGGACCAGCACCAGCGCGCGATCGACGAGTGGTTCATGCGCCGCTGCGTCGCCACCAACTCCACGATCGTCAGCGCCCAGCCGCTGGCAGCCTGCTCGCAGGCCTTTGGCGTCGATCTGGGCAGCGATGGCCGCGCGATGCTCCTCTGCGTGCCGATGTCACTCCGCGACCGCGTGATCGGCGCCCTGGCGTTCATCCGCTCGTCCGCGGGCACACGCTACGCGAGCACCGACGTCCGGCTCGTCGAGGAGCTCGCGGACCAGGCCGTCATGGTCGTCGAACAGGCGCTCCTCTTTGCCAAGGTGCGCTCGTACGCCGACGAGCTGGAGATGTCGTACGACACGACCCTCAAGGTGCTGATGGCCGCGCTCGATACGAAGGACGACGCGACCGAAGGCCACTGCGAGCGCGTCGCGAAGCTCACCGCCCACCTCGCGCGCCAGATGGAGATCCCGGAAGCGGCGCTCGTCGATATGGAGCGCGGAGCGCTCCTGCACGACGTTGGCAAGATCGGCGTGCCCGATGCCGTGCTGAAGAAGCCCAAGGAGCTCAACGAGCTCGAATGGGAGGCGATGCGGAAGCATCCGCTCCTGGCAGGCGTCATGGTCGGGAAGGTCGGCTTCCTCGAAGGCGCGCTGCCGATCCTGCTCTACCACCACGAGCGCTACGACGGCGCCGGCTACCCGTTCGGACTGGTCGGCGACAAGATCCCGCTCGACGCGCGCATCTTCTCGATCGTCGATTCCTACGACGCCATGACCTCGGACCGGCCGTACCGCAAGGCGATGAGCCACGAAGAGGCAATGGACGAGGTCCGCGACAACAGCGGCACCCAGTTCGACCCGCTCGTCGTCGTCGCGTTCGAGGAGCTCATGGCGTCGAAGCCGCACCTGCAGGCGCGCGCACCCCACCCGATCTCGCGCGACCACATCGCCCACGACGCCGGCTTGGCGCCCGAGGACGAAGCCCAGCCGGCGGCGTAGCGCAGGGCGCCGGACGGGGAGGACGTCGGAAGTCGGGTGGAGCGGCGCCCTCGGGCGCGCCCGCTTGGCGCCGCAGAGGTGCAGCCGGCGGCGGCTCCGCTCCAGGTCGTTTGTCGGGAGGCTGACGGGAGGCCCAGCGGTGCCGGTGCCATGCGCTGCCATGCGCGATGCGCTGGATGCCCTACCGCGCCGGTACGCCCCCGTACTCGCCGGCCAGGTCGCGCTTGCCCTTTCCGCTGGCCAGCGCCGCGTGGTTGAGGATGTTGCGCGACATCGACGACTCCTCGCCCGCCGCCCGCGCGCCGTAGATGGCGGCGCGCAGGCGGTGCGCCTCCTGCGACGCGGGCGCCGCGATCACCGCGAACTCGACGAGGTGGCAGGCCAACCGCAGGTCGCCCGCGGCCTGTAGTTCCGCCGCCCGCTCCAGCACGCGCTCGAGCCCGCCCGCGAGCGCGACCCACTCGCGCGCCTGCTCCGCGCGCGGCGCCGGCAGCAGGTTGTCGGGCTCGCCGTCGTACCAGCCCCCGTACAGCCGCCAGATGTTGCGCAGGATGAACTGCGGGTGATCGTAGATGGGCCGCAGGTACGGCTTCGCAAGCAGATGCTCGGGCATCTCGACCTCGTGCAGCACGCGGTCGAGCGTGGCGCCGGCGTTCATCAGCGCCAGCGCCTGCGACTCCAGGGAGTCCAGCAGGGCCGCCGTGTCGGTGAGCGCCTGTTGCACGCGGTCGCTGCCAAAGATCGGCATGCCGTGGCCGGGGATCATCGTCTCGGCCCCGAGCGCCGCCATCTCGCGCAGCGCCGCGGCCCAGTCGCCGGCGAAGCGCTGCACCTTCTGAGGGTTGCCGGCGTTCGGCGCCGCCCAGATGAACAGGTCGCCGGGGAACAGGAGCCGCCGCTCCGGCAGCCACGTCCACGTCGCGTCGTCGGTCTCGCCGCGCGCGTGGTGTAGCTCGAACGTCACGCCGCCGCGGCGGAAGCTCATGCGGTCGTGGTACGTCACGTCCGGATAGCGGTACTCGTCGAACCAGCGGAAGCGCTCGATGGGCAGGGCGAACTGGCGGACGTTGATCGCCCCGTTCCACCCCTTCGTCTTCTTGTAGCGGTCGAAGTTCGCCCCGAGCTGCGCGTGCCCGTAGACCACCGGCCGCGGCCAGCGGCGCTCGTCCGCCTCGTGCTCGAACGGCCGCACGCCGAAGATGTGGTCGACGTGGTGGTGCGAGAAGATCGCGCCCGCCAGCGGTGTCTCCGGCCGCCAGCGACGCACGGCATCGTACAGCGGCTTCGTGTCGTTGACCGCGCCGGTGTCGAGCATCACGAGCCCGTCGCCGGTGTCGATGGTGTTCGCGCTGGCCAGCCCCTTGTAGAACAGCACGCCGTCGAGGATCTCGTCGCCCTCCGGGAAGCGCGCGTGCACGGGGTGCGCGTCGGCGGACTCGAGCGAGCCCGTCCACAACTGCTCGGCGATCTCGCGGATGTTCGGCACGGTCTTCTTCCTCCTGTGTCTGGCGCCGGGTGAGAGGAGTGTAGCGCCGGGGCGTGCTGTGCGCGCGGACACTACGATCCGAGCGCCACCCCGCGCGCCTCGAGCAGCGCGACGAAGGCGTCTTCGTCGAGGATCTCGCTGCTGAGCTGCTGCGCCTTCGCGAGCTTCGACCCCGGCTCGGCGCCGGCGACGACGTAGCTCGTCTTCTTCGACACGCTCGACGTGACCGTGCCGCCGTTCCGCTTGACGAGCGACTCCGCGCCGTCGCGCGAGAAGCGCTCGAGGCGCCCCGTGATGACGAACGTCAGCCCGCTCAGGGGACCCTCGCGCGCGCCGCCCGACGCCTCGCGCATGTTGACGCCCGCGGCGCGCAGCTTCTCAACGAGCTGGCGGTTCTCGTCGAGCGAGAAGAACTCGCGCACGCTCTCCGCGATCGTCGTGCCGATGCCCGGGATTTCGTCGATCTCCTCCGTCGAAGCTGCCATCAGCGCGTCCATGCTGCCGAAGTGGTTGGCGAGGATCGACGCCACCTCCCCGCCGACGTGCCGGATGCCGAGCGCGAAGATCACCTGCGCCAGCGGCCGCTGCTTGC
This sequence comes from Chloroflexota bacterium, assembly GCA_028872875.1. Lineage (GTDB taxonomy): Bacteria > Chloroflexota > Dehalococcoidia > DSTF01 > JACRBR01 > JADMII01. The sequence goes on along the minus strand of JAGWOC010000011.1, from coordinate 2,411 downwards.
TCGCTTCGATCGACGCGAGCAGGCGGTCGACGCTCTTCTCGCCCATCCGTTCAAGCTTGAGCAGCTCGTCGCGCCGTTCGCGCAGCCGGTAGAGGTCGCCGCCGTCGAGCGCAAACCCGCTCCGCATCAGTTGCGCCGCGAGCGACTCGCCGATGCCGTCGATGTCCATCGCTCCGCGGCCGACGAAGTGCTCGAGCAGGCGGAAGCGCTGCGCCGGGCACTGGCGGTTCGGGCAGTAGTACATCGCCTCGCCCTCCGGCCGCACGATGGGCGTGCCGCAGGCCGGGCAGGTCTTCGGCATGCGGAAGACCTTCTCCTTCCCCGTGCGCTTGCTCAACACAGGCCCGACGACCTGCGGGATCACGTCGCCCGCCCGCTGGACGATTACCGTGTCGCCGGCGCGGATGTCCTTGCGGCGGATGTCGTCCTCGTTGTGGAGCGTCGCGAGCTGCACGGTGGCGCCGGCGATCTTCACCGGCTCGAGCACCGCGAAGGGGTTGAGCGAGCCGGTGCGCCCGACGTTGACGTCGATGCGCAGCAGCTTCGTCGTCGCCTGCGTCGGCGGGAACTTGTAGGCGATCGCCCAGCGCGGCTCGCGCCCGACCGCGCCGAGCTGCCGCTGGTAGCCCAGCGCATCGACCTTGATGACGATGCCGTCGATCTCGTAGTCGAGCGCGTCACGCCGCCCGGCCCAGCCAGCGCAGAACGCGGCCACCTCACCGATCGTCTGCATCCGGCGAATCTCCGGGTTCACCCTGAAGCCGAGCTTCCTGAGCCACTCGAGCACGTCCCAGTGCGTCGCGGGCGGTCCGCCGCCCTCCTGCCAGCCGAGCTGGTACAGGAAGGCATCGAGCGGCCGCGACGCCGTGACCTTCGGGTCGAGCTGCCGGACGGAGCCTGCTGCCGAGTTGCGCGGGCTGGCGAACAGCGGCTGCCCAGCCTCGCCCCGCTCGAAGTTCAGTTTCTCGAAGCCGCTCTTCGTCATGTAGATCTCGCCGCGCACCTCGAAGCGGCGCGGCACCTTCCCGCGCAGCCGCTGCGGCACCGACCGGATCGTGCGGACGTTCGCCGTGATGTTCTCGCCCCGCATGCCGTCGCCGCGGGTGGCGGCCGTGGCGAGCTGCCCGTCCTCGTACACCAGCGCGACGGCGAGCCCGTCGATCTTCGGCTCGCAGACCATCGCGAAGTTGTCGCGCTCCAGCAGTCCCGCCGTGCGCCGGTGCCAGGCCCGCAGGTCGTCCTCGCTGAAGGCGTTCGCCAGCGACAGCAGCGGCACGCGATGCTCGACGATGCCGAACGTCTCGACGGGCGCCCCGGCGACGCGCTGCGTCGGCGAGTCGGGCGTGATCAGCTCCGGATGCTCCGCCTCCAGCCGGCGCAGCTCCTGCATCAGCGCGTCGAACGCGGCGTCGGAGATCTCCGGCTGGTCGAGCACGAAGTAGCGGTGCTCGTGGTAGGCGATCTCGGCGCGCAGCTCCTCGACGCGCGCCTTCGCCCGCTGGTACGCGCGGGTCTCCGTGGCGGTGGTCACGGGGAGCAGTTTATCAGCCGCTCCGCCGCACCATCCGCCGGCCGCCGTGCGTCATCGCCCGGCGGACTCGCCGGCTGCTAGACTTCCCGTATGAAGCCGAAGGTCGTCATCGTCGACTACGGCGCGGGGAACCTGCGCAGCGTCTCGCGCGCCGTCGCCCACGTTGGCCACGAGCCGTCGGTCACGGCCGACCCCGCGGACCTGCGCGACGCCGACGCGCTCATCCTGCCCGGCGTGGGCGCCGCCGCCGACACCATGCGCAACCTGCGCGAGCGCGGGATGGTCGAGCCCGTAACGGCGTACATCGCCTCGGGCCGGCCGTTCTTCGGCGTCTGCATGGGCCAGCAAGCGCTGCTCTCCGTCAGCGAGGAGGGCGGCGAGCACGCGTGCCTCGGCGTCATCCCGGGCCGCGTGCGCCGGCTGCCGCCCGGGCAGAAGGTGCCGCACATGGGCTGGAACCAGGTGCGCCAGCGCGCCGCGCACCCCATCTTTGAGGGCATCCCCGACGACAGCTACTTCTACTTCGTCCACAGCTACGTGCCGGAGCCGGCCGACCCCTCCGTGGTCATCGGCGAGACCGATTACGGCGTGACGTTCGCGTCCGTCCTGGCGCGCGACAACATCGTCGCCACGCAGTTCCACCCCGAGAAGTCCGGCGAGCTGGGGCTGCGGATGTACAAGAACTTCCTAGCGGCCGTGTAGCCCCACCGCCGCGCGCTCGCGACGTGCCGCGGAGCAGCGTCCTGAGCACGTCGCCCGCCGGCGGCTCCTGGCGTTGGCGGGTGAACAGCCGGTCCGGCGGCGGCGCGATGCTGCTCGAGCGCACCGCGCCTCTGCGTTCTGGTGTGGTTTGCGCGCCTACGGCGGGATCCACCGAATA
>JAGWOC010000074.1 GCA_028872875.1 Chloroflexota bacterium | reverse complement strand
TTCTCCGGCGGCATCTCCGAGTGCACGATGCCCGCGCCCGCGGTCATCCACTGCGTGTCGCCGTTCGCGATGACCCCTCCGCCGCCGTTGGAGTCGCGGTGCACGAACTCGCCGTCGATCATGTACGTGACGGTCTCGAACCCGCGGTGGGGGTGGTCGGGCGCGCCCTTCGCCTCGCCGGGCGCGTACTGCACCTCCCCCATCTGGTCGAGGAGGACGAAGGGATCGGCGACGGTACGCGAGAGGCCCGGGAACGGTCGCCGCACCGGGAAGCCCTCTCCCTCGTAGGTCTGGATCGCGTCGACGACGTGCTGCACCTTGCGATACGCGACGAGGGCGCCCTCGGCGACCTGGACGGCGGGCAGCGAGAGCGGCTTTTCGACGGTGATGGCGGGCATGTCTCTGTTCCTCCGGACGGTTGCGCGCGCAACTATCCTAACAGCGCGGCGGCACGGTCCTTTCCGCTACACATGCGGTAGGAACACGGCGACGGCCACGGCGATCGAGGCGAGAGCGGCCACGAGCACCATGCCGGAGGCGATGCCTTTCGCGGCCTTGGCCTTCGGCTGGAGGGCTGGCGACGCGAGGTCGACGGCGAGCTCGATCGCCATACTCAAGCCTTTCGAGGACCAGGACGAGGGCGATGACGGCCCACTCGCCGGATGATCACGCGCAGCCAGGTACCCGCCACGACCACGAAGGCTCCGAGGACCAACTCGATGCGGAAGCTCCGCTGGGTCCGCACGAGATGGCCCAGTCCCTCGAACGCGTAGCCGAACGAGCGAAGGAGGGCCGGCACACCGGATGCTCCTGTTTCAAGGCGGTCATGCCCGCGACCGCCCGCCGCGCCGGGTACGCCTGGGGCCCGTACATGCGTTCCTGGAGTCTCGTTCCCACGATCGCGCTCGCCGCGATGCGGATCCTTCTCAGCTTGCGGAAGAGAATGAATACGTCGGTCACGCTGCCAATCCAGCAGACCCGAGCATCGACGAAGTGATCGAGCTCGTGCAGCGCATGCCGTGGTCGATAGCTCTACTCGCCGGCAAGCGCCAGCGCGATGGCGGGCTGAAGCCGCGCTTCGCTCGATCTCACTGCGTCCCACTGCCCTTGCCGTCGCCGAGTCCGAGCACCTTGATCCCACTCGCCGCGCCGCCGCAGTAGAGCGCGCCCTTGCCGCTGATGTCGATCGGCGAACCGGCCCGGGCCAGCGTGAAGTCGATCGGTCCGAACTGAGCGGCGCCGTCCCACCCAACGAGGTCGTTCACCTTCACGCCTACGAAGCGAAGGCGATCGCCGGAGTCATAGCGGTCGACCAGGTAACGCGCCGCGTCTCCCCGTCCATAGGCCGCCTCCGCCTTCCCCGCGACATTCAGTGAGACCGCCCAGAGCTCGGAGCTCAGCATCCTTTCGATCGCGTCCCCGCTCCCCGAGTTGAAGGCGGTCGTGAACTGGCGAAGGACCTCCTCGACCTGGCTTGCGCTCGCACAGTGCACCGCCTCGGCGGTGCTGATCGGGACGTGGAAGATCTGCTCCGGATCGGCTGCCCACGTGTCCGCGGTGGCCGATGGCGAGGGCAGTGTGTGCGCCTTGCCGACGTTCAGGCAGCCAGTGGCGACAAGGAGGCAGGCGACGACAAGGCTCCGCATGCCACTCGTACATCGGGGCCGTCTGAACGGTTCCCAATGCCCATGGCCCGGTGCTGCGCCTCCGTCCAGTCACGGAAGGCCCGCTCCTGGGCTCGTGACCGTTCCAGGAGTCGCCTTGGGACGCGCGGATCGTCGCGAGGTCCCTCGGGGCGGCGGTGCGGCGTGCCCACCGGAGGAGCGCGGTCATAGCAAGCATGACCACGCTGGTCACGACCGCGTGTGCGAGTTCCAGCATGCCGAGGGTGCCGCCGAAGGCGGTGCTCCCCTGGTGGGCAACGACGACCGCCGACGGCAAGGCGATCACGACAGCGATACCTAGGACGGTCGTGAGCTTGGTCTGCCGCGGAATGAGCGCCGCGAGAGCAAGTCCGAGGACCGCGCTCCACGCGACCGTGACGACCTGGCCGGTCTCGACGCACCCGGTCCGATGGCCGGCAACGCAGAGCAGATCCCAGACGAAGATGTACGCGAAGCCCCACAGCGCGACGGCGACCGCGTAGATACCGACGGCGCGCAGGACCGGATCCGGGTCGAAGCCTCGCGGACGTCGGACGCGCCAGATGAGCAGGCCGACAGCGAGACCGACGAACGGCCAGAGTCCCGGCAGCACGAAGTCCATGTCGGCCACGAACGTGGGTCGGATCCCGAGGAGCACCCACTCCGCCGGTCGGAAGGCGAAGAAGGCCGGATCGAGCGCGGCGAACAAGCCCACACCGACGAGCGCGCTCCACCCGCCGGCCGCGAGTGCGACGATCGCCCCGAGAGCGTACGCAGGAGTGAAGAACCCCTCGAAGTGTGGCGGTCCTGAGACAACGACGAAAACGCGCTCGAACCACAGCTCGAGCCCCATGGCATTGAGCACGGAACCGGCGAGAGCGGCGGCGCCGATGCCTGCGAGCGCGCCTTTCATGACTGCAACCTACTGCCGGGTCTGCCACGGTTCTCGGCGCGACCTGCGGGCGCCCGCGCCACGCACGCTCCCCCTCGCTACGGTCCGATCTGACGCGAGCTCCATGCGAAACCGGATGCTGTTCTCGTTCGTTCTGGGGTCATGAGGCGTCTCGGTCTGGCGGCACTCCTTCTGTCCGCGTGCACGTCCGCAGTGCCCACTCCATCGCCGAGCGCACAGGCGCCCGTCGCGACGACGGCGCCGGCCTCGGTCGGCATCGGGATCGGTCCGGAAGCGACGTCCACACCGCTGTCCCCGGCGCCCGGGCCGGGCGTGACGCTGCCGCCCACATTCCCGCGTCCCGCCGGTGCGCTGGTGACGCCCTCTCCCGCGCCGACGCTCCGACCCAGGGATTTCGCCGCCATCGCGGCGATGGAGCAGCGCTGCGGGACGCCGCAGCCTGCGGTCGCGGTCGCTCAGCGTGACTTCCCGCTCGCCGAGGTCACGACCCTCGCCGACGGGCGTTCCGCGCAGGAGCTGGCCAACGTCGTGCTCCAGGCGCGGCCGCAGTGCGTCCTCTACGCCGAGGCATACGGAGAAGGCGACTCCGAGCTGGCCATCCTCTCTGACTACCTGAGCACCGCCGTGTTCTGGGTCGACCACGGCTGGTGGCGCGCCTGGGTGGGCCGCGTCGGCCACCTGACGATGCGCGGTGGCCCGAGCTCCCCGACCGGAGAGCGGGATGCGCTTCTCGCCGGCGGGCGGCGATCGCGTGAGCTCACGCTCCTGGTCGACAGCGGCGGCTCGGCCGGCTTCGTCGGCTTCGCGGTCCTGCGGATCGACGGTCCGACGCTGACTCCCCTGGTCATCTCGCGCACGTCCGACAGCGCGGGGACCACCCGCCTCGACGACGATCACATCCTGATGACCGGGCGCCAGACGCAGACCCGGCCGATCGCGTGGAACGCGCACTGCTGCTGGCCGGGCGGCTACGAGTGGCTGTACGAGCGCCACGGCGACCGCTTCGACCTCGTCGCCGAGCGCCAGGCCTACGACACCTATTACGTCGCCTCGATCTTCTTCGGCGGGCTCAAGGCCGGCCAGACCGACGATCTCTCTGACGTCGCGACGCCCGCGGCGATCGCCGCGGCCGCGCCGCTCTTCGCCACGCCGACCGACGTCCTGATGCCGCTCGGCGCGGGAACGGTCGCGGACCGAGCGGAAGCGCTCAGCTGGAGCGCGATCCCGGCAGCTCTTCGCTCGCCGGTCCCGACGGGCCCGTTGAGCTTCCGCTTCGGGTTCGCGCCCGCGCCCGCGAAGTACGGCGACTTCACGAAACACGCGCAAGTCCTCTTCGCGCATCGCGCGAGCGGCTGGTACATCGACAGCGTTGTGACCGAGCCGTGATGGCAGACCGCCGTCCGATGCCGGCATTCGGCTTCCTCAAGCACCACGCCGTGCTCGTCGCCGTGAGCGCCGCGGTGCTGCTCGCGATCGCGGCACTCCAGCCGTATGCGACGTCGGCGATCGAGATGATCCGCTGCGACGGACAGGTAAAGGGGACCGCTGCGAACCATCCCGGCTCCGACTGCGGCTATCGCCTGACGCCGGGCCCGACCGAGTTCCGCTTCGCGATCGACACCGGGAGCCAGCGGCTGCTGTACCTCTCAGGCGGCACGGCGAGCGCACCCGACCGGATCCGCCTGTCGCGCGACGGCCAGGTCCTGACCGAGCGCGAGACGGTGGTGCTGCGAGCGGACCGCAATATCGATGTCTGTCGGAACCAGCCGCCGCGCGACGCGCGCTCGTGGAGCGCTCCGATCGATGACACGATCGCCGCCGCGCTTCGCTCAGGCAGTGACGCGTATCTCCTGGAAGGACTCGTCGCAGGTCGCTGGCTGCCTCTCCGTCTGCATGACTCGGGCTGCGTCTGGCACGGCCACGCATGAGGACATCGATCCCGCAGCTCGTGAGGTCTGGCACAGTCCGAGCGCTCGTCGTCGCCGCTGTGCTCACGCTCGCGGCCTGTGGCGCAGGTGCTTCTTCCTCCATCACCCCGCCGTCGCCGACGCCGATGCCGACGCCCGGACCGACCGTCGTTCCGACGTACGGCTTCCTGCCGCGCTGTCCCGATGCGACGCGTCCGCAGATCGAACTCGACTTCGCGGGCGTTCCGCGCTGGTGCCGGACCCGGCGCTCCTGCGGTGTCTCACGGCGGCGACGACGAGCGGATCGGCGTATGACGCCGGATCCGACCACACGGTCGAGCTCACCGACGGACACGAGGTGATGCTCTATGAGCGCCGCGGGCCCCTGCCCGCGAAGCCGACGGCGGCGCCGGTCCGGTCCGGCGTCCGAGACGTGAGCGGCGAGTCGTGGCGCTGGGCGGAGCTCGCAGACGGCACGACGGTGCTGAGCACCATGACGCGCGGCACCTACGTAGAGCTCTCGATGCGCGGGGACGCCTCCCCGGTCGATGAGCTGGCCAGGATCGCCGCCACTCTCCGGCCCGTCGGCACCTTGCCGCGGCTGCGGGCGCGCGAGCTGTGCGCTGCGCTGCCGTATCCGGGCGTGACGAGCGTCGCGGCGGCCTTCGACAGCACAGCCGCCACGATGGCGAAGTGGGAGGAGACGCCCGAGTACCCGGGCAGACCGCATGAGGTGTCATCGGACTGGCGGAAGGCGCCGCTGGACGAGATCGTGACGCTCTGCTACCTCGACGGTCACTTCGGTCCGGCCCACGGGCCCGCTCCCCTTGCGTCGAGTGCAACGCCGCGTCCCGACTACGACCGCATCGTGCTGCAGATCGCGCTCGACCGCCGGCCCATCGCCCGCCTCTTCGGATGGCGCGACACGATCGCCATACGAGACCCATCGAAGTGAAGGCCGCACAGGTCCGTCGCTTGATCGGGCCGATGCTTCTGGGCATCCTCGTCGGCGCACTGGTCGTCGCCGCCCTGCTCGGCGTGCGGAAGTGCGATCTGACGCCGCCGTGCCCGCCGGGGCAGTTCTGTACCGCGGTCAAGATCATCGGACGGTGCCCCATCGACGCGCTCGACGGGCTGGCCAGCGTGGCTGCCGGAGGGACGGTCGCGGTCTGGACGTATCTCCGTCGTCGCGACCATGGGTAGCGTTCGCATCGTGACCTCTGCGACGGGACACTGGGCGAAGGCACCGTGAAGGAGCTGGTCCGGACCGACCTCCCGGAGCTCCTCGTCGCGGGCGAGCGCGCTCGGGCGTTCGTGGCCCGCTCGTCGCTGCCCTTCGCGCTTCTCGCGGGCATCGGCGCGGACCGGATCGCGGGTGATGTCCTGCGGACGATCGCGGTCGCCGTCCTCAGCGTCGTCCAGCTGCAGAACGCGCCGCGCCCGTACGACGTGCAGCAGGTCATCGGGCCGGCCGCCGGCATGATCGTCGCGCGCCGCGCCGGCGGCAGGGCGGGCGCGCTCGCCTACGTCGGCTATTCGGCCCTCACCGTCGCCTTGCGGTGGGTCGACCGGTTCCTCTCGTGCAACGCGGCGAGCTCGCGCGGTGAGCCTGGCCCCGTCCCCTTCTGTCCATTCACGGATCTGCTCACCGGTGCGTTGCCGCTGGTGGCTGCGCTCGCCATCGGCGCGCTCATCGCGACGCTAATCGGCGACGCTCCGCGAACGGGAACGAACGCGCTGCTCGAAGGTGCGGGGGCCTACGTGGCCTTCTCCGCGCTCGTCATGCTCGGGGCGACGGCGTTCGTCGTCAGCGCATACGGCGTGTCGCCGCAGCAGGTGGCGTTCATCGTCGCCGTCACGGCCATCAGCGGCGTGTTGGCCGGCGCGACCATCGCCTTTCGCTCCAACTCACCGCTCCGCACGGCGCTTCTCCTCGCCTTCGTGTTCGTCGTCACCTGGATCTATCCGCTCGGAGCCGGCCAGTTCGAGATGGCCGCCCGTGCGGACTGGGCCGTGCGTCCTGAGCTTCTCCTCTTCGCGGTGCCGCTGCTCGATGTCGTCACGATCCCGCTGGTAGCGCGGCTCGTCGCGTCCCATTCGAGGTTGAGGGATCACGGATGACGATCTCTCGGGCGTCTGGGGCCCATGCCGAACGTGTCCACCAGTGAGCGCCGGCTTCCGCGTTCCGACCTGCCCGTCACCTGGTACAGCGGTGCTGCTTGCGGGATGCGCGGGTGGCGCCTATCTACCGAGCGCTCGCGGCTCGCAGAGCCGCGTGGAGTGGCGGCGGAGGGCGACGTCAGGTGTGGGGCACTGAAGTGCCCGGAGTCGTTTGGTCCCCGTGGGACGAGCTCGCGCGCGCTGAGCTCACACTGACGTTCGCCCACGGCGAGCGAAAGCTCGCGACCCGCGTCCTCCTTGCCGATGGGCGGATCCTTCAGCAGATCAACCCCGGCCTGCCCGACCTCGAGAACGCGTGGCACGAGACCGCACGCTTCACGAGCCTCGACGATGCTGTTGCTGAGCTGCGACGAGAGGGATGGTCGGTGCGCCGGGCCGATCAGCGCGGAGGCGGTGCCGCCGACCGGACGTAGGAGGACCGGCCGCTCTTCCCACGCGTACTACCGTGATCGGGGGAGACAGCAGATGGGTCCGTTCGATCGCTTCAACGACCGGGCCAAGCGCGTTCTCGCGCTCGCCCAGGACGAAGCGATCCGGCTGAAACACGACTACATCGGCCCCGAGCACCTTCTCCTCGGGCTTCTGCGAGAGGGTGAGGGGATCGCCGCTGGCTTCCTCGACTCGCTCGGAATCGACCTCGGGCGGGCACGGCGCGACGTCGAGGCCACCACGCAGCGCGGCGAAGGTCCGTCGCCGCGCGAGGTCCGCCTCGACCCGCGTACCCAGCGCGTCGTCGAGACCGCCGTCCAGGAGGCACAGGCACGCGGCGACGCGACGGTCGGGACGGAGCACCTCCTTCTCGGACTGCTCCGCGTCACCGGAGAGGATGCCGGGGGCGTGGCGGGAAAGGTCATCGCCTCCCTGGGCATCGCGAGCGAACATGTCCGCCAGGATCTCACGGCCATGCTGCGCGGTCGAGGGCCGTCCGATCCGACCTCACGGTCGTGGAGGGTCGTCAAGACGGACGCACGCACCCTCTCCGGCCCGCGAGAGGACATGAGCCGCTTCCACGAGCAACAGCTCACGGACGTACTGCGGGTGATCGCGGTCGGTGAGACGCGAACGGTCGGCGAAGCCGCGGTGACCCTCCTCTCGCTCGAGCTGTATGCCGACGGCGCCGTCGCGCAGTTCCTCATCGCCTGGCCTCGCTCGCGCGACGCGACGCCAGCGGTACCGATGCCTCGCCTCGCGCTGAAGCTCGGCGACGATCGGGGCACGGACTACGCCTCACGCTCGTACGGTGGCAGTGGCGGGGGCGGTCGTCCGGGCGGCACGTTCCAGTGGCGCACGGCGTACGCCTTCACGCCGGCGATCCCTGCCGGCGCGAGCGCGCTGACGCTGACTGTCGAGCGGCTCGCATGGCTCGGTCCTGGAGAAGACAAGACGCAGCTCGTGGAGACGAAGGCCACCGCGGGGCACTGGGACTGGACGCTCCCCGTCAGCTGATCCAGCTCGTCGCCAGAAGCGCTGTTCTGGGGCAAGGACACGAGGTTGCCAACCAGCGCATACCACGCGACATGCGCGACGCGTCACATCTACGTCTGGAAAATCGGGGGACCGCCTCCAGCTAGAGGGCCTTAGAGCAAGGGCGTACCTGCTCGCTTGTCGCGAAGCCGCGACGTACGAGTTGGACAGCAAGAACTCGGTTCCGCTGCGGCCCGAAAAGCGTTCAAATCCATCAGATGCCCGACTTGCACCCGCTTCCGTCTCGCCGCGTGTCTTTGAGTAAGCGAGGCGTGAGTGAAGGTGAGCGGTCCGTCGAGGGCACCCGGCGGCCCGACTGGGACGCCCTGTACGTGCGCCACGCGGAGGAGTTGATGCGTTTCGCGGTGAAGCTGCTCGGTGACAGGGAGCGTGGCGCGGACATCGCGCACGAGGCGTTCCTCCGGGCGATGCGCTCGGAAGGCACGCTGCGCGAGCCGGGCGCGGCGCGCGCGTGGCTTTTCCGCATCACGACGAACCTGGTGAAGAACGAGCTGCGTCGCCGGCGCCTGCTCTCCTTCCTGCCGTTCACGGGCAGCGAGCGTGGCGGCGAGGACGCCTTCGACGCGACTGCCGTTCAGGTCCACCGAGCCCTGCGGAGCATCCCGGCGGATCAAGCCGTCGCGCTCGTTCTCCATCACCAGCAAGGCTTTTCGCGGCGCGAGGTCGCCGAGCTGGTCGGCGTCAGCGAGGAGGCGGTGAAGTCGCGGCTGGCGCGTGGTCGCCGGAACTTCGTCGCCGCATATGGGCGTCTCGAACGGGGGCTTGCAGGATGAGGGACCAGCGCGACGACGCCGACGAGGCGCTGGTCGTCGCGCTCCTGCGGCGGTCCGATGGCGACCTGAAGGTGCGCCCGTTCCAGCCACAGGCTGGGCGATCCTCGCTCGCATCCAGAGCGGTGGCCACGGCACTCGTGCTCATCCTTGCGGTCATCGTCGGAACGCAGCTCGCTGGCTATCGACAGCGGACCGCGACGTCGTCTCCCAGCCCATCCGCCCTAGCGTCCTCGCCGGCTTCTTTGCCGTCACCGCCCGCCAGCCCCGCGACGCCAGCACCATCCGCCAGTCCCAACGTCGACATCGGCGCTTTCTCCGGGCTGGGAGTGCTCGCCTTCGACCTGCAGAACGCCCTCTGGATCCTCGACGGCGGTACGCACATCCTGACGCGGGTCGACGAGGCGGGCAGCGAGCTCGCGTGGTCCGCGACGGGCGACTGGCTCGCGTACACCAAGCCGCGCGCGGGACTGGTCGACCTGTGGCTGATCCGCGCCGACGGCTCCGCACGTCGCCGTGTCGCGGGGCTGCCCGACGCCAAGTACCTTCGCTTCCTCTGGTCGCCCCGGAACGACGAGCTGGCCGTGAACGTCGTCGGTCCATCCGGTGACGGGTCGGTGTGGATCGCTTCGCCGACCGGGCCGGACCGCGTCCTCCTCCGCGAGAGCGCGGGCTTCATCTGGAGCGCGGACGGCGCGACGCTCATCTACGGCACCACGCTTCCGTACACGCGGCCGGAGGATCGCAGCGACGCGCTCTGGACCATCCCTGCCGCGGGCGGCACACCGCGCCAGTGGTGGATCGCCCAGCGCGCCGGGATCGAGCTCGACTCACCGCTGCCGAGCGGCGACGGCGTCCTCCTCTTCGAGGATCCCCAGCACGGTAACTCGGCCATGGCTGATGGCCTGCGCCCGGAGATCCTCCGCTTCGGCGAGGCCGCGCCGCGTCCCCTTCCCGTCGTCGCCACGGGCACGCAGCGCTGGTGGCTCGACGGCCGCACCGTCGTCCTCCTCGCCGGCCAGGGTCGCTTCATCTGGAACAACAAGACCGTGACGCGCTGCGACACCGTCGCGATGACCTGCACGCCCATCGCCGGTGACGCCTCGACGGTCGCGCTCGAGCCGTCCGTCTCGCCGGACGGCGCGCGGATCGCGTTCGTGCGTGCCCCCGACCGAGGGTTCACCGGGTTCACGGACCAGACCGCGATCGACGGATGGAACGCGACGCGCCGGCTGTGGATCGGACCGCTCGCTTCCCCGCGTGAGGTGTCGTCTCTCGGCCAGGGCATCTTCGCCCCCGATTGGGCGCCAGATGGCCATCACCTGCTCTTCATCCGCGACGACGCGATCTGGCTCACCGACGACTCCGCGAGCGCGCCGCGCAAGCTCGTGGGCGACCTCGGCCTCCAGGCCCGACCCTGGTCGCTCTCCTGGCCGCACGCATGGCACCGCACGCCGGCCGACCGCGGTCGACCGGTCGGCTTCACGCTGCCGTCCGGATGCGTCTTCGTGAACGATGGGTTCCCGAGCGGGAGGCGGTACAACTGGTTCGTCGACTGCGGCCAGGGCGCGAACGCACACGCCGCGGACACGCTCGGACCGCCATTCGCTGCGCAAGGCTGGGTGACCTGTGGGCTCTCAGGCTCGGCGACCTGGCTCAAGGGTGACTACGCCCTCAGCGTGACGGACGCGAACGCGACCTCGCGTGGCTACGTCGTGCTCACACAAAGCCCACGCGAAATCGTGAGCTGCCGGTGAGCGGCGTGCCTGGGGTCCGGTGAGGGGAGAACGGATCGCCGCAGATCGCACGCGTGTCCGCGCTGATCGGATGAAGCGGGGGGTCACGGCTCCGCCACAGCAAACCTGTCCGGCCTCTGAGAGGCGGCGCGGACCGTCAGGTGAGGATCCGCCTGATGTCGTGCGCGAGCGCTCCATAGGACTCAGTGGAAATGCCGCGTCTTGCGACCCGCTCGCGGAGCGCTGAGCGACGACTCATTTGCGAGTCGGGCCGCAGTCAGCCAGTGGACCGGTAGATCAGGGTAGTCGTACGAGTTGCCCAAGAAGAGGAGCCCCACATCCGGACGCCCTAGTGGCCCGGTCGGAGCGCCATCTGCTGGCGCGCTGACCGTAACGCGTACTTGACCGTCGGCTCGCTGAGACGAAGAGCAGCGGCGATGGTCCGGTCGGCAAGGCCGCTCGCGGCAAGTTCGGCCACCCGGTGCGTTCGATCTGGCTTCACACGAGTGAGGTCGCCCGCGAGCGGCAGTGACCGATGCCAGCGGCGGGGTCCTGCCGCAGGCAGACCGACGTCACACCGCCACGCAAATCGTTCGGAATGGCTTCCCATTCCCCATGAGCCCACCGAGGCCGCAAGTCCAGCATGCACCCAAAGCATCTGCTACGGGACGCTCTCGCAGCACATGTTCAGGTAAGCGTCGAGGAATGCCATGACCTTCGCCACATCAAGAGAGCTGAGGGTCTCGGTCCATGCCCATGCCGTCAAGACCCACGCCGGTCGGTGCCTGAGCCCGCACGCTCAATGTCGTGCCACGGATGGCGAACTGCCTTTGTCCACGGGTCGCCCGAACAGTGCCGCCGCGAGGCAGAGCACACCGGCGGCGACGATGACCGGCAGGCCCGTGAACGACCGAAGAGCGATCAGGGCGAGCGCCACGACCGTTGCCGCGGATCCGAGCGTCGGTAGCACCCGGGGGCTTCGGTCCCATGCCGCGCTCGCGAACGACAAGTTGACGGAGCCCAGCGTGATCCAAACGAACGCCGAACTCCACGGGTCAGGCGATGCCACGCTCACCACGCCCGACGCCACACCGACGATGAACAGGCCGACAGGTATCGCGTCGTCGCGGCGCGATGGTCTGTTCCCTCGTGAGGTCCGCCGGGTGAGAATGTGCGCTACCGCGCCCACAAGAAGCCAGATCGAGATCAAGTAGAGGCCCATCACTTCTCCCTCTCGGGTCGCTCATCGGATGGAGCCCCGGGGCCTCTTCGATAAGCGACCACCTACCAGGTGCCGTCGTTCTCCGACGTGTGAACCCATCCAGAGCAGGTGCTCTGCCCGGGATCGCCGGTGAATGACGAACTATGCGTCCAGCTTCCGTCGGCGTAGCTGCGTACCTCCGCCCAGAGTTGGTGGTCGCATGATTGGCAGCCGCACGGGAAAGTGGTGTTGTCAAAGGCACCATAGCCCTCGGTCGAAACACTCGAATTGGGATCCGCCGTGTTGAACCACTGGGTTGGGCCGGCCGTTATGAACCACCCGTCATTGCGCTCCCACGTGAGGGTTTGGAGGTAGCTCACGTACGCGTTCACACCGTCATAGCTGTACGTCTGCCGGTCCTCGACGTACGGGATCATGTTCCTTCTCTTCATTCGCCCCGAACGCCGATGCGTGGCACGTGCGGCGCGCCCTCCGGCCGGCCGCGTGAACTGATCCACGGCACACCACCCACCCGTACCATCCGAAGATGATCCCGACCGACGTGCGGCCCGAGGTCCTCTTCGAGCCTCTCGGTCCGACGTACGAGCGGGCCAGCAAGCTCCTCAGCCTCGGCCTCGAGGCGGGCTGGCGCCGCCGGTTGGTGGAGCGCGCGGCCGCGCGCGAGACGGACCGCTACCTGGACGTCGCCACCGGGACCGGGCTGGTCGCGCGCGCTCTCCGTCGCGGCGGCTGCCGCGTCGTCGGCGTGGACCTCACGCCCGCGATGGTCGGTGCCGCCGACCGGTCGGATGGGATCGCCTTCGTCCTCGGTCGGGCGGAGCGGCTCCCGTTCGCGGACGCCAGCTTCGACGGGCTCACCGTCACGTACCTCCTGCGCTATGTCGACGACCCCGTCGCGACCATGCGCGAGATCGCGCGCGTCGTGCGGCCAGGCGGGCACATCGCGATGCTTGAGTTCGATCGCCCGGGCGTCCTGCCGCTCCGCATCGGATGGTGGCTGTACACCCGCGTCGGCCTTCCGCTCGTCGGCACGCTGGTCTCGGGACAGTGGCGCGACGTCGGTGCGTTCCTCGGGCGCTCGATCGATCGCTTCTGCGAGCGTTATGACATGGAGAGCGTATGGCGGGCCGCGGGCATCGCCGACGTCCGCACCCAGACGCTCTCCCTCGGCGCCGCCGCCGTGACGTGGGGAAACGCGCCCGCAGCGACCGTCCGCCCCGTAGCTGCGCCGCCCTCCGAGGCGCGGCCCGCGTTCTACGCGCTGTCGTCGGGCGGGTGGCGCGATTACGTGACGCTCCTTCACGCGCCCTACGCGCTCTGGCATCTGAGCTACGTCGTCCTCGGGGCCGCCCTCGCGACCGAGCTGCGCCTGGACCGTCTTGCGTGGAGCGTTCTCGCGTTCTTCCTGGCGCTGGGGGTCGGCGTGCATGCGCTCGACGAGATGAACGGACGGCCCCTGCGGACGCGGATACCGCACTGCGTGCTGTGGGCGCTCGCGGCCGTCGGCCTCGGCGGCGCGGTCGCGCTCGGCCTCGCCGCGACGACGATCCTCGGCCCCGGGATGCTCGCGTTCATCGCCGTCGGCATCGCGCTCGCGCTCTCGTACCCGCTGGAGATCGCGCGCGGCCGGCTGCACAGCGACGTGTGGTTCGCCATCGGCTGGGGTGCCTTTCCCGTCCTCACCGGCGCGTACGCAAGCGGAGGCTCGCTCACGCCCGCGGCGGTGGTCGGCGCCGCGTATGCGCTCGCGATGAGCTACGCGCAGCGCACGTTGAGCACGTGGGTACGCACGCTGCGCCGCCGCACGGCTGCCGTGTCGGGCGAGATGCGCATGACGAGCGGCGACCGCGTCATGCTCGATCGCGACCGGCTCATCGCCGCACCCGAGGGGGCGCTGCGCTGGCTCGTCGCCGTCTCCATCCTGGTGGCCTCGGTCGCGGTCGCGCTCAGACTGTCGGCGTGATCGACGCCGCGCGGCGGCCGCGCATGGATCCCGGTCGGCTGAGGCGAGCGCGGTCGTACCGGAAGTTCAGCCTCGCGCTCGAGCTCGTGACGGCCGCGGTCGGGATCGTCGTCATGCTCGGGCTCTACTGGGCGGGGACGGGCGTCGCCGTCCGCGACGCGTTCGCGCATCTCTTGCAAGGTGGCGCGCGGCCGTGCGATCTCGTGAGCTGCCCGGGCGGCACTCCGGTGCGCGCGGGCG
>JAGWOC010000140.1 GCA_028872875.1 Chloroflexota bacterium | reverse complement strand
GTAGTACGGCCCGTGGCGCTGGGCCGGGTCGGTCTGGCAGCGGCAGCCGGGGTTGCCGCAGCGCGCGTAGTGCCGGATCACGCTGCCCTTCACCAGGAAGCCCGTCTCGGCCAGCTGGGCGGCGAGGCGCCGGACGCGCTCGCGGTACGACCGCAGGCGCTCCGCCGTCGCCTTCTGCACGCCGTGCAGTCTGGTCCCTCGCCCTCGCCTCGTCATGGCTGATATGTATAATACGCATAAGCAGACGCGGGAGGCGCTGAGGAGGGACGGCGATGCTGCGGCTCGAGGCGGCACAGCTCGACACGCTCTGGGAGACGCTCCTGCCCGACGCCGTGCGGGCGCTCCCCGAGGACCTCGCCCGCGCCGACGTGCTCCTTCGCGACGCACGGCTGCTCGAGCCCTTCCGGGCACAGTGGCGGCGCAGCTGCCCGCGCGGCCTGGTCGACGGCCGCCCGACCCTGGCGATGCAGACGTACGTCCGGCTCATGGTCTTGAGGGCGCGCTGCGGCTGGGGGTACGAGGCCCTCGTGCGCGAGGTCGCCGACTCCATCCACCTGCGGCGCTTCTGCCTGATCCCCTTGCACGCGCGCGTCCCGGACGAGTCGACGGTGCGCAAGCTCACCCGCCGCCTCGGGCCCGAGGTCACCGACGCGCTCATCCGCGAGGTCATCGCGCTCGCCGCCCGCGAGCGGCGCTTCCGCGCCCGCGCGCTGCGCGTCGACTCGACCGTCGTCGCGGCCGACGTCCGCTATCCCACCGACTCCGGCCTCTGCGCCCAGGCGGTGCGCGCGCTCGGGCGCGCCGGGCGGCGCGTGAAGGCCGCCGTCCCGACGACGACCGCGCGCGTGCGCGACCGCTCGCGCGCCGTGGCCCGGCGGGTCCGCGCCCTGGGGCGCACCATCAAGCGCCGGACCGGCGAGGCGAAGGTCGCGGTCCAGCGGCTCAACGAAGAGGCCGCGCGGGCGGTGCGCGCCAGCGCGCGCGAGGCCCGGCGGCTCCTTGCCCAGGCGCGGCGATCGCGCTCGCGCGCACGCGGTGTCTCTCCCGCGACGCGCCAGCGGGTGCTGCGCGAGCTCGAGCGCGTCGCGGCGCTGGCCGAGCGCGTCGCGGGGCAGGTCCGCCAGCGCTTCGCCGGCGAGAAGATCGCGCACCGGGTCGTCTCGCTCTTCGATGTCGACGCGCGGCCGCTGCGCCGCGGCAAGCTCTCGGAGCCCACGCAGTTCGGGTACGTCCTCCAGGTCGCCGAGGCCACGCCGCACACTCGCCGCGGGGCGCGCGGCCTGGTCCTGCCGCCCGCGCTCTCCGCCAGCGCGACCGGCGAGAACACGCTCCTCGAGCACACCGCGCAGGAGCTGCGGGACTGCGGCCTGCGTCCGCGCGAGGCCGCCTTTGATGGCGGCTTCGGGCACCTCGCCACGGCGGCGACGATGGCCGGCGTGCGCGCCGACATGGACCTCTTCATCGTCGGGCGCGGCGACAACCCGGGGTCGCGACGCACTCGCCGTCGCCGCGCGCGATACCGGGTGGGCTGTGAAGGCCGGATCGCGCACCTCAAGCGCGAGTACCGCGCCGGCCGCTCGCGGCTCAAGGGCGAGCGCGGCGCACGGATCTGGTCGGGCTGGGCGATCTTCGCGTACGACGTCGAGACCGTCGCGGCGATGCCGATCGGGACGGGCTGACGGGATCCGCGATCGGACGGGGCGAGGCGCGGGGGAAAGGGGGAAGGACGCCCGATCGTGTGCCGTTCACGGCACCGTTCTCTCTCGGGTCGCAGGTATATCCGGGGGAATTAGCTACGCGCGAGCTCGAACGCTGTCCGGAGGTAGACATAGGTCTTCCCGGTCCCGGTCTCCATCTCGACTGAGAAGTTCGGGAAGGTCACCTTCTGTTGCCTTCCGGCGGGCGTTTCGATAGCTCCAGTGATCGAATGCAGTCGCATGTCAGGGCCGATGCCGTTCTCTTTTTGTACGCGCCGCAGGTTGCGGAGAATGTCGTCTCCGCTGACGGTCAGACGATTGCTGACGACGGCGACGCCCGATGCGCCCGGCAGGAATGAAGGTGTTGTTGCAACGCGAGCCTGACCATCGAGCAGATTGACGACGGCCTCGATGGCCTGGAGCTGGTATTCCTGGTCTGCGTTGAACTTGAGCTTCATGGTTCCTTTACAGGGTCTTTAGGCGACATTGGAGTGCGAGGTTGGCCGCTATCTCATCCGTAATCGCAACGTCCCGGCAGACGAACAGATCGTCGCGGGTCAACGACATGGCAGCGACCGACTGTGCTCGGAGAGTCTTGTCGAGACAGATTCGGAATGACTGACCGAGGTCCGGGTCCTTGACGAGATACACCTCGTTGCTCTTGATTGACGGGACCTTTTCGATTTCGGTTGTAAGGCCAAAGCCTTCCTTGATTGCGACTTCCCAAATCGCGTTCTGTACATCGAAGCTCTCGCCGAGAGTGTCAATCGCGGCTCGCAAACTCCGGACGTAGCGTGCTTGGTCCTTGTGCTGTGGCTCTTCCCAGGCTTTGAAGTTCGACGGCGCAAGCTGGAACACTCGGAACCCGAAGTC
>JAGWOC010000010.1 GCA_028872875.1 Chloroflexota bacterium | reverse complement strand
CACGGTCCCGCTGGCAGCGACATCTACTCGATCGGGCTCGGCAAGCTGTACCCGGAGATCGAGCAGGGGATCACCGACTCGAAGGGGATCACGGATCCGGTGGCGCAGGCGGCGAAGGTGCGCGACGTGCAGAAACTGATCTACTCGAAGGGGCCGATGTTCCTGCCGATCTGCACGCCGTACTCGTTCACGCTGTACCAGCCGTACGTGATGAACGTCCCGACCGGGATCGGGGCGTCCGCCAACTTCCTGAACCGGACGTGGCTCAACAAGTAGGAGGCCCGGGCGCCGGGGACGGGGCCGGATCATGCAAACGTTCATCTTGCGCCGCCTGCTGATCGGGGTCGTGATCCTCGTGTTCTTGTCCCTCATCGTCTTCGTGCTGCTGCACGTCGTCCCAGGCAACCCGGCGCAGTTGCGCTGCGGGCTGAGCTGCAGGCCCGAGCAGTTGAAGGCAATCGAACACGAGTTAGGTCTGGACCAGCCGCTCTTCCCGATCGCGTTCAAGGGGTCGGCGCCGTTCGTCCAGTTCGGCGGCAGCCAGTACGGCGATTGGGTGAAGAACGTCTTCACAGGCAACCTGGGGATCTCGTCGTACTACAACCAGCCCGTGACAACGGCGCTGCGCCTGCGTTTCCCGGTGACGTTCGAGCTGATGGTGCTGACGATGATCTTCACGATCCTGGTCGGCATCCCCTTCGGGATCATCTCGGCCGTATTCCGCAACTCGCCGATGGACTACCTGGTGCGGGTAACGGCCATCCTCGGCCTGTCGGTGCCAAACTTCTGGGTGGGCACCCTGGTGCTCATCGTGCCGGTGGCGCTCTGGGGTTACTCGCCGCCGCTCGGGCGCACGATCGGCTTCTTCGACAGCCCGATCCAGAACCTGAAGCAGTTCGGACCGCCGGCCGCCGTGCTCGCCCTGGCGTCGGCGGCAGGCATCATGCGCCTCGCACGGTCGTCACTGCTGGAGGTGATGCGGCAGGACTACATGCGGACGGCGCGCGCGAAGGGACTGCGGGAGCGCGCGGTGGTGCTCCGTCACGGCCTCAAGAATTCGCTGATCCCGGTGGTGACGGTGCTGGGGCTCCAGATGGCCGGGCTGCTCGGTGGCGCCATCATCATCGAGCAGATCTTCGTGCTGCCGGGGCTCGGCCAGTACGTGTTCCAGGAGCTATTCTACAAGGACTTCCAGGTCGTGCAGACGATGACGTTGTACGCCGGCGCGACCGTCATCCTGCTCAACCTCGCCGTCGATGTGAGCTACGCGTGGTTCGACCCGCGCATCCGATACTCGTGAGAGGCTGATCGTGGCGAAGGACATCGCGGTCGCGACCCCCAGCATCGGCGCCGAGCCGTTCCCCGAACGGGAGCGTGGCCGGGCCATCGCGTTCCTGCGCAGAACCGGGACGCTCATTCGCCGGAACCCGCTGGGGTTCGTGGGGCTCGTGATCATCCTCATCTTTGCGGCGATCGCCCTGCTCGCCCCCTGGATCGCGCCGTACGGCCTGAACGAGTTCACGGCCGGTCAGCCGAGCGAAGGCATGTCGCTCGCCCACTGGTTTGGCACGGACCAGATCGGCCGCGACGTGCTCAGCCGCGACATCTACGGCGCCCGGATCTCCCTCTCCGTCGCGTTCATCTCGGTGCTCGGCGGCGCCGCGATCGGCACGGTGATCGGCATCATCTCCGGGTACATGGGCGGGGTCATTGATTCGATGATCCAGCGCTCCGTCGATACGGCGATCGCCTTTCCGCCGCTCCTGCTGCTCCTCATCATCGTGCAGGCGCTCGGCCCGTCGGCGCGGACGGTGGTGGTCGCGATCATGCTGGCGATCATCCCCGGGGTGACCCGCGTGGTGCGCGGCGCAGCGCTGTCCGAGAAGAACAACCAGTACGTCGAGGCGGCGCGCGCGACCGGCGCGTCGACGCCGCGCATCCTCTTCCGTCATATCCTGCCCAACGTGATGGCGCTGGCGATCGTCATCATGACGACGCTGCTGGGCGCGGCGATCCTCGCCGAGGCGTCACTGTCGTTCCTCGGGCTCGGCATCCCGGCGCCGGCGGCTTCGTGGGGGCGCGACGTGAGCGACGCGCGCAACAGCTTCCCGATCAACATCCCGGCCGCGTTCTTCCCGGGCGCCGCGATCGCGCTCACGGTGTTCGGATTCAACGTCCTCGGCGACGCCATCCGCGACATCGGCGACCCACGCCTGCGCGGGAGCCAATCCTGACTGCCCTGTCCAGCACTCTGCCCGCGCACCTCGCGCTGCGACCGGTGACCGCCGATTCCAGAACCGTGCGTCATCCTTGACCCTTCGTGCCCGCTCAAGTAGCTTGGGCCGCGGCGTGCCGTCGTCGCGGGGTAAGGAGCGTCCATGCCGGAAGAGCCCGTCTCGCGCTACTACACGTCCCAGCGGCTGAAGCTCCACTACGCCGTCTGGGGCGACGAAGCCAACCCGCCCCTGCTGCTCATCCACGGCAACCGCGACCACGCCCGCACCTGGGACGATGTCGCCGTGCGGCTGAAGCGCGTGTACTGCGTGTACGCCGTCGACCTGCGCGGCCACGGCGACAGCGCGTGGGCGGTAGGCGGCCAGTACAGCCTGCCCGAGTTCGTCCTTGACGTCGCCATGCTCGCGAAGGAGCTCGCGCGCGACCCGCTGACGATCGTCGGCCACTCGCTCGGCGGCGCCGTCGCTCTCGAGTACGCCGGCGTGTTTCCCGAGGCCGTGCTCAAGGTCGTCGCCATCGAGGGCCTGGGGCCGAGCGTCGGCGTGCCGACCGCCGCCTCCGTGCGCATGCGGCGCTGGATCGGCGACATGCAGGCCTTCGACAAGCGCGTGCCGCGCCGCTACGCGTCCGTGGACGACGCCGTCAAGCGGATGCGCGAAGAGAACCCGCACCTGACCGCGGAGATGGCGCACCACCTGACGGTCCACGGGGCGCGCGCGAACGAGGACGGGACGCTCACCTGGAAGTTCGACAACTACGTGCGGCTGCATTCGCCCTACGAGTTCAACATCGCCGAGGCGCGCGAGATCTGGAACCAGATCCGCTGCCCGGTGCTGCTCGTCCGCGGCTCCGAGAGCTGGGCATCCGACCCGGAGGCCGACGGCAAGGCGTCGGCGTTTCACACGTACCGCACGGTACTGGTGAAAGATGCCGGACACTGGGTGCACCACGACCAGATCGACGCCTTCATGGACGAGGTCTGGCGCTTCCTGCGCGAGGATCAGGCGTCGGGAGCGGGCGCGGCCAGCAGCGCCAGCGCGCTGCCCAGGGCCTCGGCGTAGATCGTGGGGTCGGCCCGGTCGTCAAGCGCCGCGGCGATCGCAGACGCGTCGTCGCCGCGCGGGCTCGCGACGGTGCGGCGGGAGAGCCCGCCCTCCCGCTGCTCGCGCACGTGCATGTGTCCGCTCTCCGGATGGATGCCGACGCTGAGCAGCGCCGTCCCGGTGCGGATCCGCACCTCACGCACGGGCGCCGCGCCGCCGTCCGCGCCGCGGGCGACCTTGAGCGTGACGCCGCGCGTGCCATCGTAGAGCGTCGCCTCGATGCGCCCGCCGCTGGGCGCGAGATAGGCGAGCGAGAGCCCGAGGCGCGAGACGAGCCAGCCGGCGAGCAGCAGGGATTCGCTGCTCAGGCGCGCCCCGCCGCCGTCAATCTCGATCGACTGGATCTTGCTGAGCTGGCGCAGGCCCTCGTCGCCGTCGAAGAACTGGGCGACCAGCTCCCGCCACGTCGCAATGCGGCCCCAGGCGAAGTCGCAGAGCTCCACCTCCCGCCCCGCGCCCGCGCGCAGGACGTGGCCGAAGACGGCCGCGGTGTCCACCTGCCCCGCCGTATCGAAGAACGCGCGGTCGGCGGTTTCGAGGATCTCGCGGCTCATCCGGCCGCCGAAGTCGGGCGCATCCATCAGCCAGGCCACGACGGGCAGCTCCGGTACGAGCAGCGCGAGCACGGCCGACGCCAGCTCGGGCTCCTGGGCGGCGCCGCCCACGAGCTGTACCTCCTCCGAGCAGATGTGGCGGGCGCCGCCCGACGAGCGCCAGAAGCCGGCCGCGATCGACGCATCGAGCTGCCGCTGGCCGGGTGCGGCGACGGCCAGGATGCCCCGGCAGGGGTAGCGCTGGGGCAGCGCCCGCATCACCTCCCGGAAGCGGTTGGCGCCCGCGGCCTCGTACGCGAACGCGACGAAGTTGAGCACACGGAGGCGGATCGAAGACTCGTCCGAGGCAGCGCCCGAGGTCGCCCGCCAGATCTTCGTGAACTCGCCCTCGATCGCACCGGGGTCGACGGCGATCGCCCGGTCGTCCAGGCGCTCGATTCCGGCAGCTACATCCGGTGCCATTCGCGTCCGTCCCGCTCCATGAGCGTGCGCGCCTCGTCGGGCCCCCAGCTCCCCGCTTCGTAGAAGCGGAGCGGCGACACGCCGCTGGCCCAGGCATCGAGCACCGGCGTCAGCAGCTCCCAGGCCGCCTCGACACCGTCCCAGCGCGTGAAGAGCGTCGAGTCACCGAGCATGGCATCGAGCAGCAGGCGCTCGTACGCCTCCGGCGGCTCGACGCCGAACGAGGTGCCGTACCGGAAGTCCATGTTCACCGGCCGTACGTCGGAGCGGGTGCCCGGCACCTTCGCACCGAAGCGCAGCGAGATGCCTTCGTCCGGCTGGATGCGCAGGACCAGCAGGTTCGGCGTGGGGCCCTCGCTGCCCATCTGGCGGAACAACTGGAGCGGCGGCGTCTTGAACGTGATGGCGACTTCGGTCGCCCGCTTCGGCAGGCGCTTGCCGACGCGCAGGTAGAACGGCACGCCGGCCCAGCGCCAGTTCTCGACCGTGAGCTTGAGCGCGACGTACGTCTCGATGCGAGAGTCCGGCGCGACGCCGGGCTCCTGGCGGTAGCCGGGCACCTGCTCGCCGAGAACCGCGCCCGCCGTGTACTGGGCGCGCACGGTCGAGCCTGCGATGTCTTCGATGGGCATGATGGCGTGGAACACCTTGGCCTTCTCGTCACGGACGGCGTCTCCCGTGAACGACGCCACCGGCTCCATCGCGACGAGCGCGAGCACCTGCATGAGGTGGTTCTGTACCATGTCCCGCAGGGCGCCCGACTCCTCGTAGTAGCCGCCTCGGCCCTCGACGCCCACCGTCTCTCCGACGGACACCTGCACGTTGTCGACGTAGCGGCGGTTCCAGATCGGCTCAAAGATGCCGTTGCCGAAGCGGAAGACGATGATGTTCTGGACGGTCTCCTTCCCCAGGTAGTGGTCGATGCGGAAGATCTGGCGCTCGCGAAACACCGCACCCAGGCTCCGGTCGAGCTTCCGCGCCGATTCCAGGTCCCGGCCGAACGGCTTCTCGACGACGAGGCGCGTCCAGCTGCCGTCCGCCACGCGTGACAGCTCCGCCTCCTTGAGGTTCTGGGCGATCTCCGCGTACGCGGTGGGCTGCGTCGCAAGATAGAACAGCCGGTTGCCTCCGGCTCCGTGCGCCTGATCCTGCTTCGTGAGCCGCTCGCCGAGCCGCCGATAACCGGCGGGGTCGGCGAAGTCGCTGCTGACGTAGTGCAGGTCGCGCGCAAAACTCTCCCAGATCTCGTCCTGCAGCGGCTCGCGCGAGAACTTCGAGACGCCATCCTTCATCGCCGCGCGAAACTGCTCATCGCTCCAGTCGCGGCGCGCGAACCCGACGACGGAGAAGCCCATCGGAAGCAGCCGCTCGCGCGCAAGGTTGTACAGCGCGGGCACGAGCTTGCGGGCCGTGAGGTCGCCGGTGGCGCCGAAGACGACGAGCGCGCAGGGGTCGGGCGTGCGCGGCATGTGCAGGCCGGCGCGAAGCGGGTTCCGCGTCGGGCTGGTCATGCCGGTTTGGTGCCCGCGGCTTTCACGGCGTGCCCGCCGAACTCGTTGCGCAGCGCCGCCTGCAGCTTCGCGCTAAACGACGACTGCTGGCGCGACGAGAAGCGCCGCATCAACGAGAGCGTGATGACCGGCAGTGGCACATCCTGGTCGAGCGCCTCCTGCACCGTCCAGCGGCCCTCGCCGGAGTCCTGCACGTAACCGGCGATCGACTCCAGGCGCGGGTCGCTCGCGAGCGCGCGCTCCGCCAGCTCGAGCAGCCACGAGCGCACGACGGAGCCGCGGTTCCAGAGCGCGGCGACCTGGTGCAGGTCGAGGTTGAACTTCGAGCCGGCGAGCAGCTCGAATCCCTCTCCGTAGGCCGCCATCATGCCGTACTCGACGCCGTTGTGGACCATCTTCACGAAGTGGCCGGCGCCGGTCGGCCCGACGTGCGCGTAGCCGTCGGGCGGTGCCAGCGTCTTCAGCACCGGCTCCACGAAGGAGAAGGCGTCGTCGGAGCCGCCGACCATCAGGCAGTAACCCTCCTTCAGCCCCCAGATGCCGCCGCTCGTGCCGGCATCGACGTATTCGATCCCACGCGCCGCCACGGACTCCGCGCGGCGCATCGAGTCGTGGTAGTTCGAGTTGCCGCCATCGATCAGCACATCGCCCTTCGCCAGCAGCGGCACGAGCTGCGCGATCGTCGAGTCGACGGGCGCCCCGGACGGCACCATCATCCAGACAGCGCGACGCGGCGGCAGCTTGTCGACCAGCTCCGAGAGCGACGCAGCGCCGGCAGCACCCTCCGCGACCGACGCCGCGACCGCATCAGCGCTCAGGTCCGTCACGACGACGCGATGCCCACCGCGCAGCAGGCGCACCGTCATGTTCGCGCCCATGCGCCCGAGGCCGATCATCCCGATGTCCATGCGTTACCTCCCGCTTGCACTGCCGGCGACCGCCGATTGCACGGCGGCCCGCAGACGCTCGAGGCCGCCGGCGACGTCCGCCGGAAGATGGACGCGCAGCGCCGGACGGCCGTGCTTCTCCAGCGACTGCAGGTCGCCGATCGCCTGCGCCCGCTTCAATTGACCGAACGTAAACGCCTCTCCCGGGATCGCGACGTCCTCAGCGTCGGGCGCCGTGACCTGCAGGAAGACGCCCCCCGGCGGCCCGCCCTTGTGGAGCTGCCCCGTCGAGTGCAAGAACCGCGGGCCATAGCCGAGCGTCGTCGCCACGCGGCGCGCGTCGCGCACGCCGGCGCGGATCGCATCGAACGCCGCCTGCGCGGCAGCGGTCGGCTCGATGTAGGCGGTGATCGCAAAGTAATCGCCCGGAGAAAGCCGCCCGAGCAGCCTCCCGAGCGCCGCGTCGAGGTCGTGCGACGGGTGCGCGTCCTGCCGGTCGAGCGCGACCGGGCTCGCGGCAGTGTCGATCCCTTGCACGTCGAGCGTTCGTGTGCGCTCGAACTCCGCGAGCACGCGCTTCGTATTGTCCTTCGACTCCTGCACGTTCGGCTCGTCGAACGGATTGATCTCGAGCACGCGGCCGGCGACGGCGATCGCGAACTCCCAGCGCATGAACTCGCGGCCGAGGTCGTACGGGTCGTCGAGGCCGATCGTGATTACCGGGTGCCCCTCGCCGACCATCGCGCCGGCGACCGCGTCCAGCCCGGCGTTGTCGCCGCCCTCGATCCGCAGCCGCACGAACACGCGGTCCTCACCGTAGTGCCGTGGCGTGCCGGGCGGCTCGCCGGCGACGGGCACGATGCCCGTGCCCAGCTTGCCCGTGCTTTCGGCGATGAGCTGTTCGAGCCAGAGCCCAGCCGAGGCGATGGCCGGCGTCACGAGGAACGTGCACTTGTCGCGCCCCGCGCGCGCCAGCTCGCCGAGCGCGGCGCCGAGCCGGAGAGCGTCGCTGGCGGGCGACCGCGCGTCATCGGCCGCACGCACCCCGGCGTCGAGCAGTCGCGCGACATCGACGCCTGTCGCCGCGGCCGGCGCGAGGCCGAAGTACGACAGCGCGGAGTAGCGCCCGCCGATGTCGCCCGGATTCGTGAAGACGCGGCGGAAGCCGTGCTCGCGCGCGAGGTCCTGCAGCGGGGTGCCGGCGTCCGTCACCGCGACGAAGTGCTCGCCCGCACCGGCGCCCCGTTCCGCGGCCACCAGCTCGTGGAAGCGCGCGAAGAGGCAGTTGGGCTCGGTCGTCGTGCCGGACTTCGAGGAGACGAAGAAGAGCGTCCGCGCCGGGTTGATGCGCCGCGTCACCGACGCGATCGTCGCCGGGTCGGTGGTGTCGAGCACGTAGAGCTGCGGCCAGCCGTGCGGATGCGGGATGCTCCCGCGGAGCACCTCGGGCGCGAGCGAGCTGCCGCCCATCCCAAGCAGCACGCAGGCGTCGAACTGCGCACGGACGTCTTCGCCGAACGCCCGCAGCTCCGGCACGCGATCGCGCATCTGCGCCGCGACCTCGAGCCAGCCGAGGCGGTTCGAGACCGACGCCTGGCGCGCGGCGTCGCCACCCCAGAACGTCGCGTCGCGCTGCCAGATGCGCCCGGGCGCGCCATCGTCCGCAAGTTGCCTCAGCCGCTGCTCGACGCGCGCCGCATACGCGCCCAGCTCGAACTTCATGCCGCGCCGGCCCTCTGCTTGATCCGCTCCGCCTTCGCGGCCGTCG
Source organism: Chloroflexota bacterium (assembly GCA_028872875.1). Taxonomy (GTDB): domain Bacteria; phylum Chloroflexota; class Dehalococcoidia; order DSTF01; family JACRBR01; genus JADMII01. The sequence continues at coordinate 53,721 of JAGWOC010000010.1, read as the reverse complement.
TCGCGCGGATCTGGTCGAACGACTTCGCGAAGGCGTCGACGCCATCTCGCTGCAGCTCGTCGGTGATCTCCTTCAGTGAGATGCCCGCCGATTCCAGGCTTGCGAGCACGCGAAGCGCTCCATCGTAGTCCTCATCGATCGTGCGCCGCACAACGCCGTGGTCGCGGAAGGCGTCGATGGTCTGCGGAGGCATCGTGTTCACGGTGTCCGGCCCGATCAGCTCGTCGATGTACTTGACATCGCTGTACTTCGGGTTCTTGGTGCCGGTGCTCGCCCAGAGCGGACGCTGGAGCTTTGCGCCCTTCGCTTCGAGCTTCCGGTAGCGCTCGCTGCCAAAGACCTCGCGGAACCGGTGGTACGCGAGCTTCGCGTTCGCAACGGCGACGGTGCCGCGCAACCCCTCCAGCATCGACCGCTCGGCGTCCGTCTTTGCCGCCGCAATCTTCGTCTCGATGCGCTTGTCCGCATTCGTGTCGACGCGGCTGACGAAGAAGCTGGCGACAGAGTTGACATCGCGCACGTCGAGCCCCTCGGCAACGCGCCTCTCGAGCGCCCGCAGGTAGGCATCCATCACACGCTCGTGGTACTCGACCGCGAACAGCAGCGTGATGTTGATGTTGACGCCGGCGGCGAGACACTCCTCGATCGCCGGCAGACCCTGGTCCGTCGCCGGGATCTTGACGAGCAGGTTCGGGCGGTCGATCTCGCCCCACCACCGCTTCGCCTCGTCGATCGTCTCCTGCGTCCGGAACGCGTTCTCTGGCGAGACCTCGATGCTGACGAAGCCATCGGCCCGGCCCGACGCGTCGAACACCGGCCGCAGGATGTCGCACGCGTGGCGGATGTCGGTGATGGCGATCTTCTCGAAGAGGTCGTGCTGGGGCACGCCGTCGCGGACGAGCTGCGCGATCTGCGCGTCGTAGTCGTCGCCGGCGTCGATCGCCTTCTCGAAGATCGTCGGGTTGGCCGTGACGCCGCGGATGCCGTCCCGCTCGACGTAGCGCCTGAGGCCGCCGTCATCCAGCATGTTTCGGCGGATGAAGTCGAGCCACGGAGACTGCCGCTCCTTCTGATACAGCTCGACCATGGGATTAGCCATCGACCTTCTCCTTTGCTTCCGTGAATCGCGCCTCGATGGCGAGCACTTTGTTCAGCCGGCGCACGTGCCGCTCCGCCCCCGAGAACTCCGCACGCACGAACGCGCCGACCAGCTCCAGCGCCAGCGCCGCTCCGATGACCCGCGCCCCGAGCGTCAGGACGTTCATGTCGTCGTGCTCCACGCCCTGGTGCGCGGAGTACGTGTCGTGGCAGACAGCGGCGCGGATGCCCGGCATCTTGTTGGCCGCCACCGACGCGCCGACGCCGCTGCCGCAGATCAGCACCGCGCGCTCGGCGCGGCCGCCGCGGACGGCCTCGCCGGCAGCCTCCGCGTAGTCGGGGTAATCGACGGGCGCCTCGCTGTCCGTGCCCAGGTCGAGCACCTCGTGGCCAAGCCGCCGCAGCTCGTCGATGATCGGCTGCTTCAGCGGGAACCCCGCGTGGTCCGTCGCGACGGCGATGCGCATCAGCGCCTCGCTCCGCTGAACTGCTCGACGAGCGCGAGCGTCCGCCGCGCGACCTCCTCCGGCGTGAAGCCGAGGTTGCGCAGCACCGTCGCCCCCGGCGCCGACGCGCCGAAGCGGCCATCGATGCCGATCGCGTCGCCGTCGTCGCCGACCCAGCGCCGCCAGCCGAGCGTCACGCCGGCTTCGACGGAGACGCGCGCCCGCACGTCGGGCGGCAGCACCTCGTCGCGGTACGCCTGCTCCTGCGCCTCGAAGAAGCTCCAGCACGGCATGCTGACGACGCGCGCCCGCACGTCGCGGGCGGCGAGCTGCGCCTGCGCCTCGACAGCCAGGCTCACCTCGGAGCCGGTGGCGATGAGGATCGCGTCGGGCCTTCCGGCGCCGGGCGCCTCGCTGACAACGTAGGCGCCGCGCAGCAGCCCCCGCGCACCGCCGTCCGCCGTGCCCGCGAGGTGCGGCAGCGCCTGCCGTGAGAGCGCGAGCAGCGTCGGACCGCGACGGTTCTCGACGGCCGCCTTCCACGCCATCACGGTCTCATTGCCGTCGGCGGGGCGGATCAACGTCAGATGCGGCATCGCCCGCAACGCCATCAGGTGCTCGATGGGTTGGTGCGTGGGGCCGTCCTCGCCGAGGGCGACGCTGTCGTGCGTGAAGACGAGGATCGGGCTGTAGCCGCTGAGCGCGGCCAGGCGGATCGACGGGCGGCAGTAGTCGGAGAACACGAGGAAGGTGGCGCCAAAGGGCACCACCCCGCCGTGCGCCGACATGCCGTTGAGCGCGCCGGCCATGCCGTGCTCGCGCACGCCGAAGTAGATATTGCGCCCGGCCGGCGTCTCCGCCGACATGACGCCCAGGTCGTGCAGATCCGTGTTGTTCGACTCACCGAGGTCCGCCGAGCCGCCGATGAGCAGCGGCAGGCGGCCGGCAATGGCGTTGAGCGCCGCGCCGGACGCCGCCCGCGTGGCGAGCGGCTTGTCCTCCGGCGCGTAGGACGGCAGCGCGGCATCCCAGCCGTCCGGCAGCTCGCCGGCGAGTGCGCGGCGCAGGGCGGCCGCATCGGCCGTGTACGCCTGCGCGTACGCGTCCATGCGCGCTTCCCACTCGCGCTGCCGCCGCGCGCCGCGGTCGCGCGCGAGCCGGAAGTGCTCCAGCGCCTGGTCCGGCACGTAGAAGCTCTTGTCTTCGGGCCAGCCATACGCGCGCTTCGCGAGCGCGACCTCCTCCTCGCCCAGCGGCGAGCCGTGCGCCTTGCTGGAGTCCTGCTTGTGCGGGCTGCCGTAGCCGATGTGCGTGTGGGCGACGATGAGCGACGGCCGGTCGGTGTCCTGCTGCGCCAGGCGCAGCGCCGCCTCCACCTGCTGCGCATCCATGCCGTCGATGCGCTGGACCTGCCAGCCGTAGGCCTCGAAGCGCGTCGCGACGTCCTCCGTGAAGGCGAGCGACGTCGGGCCGTCGAGCGAGACGAGGTTCGAGTCGTACAGGCAGATCAGCTTGCTCAGCCACTGATGCCCGGCGAGGGAGGCCGCCTCGTGAGAAATGCCCTCCATCAGGTCGCCGTCGCTCGCCAGCACGTAGGTGTAATGGTCGATCACCGCGTGACCGGGGCGATTGAACGTCGCTGCCAGGAAGCGCTCGGCGATCGCCATGCCGACGCTGTTGGCGAACCCCTGCCCGAGCGGCCCCGTCGTCACCTCGATGCCGGGGATCAAGCCCCGCTCCGGGTGCCCGGCCGTCGGGCTGCCCCACTGCCGGAAACTCTTGATATCGTCGAGCGTGATCCCCTCGTATCCGGTCAGGTACAGCATGCTGTACAGGAGCATCGATGCGTGCCCCGCGGAGAGGATGAAGCGGTCGCGGTCGGGCCACGCGGGGTCCGCCGGGTTGTGCTTCAGGAAGCGGTCCCAGAGCACGTACGCCAGCGTCGCGGCGCCCATCGGCATGCCGGGGTGGCCGGAGTTGGCCTTCTGCACGGCGTCGATCGAGAGCGTGCGGACCGTGTTCACGCACAGGTCGTCAAGCTTGGGGTCGGTCATGCGGCGCCCTTTCGGCAACTGCGGCGACAGTCTGGACGGTGCGCAGGAGACAGCGGGTGGGCGCGAGATGACGCCGGGGGAAGCCCGGGGGCGCGCCTGCGGGACCGCGGGGCCGGGGCGTCGGGCATCATGCCTCTTTTCGCGTACGGAGTTCCGCAGCCAGTATAGCGCGGCGGCGCGCGCATCCGGGTGCGCGGTTATGTCGCGCGTGTTGCGTCCGCGGGGATGAATGCCCGCAGGGCGGATGTTGGAGGATCGATAGATCCCGTGTGCGACATACGCCCGCCGGACTGCCTCAGCCGAACTTGCTGCTGATGGCGGACTGGATGACCGAGAGCAGGATGATCGCGATCATCGGCGAGAGGTCGATGCCGAGGTGCGGCATGAAGCGGCGGATCGGCTCCAGGATCGGCTCGGTAATGGAGTTCAGCGCCTGGATCAGGGGGTTGCGCGGGTCCATGTTGAACCAGCTCAGGATCGCCCGCACGAAGATCGCGATGATCAGCAACGTGATCACCAGGCTCACCGCGTAGGCGATGGGATTCGTGCCGCTGTACGTTCCCAGACCGAACACTCAGGCCCCCAGCTCGCGCGACCGCTCGTAGGCCGCCATCACCGCTTCCATGATAGCGCCCCGGATGCCCGCGTTCTCCAGGGCGATGATGCCGGCCGCCGTCGTCCCCGCCGGCGACGTCACCTCGTTGCGCAGCACGGCCGGGTGCTTTCCCGTCGCCTCCGCGTACTTCGCCGAGCCGATGAATGTCTGGAGCGCCAGCACCTCCGCGACCTCGCGCTTGAAGCCCACCTGCACGCCGGCGTCGATGAACGCCTCGATCAAAAGGAAGACGAACCCTGGCCCGCTACCGGAAAGCGCCGTCGCCATGTCCAGGTAGCTCTCGTCGTCGACGTGAATCTCGCGCCCCATGGCGCCGAGGATCGCTGCCACGCACTCGCGCGCGGTGCCGTCGACCTCCGGCGTCGCCGTCCAGACGCTCATCCCCTGCCCGATGGAGGCGGGCGTGTTCGGCATCACCCGCACGATGGCGGCGTGGCTCAGCATGTGCGCGATGCGCGCGATGGGCACGCCCGCCATGATCGAGAGGATCGTCTGCTCACGGCGGAAGCGGCCCTCGACGCGGTGCGCGGTGCGCGCGAACTCCTGCGGCTTCACCGCGAAGATCACGAGCTCGCTGGCGTCGACGACCTGCGTAAGGTCCGTGGTCGTGCGCACGCCGTAGCGGCTGTTCGCGGCGGCGCAGCGGTCGTCGTTGAGCTCCGCGACGAAGACGTCCTCAGGCGCGACGACAGCCTTGCCCAGCGTCGCGCTCAGCATCGCCTCGCCCATGAACCCGCAGCCGACCAGCCCGACCTTCACGGCTCCTCCTCCGCGCCCGCCGCGGGGCGCTCGCCGAAGATGGCGCGGCCGACGCGCACGAGCGTCGCCCTCTCCTCGACCGCGACCTCGAAGTCGTCCGTCATGCCCATCGACAGGTCTCGCAGGCCGAGGGCATCGCGCAGCATGCGGAGCCGCTGAAAGACCGGACGGACGTCCTCGGGATTGTCGGCGCGCGGCGCGACGGTCATCAGCCCCGCCAGATCGACGTTCGGCAGGCGTGCGATGCGCTCAGCGAGCGCCGGGGCTGCAGCGGGGTCCGCACCGTGCTTCGACGCCTCCTCCGCCACGTTGACTTGCAGGAACACGCGCACCGGGCGCGGCGCCGCGCGGCTGATCGCCGCCGCGAGACGCTCCGAATCGACGCCGTGGAGTATAGCAAAGAGCCCCAGCGCGGCCCGGACCTTGTTCGTTTGCAGGTGCCCGACGAGGTGCCAGACCGGCGAGACGCCGGCGGCGCGCAGCGACTCGATCTTCGGCCCCGCCTCCTGCACGCGGTTCTCGCCGAAGTCGCGCAGGCCGGCGGCGTGCGCAGCCGCGATCGTCGCGGCGCTGTGCGTCTTCGACACCCCGACGAGCGTCACCGCGCCCGGGTCGCGCCCCGCGCGGGCGCAGGCGGCTTCGATGCGTGCGCGCACCGCGGCGATACGCGCCGCCAACACACGGCGCTCGGCCGCGTCGCCGGCCGGGAGCGCGGCCACGGTCATGCCGCCGCCAGCGGCAGCCTGATGGCGACGCTGCTGCCCTTGCCCAGCTCGCTCTTGAACTGCAGCGACCCGCCGTGGGCGTGCATGATCTCGCGGGCGATCGAGAGGCCGAGCCCGGCGCCGCCGAGCGCCCGCGAGCGTGCCTTGTCGACCCGGTAGAAGCGGTCGAAGAGTCGCGGGATCTCGTCCGCCGCCACGCCGACGCCGGTATCGTCGACCGTGACGACGGCATCGCCGCGCTCCCGGTAGGCGCGGAGGACCACGCGGCCGCCCCGCGGCGTGTACTTGACCGCGTTATCGAGGACGATCAGCAGCACCTCACGCAGCCGCTCGCCATCGGCGCGTACCATCAGCACACCATCGAACGCCGTGTCGAACGCGAGTCCCGCGTCGGCGGCGAGCGTGGCCGCGGCGCGTGCCGCGCTGTGGGCCAGCTCGCCAAGGTCGACGGGTGCGAGCACGAGCGCGATACCGTCCTGGTCGCTGCCGGCGAGGAGCAGCAGGTCGTCGAGCAAGCGCGTCATGTACTTCGATTCCTGCACGATGTCGTCCACCGCCTCATCGGCCGGAGTCAGCGCGGACAGCGTTTCGGCATTCGTGCGGATCACGGTGAGGGGGGTCCGGAGCTCGTGCGACGCATCGGCGACGAACTCGCGCTGGCGCTGAAAGCTCCGGCGCACCGGCCGGATGGCGATGCCGGCGACGACCAGGCCCCCCAGCGTCGCCAGCACGAGCCCGGCGAGACCGCCGCTCGCCATGACGACCGCGAGCGTGCGCAGCGAGTGATCGCGCGCCTCGAGCGACTTGCCGCCCTGCACAAAGCCGTCAAGCGCGCCGGTCCTCGTGTAGATCGCGACGGTGTGGATGCGCAGGTCATGGCCATCGATCGTCGCCGATCGCCAGTCCTGGCCCGTCTGGCGCGCGCGGGCGATCGCTGCCTGGTCAGGCAAGCCGCCGACAGGCACGTCGCCCGGGTTGGCGGCGATGGATCCGTCGGGGTTCACGAGCAGGATGAACACGTCCGCGGAGCCACCGAGCGCCGCCCGCGCGAGCACCGCGCGGACCTCGTCCGCACCGAGGCCGATGCCGGCGCCGCTGGCCGGCTCGGTCGCCTCCACCTTCGCCAGCGACGCCTGGGCCTGACCGGTCACTGCCGCGACCGCGTTATCCACCTCGTCGGACAGCCGCCGGTCGACCCAGAAGAAGACGCTGACGCCGATGACGACGAACACCACCGTGAACGCCAGGACGTACCACGCGGTGAGCCGCCAGCGGAGGGCTTCGAACATCTACGCCTTGAGCGTGTACCCCACGCCACGCACGGTGCGGATGAGCTGCGTCTTGAACCCCCGGTCGACCTTGTTGCGCAGGTAGTGGACGTAGATGTCCACGACGTTGCTGGCGAAATCGCGGTCGTACTGCCAGACATGGTCGAGGATCTGCGCCCGCGTGAGCACCTGGCCCTGGTGGCGGAGCATCAGCTCCAGGAGCTGGAACTCCTTCACGGTCAGCTCGATCTCCTGGCCGTTGCGGATCGCGCTGTGCTTCGAGATGTCGAGCACGAGGTCGCCGGCGCGCAGGTTGCCGTTGCCGTTCCCCCCGCGCGCGCCGCGGCGCCCGAGCGCCCGCACGCGCGCCAGCAGCTCCGCGACCGCGAAGGGCTTCACCATGTAGTCGTCCGCGCCCGCGTCGAGCCCCTTGACGCGGTCCGTGATGTCGGTGCGCGCCGTCAGCATCAGCACCGGCATGTCCGAGCCCGCGCTGCGCAACTGGCGGGAGACATCGAACCCGTCCATCTCCGGCAGCATGACATCCAGGATCAGCACGTCGTAGGCGTCGTGGCGCGCCGCGTCGACCGCGTTTCGGCCGTTCCCCACGATCTTGACGCTGTGCGACTCCTCCTCGAACACCCGCTTGATAGCGCGGGCCAGGCGCAGGTCATCTTCGGCAACAAGAATCTTCATCAGTCACACCTCCTGGTGACCATTCTATTCGAGTAACATTGGAACCGCATTGATAACACATTAATCTTTCGTCCGCAACCGCCGCGGCCCGCCTTCGATCCCCCGGACGGCGATCTGCGGGACGTGCGTCTCGTCGAACTCCTGGAAGCGCGCCGGCCCGAGGGCGACCAGCTCCTCGCGCGCGGCGGCGATGTCGGCGGCCAGGGCGGCGGTCTGCACGCCCAACCGTTCCGGCAGAAAGTCCAGCAGCTTCGCCTCCGAGGCGTCGAGCAGCTTGACCACGCCTTCGTACTCGCCGCGCACGAGATGCACGAACGCCGCGGCCAACTGGATGATCGCCTGCAAGAGCTGCCGCTCGGGCCACGGCGTCACCATCCAGAGCGTCTCAAGCGTCTCATGCGAGGCGAAGTAGTAGCCGTCGTTGTACTCCTCGATCGCCCGCTGGAACTCGCCGAGCCTCGCTGTGAGCTGCTCGGGTGTCAGCAGCGGCTGGTTGCGAAACGGCGCCTGCGCCACAGCACTCCTCCCGGTCCGGAGACCCGGCGCCTCGCCCCTGTGCCCAGAGGCGGCGCGCGGATATTGTATCGCCCGGGAGTCCAGTACCAGACAGCGAAGGGGAACACCGATGAAAGCCGTGCGGATCCATCAGCCGGGCAGCGCCGACAACTACGTCTACGAAGACGCGCCGGACCCGGATGTTGGCCCGGGCGAGGTGCGCGTGCGCGTCAGGGCCGTCGCCCTCAACCACCTCGAGGCGTGGGCCGTGAAGGCGCCGCAGAGCGTCCGCTACGACCACCCACGCATCCTCGGGGCCGATGTCGCCGGCGTGGTTGAGCGCGTCGGGCCGGGCGTCGCCTCGGCGCAGGTCGGCGCCGAGGTGATGCTGCACCCTGGCGTGAGCTGCGGCGTCTGCGAAGCCTGCCTCCGCGGCGACGACAATCTCTGTCCCCAATACCGGCTGCTCGGTCAGGGCCGCGACGGCGGTATGGCGGAGCTGGTGGTCGTGCCGGCGGCTAATCTCGTCCCGAAGCCGGCGAACCTGACGTTCGAGGAGGCGGCCTCAATCCCCCTGGTCTTCACCACCGCGCTGCACATGATCCTGACGCGCGCCGGCCTGCGCTACGGCGAGACCGTGCTGGTGAACGCGGCCGGCAGCGGTGTCGGCGTGGCGGCGATCCAGGTCGCGAAGCTGCACGGCGCGCGCGTCATCGCCAGCGCCGGCTCAGACGCCAAGCTCGAGAAGGCAGCCGCGCTCGGCGCCGATGAGCGCATCAACTACAGCACGCACGACCTCGCGGAGGAGGCGCGGCGGCTCACCGGCGGCCGCGGCGTCGACATGGTCGTCGAGAACGTCGGCGCCGAGATCATGGAGAAGAGCATCCGCGCGCTGGCGCGCAACGGCCGCGTCGTCACGTGCGGAGCCACGGCGGGGAACGACGCGACGTTCAACATCAGCCGATTCTTCCTGTCGCACCAGACGATCTACGGCTCGTTCATGGGCACGAAGGCGGAGCTGCTGCGCTACGCGCCGTGCTTCGCGGACGGGCGGCTGAAGCCCGTGGTCGACGCGGTCTTCCCGCTCGCCCGGGCGCGCGACGCCGTGGCGCGTCTCCTCCAGCGGGAGCAGTTCGGCAAGATCGTGCTCGTCCCGTAGGCCGGGCTTCGCGCGCGGCCTGTGTCAAGGGGCAAGTCAATTTTTCTTCACCTACCCCTAACGTGCACGTCAAGGTAGGATGCCGGTCGGCGGCCGCGCGTGGCGGCGCCTGGCACGAGGTGGCGCACGTTATGTCGGACTACGCGAAACCACTGCCCTACCCCAGTCCTGAGACCCAGCCCTTCTGGGATGCCTGCAAGCGGCACGAGCTGTCGCTCCCCTACTGCAGGGCCTGCGCACGCTTCTTCTTCTACCCGCGCCGGTTCTGCCCGCGCTGCTTCTCGTGGGACATCGACTGGCGCGCGTGCAGCGGCAGGGGCACGCTGTACACCTTCGCGATCCAGTACCGGCCCCAGGTGCCCGGCTTCACGCCGCCGTACGTGACGGCGATCGTGCAGCTCGAGGAAGGCCCGCGGCTGATGACGAACCTCGTCGGCATCGAGCCGTCACCGGAGAGGATCCGCTGCGACATGCCGGTCGAGGTGACGTGGGAAGACGCGACCGGCGAGATCACGCTGCCGCTCTTCCGGCCAGCGCCATGAGCATCGACACGAGGGACACACGATGAGCCTCAAGCGGAAGGTCGCGATCGTCGGCGCCGATGAGACGGACCAGATCGGCATCATCCCCGACGCGACGCCAATCATGCTGCACGCCGAGGCCGCGCGCAACGCGCTGCGCGACGCCGGCATCGACAAGTCAGAGGTCGATGCGGTGCTGACGTGCGGCATCAGCGGCATGGCGAGCACCCAGCTCTGCGAGTACCTGGGCATCGTCCCGCAGTACACCGACAGCACGATGACGGGCGGCTCGTCGTTCGAGATCCACGTCGAGCACGCGGCGGCGGCGATCAACGCCGGCCTGTGCAGCGTGGCGCTGATCACGCACGGCGAGACCGGCCACTCCGGCCGCATGCGGCGCGGGCCGCGCGGCGGCTTCTTCGACCCGACGCTGCCGGCGATGCAGTTCGAGGTGCCGTTCGGCGTCGGCGGCGCACCGAGCGCGTACTGCATGGCGGCGATGCGCCACATGCACCAGTACGGCACGACGAGCGAGCAGCTCGCCGAGATCGCCGTCGCGACCCGCAAATGGGCACAGCTCAACCCGCGCGCGATGATGCGCGACGACCTGACGATCGAAGACGTGCTATCGTCGCGCTGGATCGCCTACCCGTTCCACATCTACGACTGCTGCCTCGTCACGGACGCCGGCGGCGCGGTCGTCGTCGTCGGCGCCGAGCGGGCGCGCGACTTCAAGAAGAAGCCCGTGTGGGTACTGGGCAGCGGCGAGGCCAGCACGCACCAGTCTCTCCTCGGCATGGACGACATCACGACGACCCCGGCCCGCTACTCCGGCAAGGCGGCGTTCGAGATGGCCGGCGTCACCCACGCCGATATCGATGTCGTCGAGGTGTACGACTCGTTCACGTACACCGCGCTCGTCACGCTCGAGGAACTCGGCTTCTGCGCGAAGGGCGAGGGAGGCCCGTTCGTCTCGGGCCAGCGAACGGCGCCCGGGGGCGACTTTCCGATGAACACCAACGGTGGCGGACTCTCGTACACCCACCCCGGGATGTACGGCATGTTCATCCTCATCGAGGCGGTGCGCCAGCTCCGGGGCGAGTGCGGCGCACGCCAGGTGCCCGACGCCCGCCTCGCCCTCGTCAATGGCACCGGCGGCACGCTCAGCGCCACGGGCACCCTGATCCTCGGAGCGGACTGACCGCCCCGCCATGGCTGGAGCCGGTGCGCAGACCGGCGCGCCGGCATCCTGGCGGTCGCGCACGCATCACGACTTAAGATTCGCCAAGCAATGGCGCTGGAGCCGCACCCGCGGCACGCGCAGAGGTACGATCTCCATTGCGGTCGCGCCATATGATCACGGCAGCCGCACCCCATACGCCCTTGGGCCGCGGGGCGCCAGCGCCGGCAGGCGACACGCATACATCGGGCGCGGCCATCCGCTGGCCGGGCTTGCGTAGCATAAGCGCGGGGTGGGGCAGAAAGAAGGCGTGTGACACGCGCCAGCCGTCACCGGCGTATCCGGCATGGGCGCACCCTCGGGCGCTCCGGTTCGCGCTCGCCGCTCGTCGCGGTCGGCGTGCCGCTGCTGCTCGCGGCGCTCGCCGCCGGCGTCGGGCTCACCGCGGCCGCGGCGAGCTACTACCACAGCGTGATCGCGAGCCTGCCGACGCCGCAGCAGGCGATCGCCGAGCAGGGCGGCGGCGCCAAGATCTACGACCGGCACGGCACGCTGCTCTACCAGTTCCTCGACCCGCAGCACGGCTACCAGAAGCGCGTGCCGCTCGACCAGATCTCGCCGCTCGTCCAGGAGGCGACGATCGCCACCGAGGACGCGAGCTTCTATTCCAACCCGGGCATCAGCATCTCCGGGATCGCACGCGCCGCAATCGAGAACCTGACGCCGGGGAGCGGATTCCTGAACGGCCCAGGCGGCAGCACGATCACGCAGCAGCTCGTCAAGCAGCTCTACTTCACGCCGCAAGAGCGCCAGGAGCGCTCGCTCTCGCGCAAGCTCCGGGAGGCGGTGATCGCGCTCAAGCTGACGCGGGACTACAACAAGCAGCAGATCCTCGACTGGTACCTGAACGAGATCCCGTACGGCAGCGAGTTCACGGGCATCGAGGCGGCGTCCGAGGGCTACTTCGGCGTGCCCGCGAAGGACCTCACGCTCGGCCAGGCGGCGTTCCTCGCCGGCTTGCCGCAGTCGCCATCACAGTACGACCCGTTCCTGCACTTTGCCGCCGCGAAGGCACGGCAGAGCGAGGTGCTGGACCTGATGGTGGAGCACGGCTACATCTCGCAGACCACGGCGAACTGGGCGCGTCTCGAGCAGATCAAGCTCACCCCCAGGCCGCAGCCGTTCCTCGCCCCGCACTTCGTGCTCTACGTGGCGGACTACCTCAGGAAGACGCTCGGCGAGCAGGCGCTCATGCACGGCGGGCTCAGCGTCGTGACGACGCTCGACCTGAACCTCCAGGACCAGGCGCAGACGGTGCTCGACCAGCAGATCGCGCGGCACGAGGCCGCGACCGGCGCCCACAACGGCGCCGTCGTCATCATCAGCCCGCCCACCGGCCAGATCCTCGCGATGGTCGGAAGCCGCAACTACTTCGATGCCGCGATCGATGGCACCGTCAACAACGCGCTCGCGCTCCGTTCGCCGGGCTCCACGCTCAAGCCGTTCACATACGTCACGGCCTTCGAGCACGGCTGGGGGCCGGAGTGGCCGATTGTCGACTCGCCCATCACCTACACGGCGCCGGGCACGCAGCCGTTCACGCCGGTGAACCCGGACCACCGCAGCCATGGCGTCATCCCCGCCCGCGAGGCGCTCGGCAACTCGCTCAACGTGCCGGCCTTCAAGACCATCCTCTGGGCGGGCGTGCAGAACATGATCAACACCGCCAAGTCGATGGGGATCACGACGCTCGATGGCCACCAGCTCGGCCCGGCCGTCACCCTCGGCGGCAGCGACGTCAAGCTGCTCGACATGGTGTACGGCTACGCGACGTTCGCCAACGCCGGCACGATGGCGGGCGTGCCGACCGTCCTCGCGCTGCCCGCGGGCAACCGCACGCTCGACCCGAACCCGGTCCTCTGGGTCACCGACCGTACGGGCAGGATGGTGCTGAACAACACCCGGCCGCACACGCTGCAGGTCATCAAGCCCGCGTATGCCTACCTGATCACGCAGATCATCTCGAACGACGCGAACCGCCAGATCATCTTCGGCGCCGGCAGCGACCTGCACATCGCGGGGTATCGCGTCGCGGCCAAATCCGGCGCCAGCCAGCCATTCCCGAACAGCGACGCCACCGGCGACACCTGGGCGCTCGGCTACACGCCGGACATCGCCGTCGGCGTCTGGGTCGGGAACAGCGACTACGCGCCGATGTACAACCTCTTCAGCACCACGATCGCCGGCGCGGCGTGGCACGACATCATGCTCGACGCGCTGAAGTCGCTGCCACAACGCCATCCCTTTGTACGTCCCCCCGGCCTCGTCGAGGCGACCGTCTGCGTGCCGAGCGGCATCGTCGCGCCGCCGGGCGCACACTGCCCGACGGTCACCGGCCTCTTCGCGCAGGACGCGCTCTCGAAGCAGGACGACCGCTGGTGGGGCGGCCGCGAGCTCCCGTCGGCAATGCCGCTCTCCGCGCGCATCGACGGCATCCCCGCCGGGATCACCGGCTGGCAGCGCTATCTCGCGGAGGAATACCTGCGTGCGTACGGCGCACCGCCTACGCCAACGCCCACGGCGCAGACGACCGCCACGCCGGCCGGCACGCCATCGCCGTCCGTAACGCCAGCGGTCGGCGCCGCACCAGCGGCCTCCGCGACCCCGGAGCCGGCCGCCAGGGGGCACGGCCGGAAGCGCCGCTGACCCGGCCACGGCCCCGTGCGTGCAGGCTGTCCCGTCGCAGCACCGTTGGCTACGCTGCGGGCATGGCACATCTGGCCCTGCGCGGCGGCACGCCCGTCCGCACGAAGCCCTGGCCGGCGTGGCCGCAGCACGACGAACGAGAGGTCCGAAACCTCGCGGCGGTCGTCGAGAGCGGCAACTGGGGAGGCTTCCCGTCCCCGAACACGGTCGGCGGCGAGTTCGCGCGCCGCTTCGCCGCCTACCACGGCGCCCGCTTCGGGGTCACGACCACCAGCGGCACCACCGCACTCGAGGTCACGTTGCGGGCGCTCGGCCTGGAGCGCGGCGACGAGGTGATCGTGCCGGCGCTGACGTTCTACGCGACGGCGTTTGCTGCGCTCGTGCAGGGCTTCAAGCCGGTGTTCGCCGACATCGACCCCGACACCTGGTGCATCGACCCCCGGGACGTCGAGCGGCACATCACGCCGGACACACGCGCCATCCTGCCCGTGCACCTGGGATCGCGCATGGCGGACATGGACCGCATCGGCGAGATCGCCCGCGCGCACGGCCTGCGCGTCGTCGAGGACTGCGCGCACATGCACGGCGGCTTCTGGCGAGGGCACGGCGCCGGCACGCTGGGCGACGCCGGATGCTTCAGCTTCCAGTCCTCGAAGCTCATGACCTGCGGCGAGGGTGGCATCATCGTCACCGGCGACGAAGAGCTCGCCGCACGCTGCCAGGCGTACATGAACAGCGGCCGCGGCAGCACGACCGACCGGCAGGCGGCCGAAGGGACGATATTCGGCTGGAACTACCGCAGCACCGAGGTCCAGGCGGCGGTGCTGCTGGCACAGCTCGAGCGGCTGCCCCAGCAGATCGCGACGCGGGAACACAACATCGCGCACTTCGAGGAACGGGTGGCGCACATCGAAGGCGTGCGCACCCTCGCGCACGACGCGCGCGTCACGCAGCGCTCCGGCTACGGTGTGGTCCTGCGCTACGACGAGGCGGACTGGCGCGGCATCTCGCGCGACCGCTTCGCCGCCGCGCTGCACGCCGAAGGCGTCAAGCTCTACACGTCCTTCTACACGCCGGTCTATGACGCACCCCTTTTCGCGTGGAAGGATGCGCCGATCGCGGTCGACTACTCTGATGTCCACTGCCCCGTCGCGGAGCGGGCGGCGTACCGGGAGATGATCTGGCTGCCGCACGAAGTCTTCCTCGGCACGGCCGGGGACATCGACGACCTGTGCGATGCCATCGAGAAGGTCCGCGCGCACATCGACGAGCTGGGCGCCTGAGCGCGGGCCCGTGGCTCGCCGACTCGCTACGGGTTGTCGATGATCTCCGTGAGCGCCGGGTTGACGTGCTGCTCGTGGCCGACGAACGTCGCCGATTCGAGCGCGCGCAGGTACCGGCGAAGCTGGGCCTGCCGCAGCTCACGCAGCGCCGTCTTGCCGGCCTGCACACTGCCGCCGAGCACGAGAATCAGCGCCTCACGCAGCGGCCTGTCCCGGCGCAGGTCCGCCGCCAGCATGATCTCGCCGCGCTCCAGCCACGCGCGCACGTTGCGGCGCTTCGCATCGTCGCCCTGCAGCAGGTAGTGCCGCAGGTGCTCGACGCCGTACGCCAGGTGGCGCCGCAGGTCGTTCGCCGTCAACTCGAAGAGCTGGCGGTCCGCCTGCGAGCGGCCGATCGCGTCCCCGCGCTCGCACAGCGCGAGCAGGAACGCGGTGCGGATGATGTTCACGTAGACCGTCAGCTCGGTGAACTTGAACGCGGCGAACACCGCACGGCTGAGGAAGCCCGGCGCCTGCACGCCGAGGCCGCCGCCGTTCGCCAGCGCGCGCTTGCGGAACGCCTCGACGTGGCGCGCCTGGTCGAACGTCTGCGTCGCCAGGTAGAGCTTGACCTCGTGATAACCGTACGAGATCTCCTTGAGCCACCCCATCAGCACGGCGTTCGAGTTGTACTGCTGCTCGGAGATGTTCGAGAAGATCTGGTCGAGCGACGCCTCGATGTGGTCGGGGAGCGGCTCGATGGACGACCACGACACCTGGGTCGCCGGCTTCCATTGCTCGCGGATCGCCGCCTCGTAGAGGTCGGCGCAGTTCTCGGCCCAGACCTCGGCCTTCTCGTAGATCGTGTACGGCGCCGGCAGCCCGCGGTCCTTCGCCGGGTACGAGCCACGCGGCGTGTCGTTCTCGTACGGCCAGTGGTCCGGCGCGTACGCGTACTCGCCGGCGTCCGCCATCTTCAGCGTGAAGCCCTCCGCGCCGATCGTCGGCTTCGCCGGCCGCGCCGTCGGCACCCTCGCCCAGCTCATGTCCAGCGCGGGCGGCGCCGGGATGCCGGGGATCTCCGGGGCGATGGGCGCTGCCTGCGGCTGTCCCTGCGTCTCACTGTCAGCCATGTCGTTGCCCCTCCGCGATCGTGAACGGCGCCGCCGGCGGACCAGCCGGGCGCATGAACCTGCGCCGGCATCCGCTCCCGACCTCGGCCTCTCTGTCAGCCCTAGTTCAACAGCGCCTGCATCATCGGCGCCATCCGCTGGCGGCGGTCGCCGAGGCCGACGACTTCGAGCCGGTGCATATACTCGTTCACCTGCCGCTTGCGGATCGCCAGCAGCTTCAGGTAGCCCTCGCGGAGCTGCGTCTCGCTCGTGCCGCCGCCGAGCAGGATCGCCAGCGCCTCGCCCGTCTGGCCGCCGCCGGTGAGCCCCGCCTGCGCCGAGCCGGTGCCGAGCTGCCCCTCCATGCGGTCGAGGTAGGTGTGGATCTCGTCGCGCCGCTCCGGCTGCATCTCGATCACGTACTTCATGTGCATGACGCCGAACGCGACGTGGCGGCTCTCGTCCTGCGCCGCCAGCCGGAACATGCGCTTGTCGACCTCGCTCTGCGCGAACATCTCGCCCATCCGGAACATCGACTGCACGAAGCCCTCACCGACGAGGTGCAGGGTCGACGCCATCTCCGTGAAATCCTGCGCCGTCAGCAGGCCGATCGCGCCCGGGCCCGCCTGCAGCAGGCCGATGCCATTTGCCAGCGCGCGCTTGCGGAAGACGTCGAGGTGGCGCGCCTCGTCCATGATCTGGCTGGCGAGGAAGAGGCCGATCTCGAAGTACTCGCCGCTGACGTTCGGGGCATACTTGCCCGGGACGTCACCGGCGATGAACTCGACCTGCGTGAGGAACGTGCAGAGCTGCGACATCGCCAGCTCGATCTCCTCGGGCAGGTCGGGAAGGTCCGCCCAGGGCACGTCGACGGCGCTGCTCCACTGGCGTTGCACCGCCTCTTCGTAGAGCAGCATCGCCGACTCCGACCACGATGCCGCCTTCGAGGGCCAGATCATCTGCGTGTGCTGCGCGTCGGAGCGCGGCGCGGCGCCGCGCATGCGCCCGCTCTGGTTGCTCGTCGAAGCCGGGATGGCGCCGTACGACGAGGTCGCGATGTCCTCGAGCGTCAGACCCCGCTTCCCCGGAGCGACGCGCAGGCCGCGCTCGGCGAGCGGCCGGTCGAGCCACGAGAGGTCGAGGTCCTCGCCCCCGGATTCCTTGCGAAGCTCCTGCAGAATGCCAGGACTGACGGCCATGCTGCCTCCTCGTTCGGGCCCACGCGCCCAAAATTACTTTGTGAGTGCCTAAGCATACGCGGTCGGCTCCCAGAAATCCACCTGCTTCAGGTACAGGCTCGGCGCTCCGACAGAAGTCCCGCAGCAGCGTTCCGGGCGCCGCGAGCGGGCCCGGCGGGTAGTGTAAATCAAGCGCAGGGCGCGTATCCTGATGCCGTGACGCGACGTGGCCGCCCACCCCACCCGGACGTCCTGACGCCCCGCCAGTGGGAGGTGCTGGAGCTTGTGCGCGAGGGGCTCTCGAACGAGCAGATCGGCCGCAGGCTCGGCATCAGCACCGACGGAGCGAAGTTCCACGTGTCGGAGATCCTGACCAAGCTCGGCGTCAGCAGCCGGCGGGAGGCCGCCGGCTGGCCGGGCGAGCCGGCAACGGCCCCGGCCCCACCGGGCGCCTGCCTCGCCAGTACGAGGCCCGCCGCGCCGCGTACGCGGCTCGGGCGTGCGCGCTGGCGGCGCCGCGCGCGGCACGCTGCCTGCGGACGGTGGCACGAGCGCATCGGCGCCGCGGCGGCAGCGCCGGGTTGGAGGGAGCGCGCGGCATGATCATCCCTTCGGTCATCGAGACGAGCCCGCGCGGCGAACGCGCGTTCGACATCTACTCGCTGCTGCTGCGCGAGCGCGTCGTCTTCCTCGGCGCGCCGATCGATGACCAGGTGGCAAACCTGATCATCGCGCAGGTCCTCTACCTCGACCGGGAGGACCCCGGAAAGGACATCAACCTCTACATCCACTCGCCGGGCGGCGGCATCGAGGCCGGCCTCGCGATCTACGACACGATGCAGCTCGCGCACGCCGATGTCGCGACGTTCGCCGTCGGCGTCACCGCGAGCTGGGCGACGGTGCTGCTGGCGGCGGGAGCGAAGGGCAAGCGCTACTGCATGCCGCACGCGACGGTCCACGTGCACCAGGCGCTGATCGGCGGCGGCGGCATCACCGGGCAAGCGACGGACATCGAGATCCAGGCGCGCGAGATCCTGCGCCTCAACGAGCTGATGCGCGGCATCATGGTGCAGCACACGGGCCAGTCCGAGGAGCGCATCCGCCACGACTTCGACCGCGACTTCTTCATGGACCCGGAGCACGCGAAAGAGTACGGGATCGTCGACCAGATCCTCTCGGCCCCGGCGATCACGCCCCGCGCGGCCGCGGGTCTCCGTCCATAACGCCCCACCCGCATCGCACCGCCCGCGACCCTGCGACGCGGCTCCCGCCGCGCGGCATCCACGCACCTACCCTACCCCGGCGTCGGCCCACGCAATAGCATGAGAACCAGACAACCCTGCCACGGGATACGGCAAGGAGCGCCGCATGAACTCCGAACACGCCGCCCACACCGATTCCGCCGCGCACGCTGGGCACCCTTCCAGCGGACAGGTGACCATCGCCGTTTCTGACCTCTACTGCATCTCCTGCGCTGAGGCGCTCGAGCGCGAGCTGCGCGCCAACCCGCACATCGTGCGTGCGCGCGTGGACTATCCGGCGAAGACGGTCGAGGTCGCGTTTCACGACGGGATGATCGACGAGGCGGGCATCCGCGCCCTCATCGACGGGAGCGAGCGCTGCGCATGCGCGGGCGGAGACGCGTCCGCATCGATGACGCACATCGCGCACCAGGCGCAGATGGCGCCGCTCACGATGGGCGGCGCGCACGACCAGATGCAGTACGAGATGCCGTCGACCGCCGCCCACGCGACGCACGAGATGGACCACGGCAAGGCGGCGGCGCACGCGGGCATGGATCACGACATGTCCGACCCGAAGATGGCGAAGGCGATGGAGCGCGACATGCGCAACCGCTTCTTCGTCGCGCTCGCCCTGGCGATTCCGACGGTCCTGTACTCGCCCGTGGCCAGGAGCTTCCTGCACATCGATCTGCCGTCCGGGCCGGTCGGCAACAACTGGATCATGCTGGTGACATCGACGCCGGTCGTCTGGTGGGCGGGCTGGATCTTCATCGGCGGCGCGGCGCGCTCGCTGCGCCATCGCTCGCTCAACATGAGCGTGCTGGTTTCGACGGGCGTGCTGGCCGCGTGGGGATTCAGCGCGGTGATCACGCTCGGCGGCCTGGGCGAGACGTTCTATGAAGCCGCAGTGCTTCTGGTGACCTTCGTGCTGTTCGGCCACTGGATGGAGATGAAGTCGCGCCGCGGCACGACCGACGCGCTGCGCGCCCTCTTCGACCTCGTGCCGCCGACCGCGACCGTCCTCCGCGGCGGCAACGAGGTGCAGGTGCCGACAAGCGAGATCGTCGTCGGCGACCGGGTGCTGCTGCGTCCCGGCGATAAAGTGCCGGTGGACGGCGTCATCGAGTCCGGCGAGACCGCGATCGACGAGGCGCTCGTCACCGGCGAGTCGATACCGCGCGACAAGGCGCCGGGCGACGAGGTGATCGGCGGCTCGATCAACAAGACCGGCGCGGTGACGTTCCGCGCGACGAAGATCGGCGCCGAGACCGCGCTCGCGCAGATCGTGCGCCTCGTCGAGCAGGCGCAGAGCTCGAGGGCGCCCGGGCAGCGGCTGGCGGACCGCGCCGCCCAGTATCTCGTCATCCTCGCGGTCAGCGCCGGCGCCATCACGTTCGTGACCTGGTACTTCGTCGCGGGCGAGACGGCGCTGCTCGCACTCACGTTCGCCATCTCGGCCGTGGTGATCGCCTGTCCGGACGCGCTCGGGCTGGCGACGCCGACGGTCGTCGCCGTCGGCACCGGCATCGGCGCCCGCCACAACATCCTGATCAAGGACGCGGCGACGCTCGAAGGCGTATCACGCATCACTGTGGTGATGCTCGACAAGACGGGCACGCTGACCGAAGGGCGGCCGACGCTGACCGCCCTCGTGCCGCAGGGCATCGATGAGGCCGAACTACTGCGCCTGACGGCCAGCGCCGAGGCCGGCAGCGAGCACCCCATCGCCTCGGCCATCGTCGAGGCGGCGCGCGCGCGGGCGCTCGATGTGCCGGCGGCGGCGAGCTTCACGGCGATGTCCGGCAAGGGGATCGAAGCATCGGTCGGCGCCCGCCGCGTGCTGGTGGGAAAGCAGGCGCTGATGACGGAGCGCGGCATCTCGCTCGATGGGCTGCCGGGCCGCGCGGAAGAGCTGGCAGGGCAGGGGAACACGGCGCTGTACGTCGCCATCGATGGCCACGCCGCCGGCGTGGTGGCGGTCGCGGACACGCTCAAGCCCACGGCGCGCGCGGCGGTAGAGCGCCTCCAGGCGCTGGACATCGAGCCCGTGATGGTGACCGGCGACAACCGCCGCACGGCCGAGGCGGTGGCGGCCAGCCTCGGCATCAAACGGCTGTTCGCGGACGTCCTGCCCGCGGACAAGGCGCGTCACGTGCGCGAGCTGCAAGCCGAGGGCCAGGTCGTGGCGATGGTCGGCGACGGCGTCAACGACGCGCCGGCCCTGGCGCAGGCCGACATCGGCATCGCCATCGGCGCCGGCACGGACGTGGCGATCGAGACGGCGCGGGTGGTGCTCATGAAGAGCGACCCGTTCGACATCCTTCGCGCGGTGCGGATCAGCAGGGCGACGGTGACCAAGATGCGGCAGAACCTGTTCTGGGCAAGCATCTACAACGTGCTCGCCATCCCGATCGCCGCGGGCGCGCTGTATCCGTCGCTGCGGCTGGAGCTGCGGCCGGAGTGGTCGGCGCTGCTGATGTCCGTAAGCTCGATCATCGTCGCGACCAACGCCGTCCTGCTAAAGCGCGTCGAGGGCAATCTCGCTGAGCCCTGATGCGGATCACGCCGTCCGCACCGCCAGCAGCTCGCCGCGCCCGATCGGCACGACCACGGCCGAGAGCTGCGGATGCGCGAGGGCGCGCGCGCGGAACGCGGCCAGATCGTCGGCGTGCGACAGCAGGTTGTCGGCGACGAGCAGGCCGCCGGGGGCCAGCAGCGGCACGATGAGGTCGAGGTAGGCGAGATAGTCTTCCTTCTCGGCGTCGAGGAAGACGAACTGCGCCGGCTCGCCGCGGGCCCGCAGGTACGCGAACGCGTCTCCTTCGATGACTTCGGTTGTCTCCGAGAGTCCGGCGGCAGCGATGTTTTCGCGCGCCAGGCGCACCTTCACCGGGTCAAGCTCCAGCGACACCACGGACCCGCCCGCCGCGCGCGCCGCGAGCGCCAGCCAGATCGTCGAGTACCCGCCCGACGTGCCGATCTCGAGCACCGATCGCGCCTGCGACGCCAGCACCAGCACGTGCAGGAATCGGCCGACGTCCTGCGTGACCTGCCGCAGCCGCAGCGCCCGCGCCACGCCCTGCTCGCGTTCGCGCGAATCGCGCTCTTCGAGCCGCGCGAGCACGGCGGTGGCACGCTCGCCGATCATCTGCCCCGTCACCGGCCGGTCACGACGCGGCCTGCCCGCCACCGGCGTCCGTGGGCACGTAGATCTTGCCGCCGGCCTCGCGGAACTCGCGCGATTTCTCGCTCATGCCGACGGCGATCGCGTCGTCCTCCGCGATCCCGTGCGCCTCGGCGTAGGCGCGCACGTCCTGGCTGATGCGCATGCTGCAGAAGTGCGGCCCGCACATGGAGCAGAAGTGCGCGACCTTCGCCGGCTCGGCGGGCAGCGTCTCGTCGTGCATCGCCATCGCCGTCTCCGGGTCGAGCGAAAGGTTGAACTGGTCGCGCCAGCGGAACTCGAAGCGCGCCTTCGACAGCGCGTCGTCCCACGCCTGCGCGCCCGGGTGCCCCTTCGCCAGGTCCGCCGCGTGGGCGGCGATCTTGTAGGCGATGACGCCGTCCTTCACGTCCTGCCGGTCGGGCAGGCCGAGGTGCTCCTTCGGCGTCACGTAGCAGAGCATCGCCGTGCCGTACCAGCCGATCATCGCCGCGCCGATCGCGGACGTGATGTGGTCGTAGCCGGGCGCGATGTCGGTCGTCAGCGGGCCGAGCGTGTAGAACGGCGCCTCGTGGCAGACCTCGAGCTGCAGGTCGACGTTCTCCTTGATCTTGTGCATCGGCACATGGCCGGGGCCCTCGATCATCACCTGCACGCCGTGCTCCCAGGCGATCTCCGTCAGTTCGCCCAGCGTGCGCAGCTCGGCGAACTGCGCCTCGTCGTTGGCGTCGGCGATCGACCCCGGCCGCAGACCGTCGCCGAGCGAGAAGGCGACGTCGTACGCCCGCATGATCGCGCAGATCTCGCGGAAGTGCGTGTAGAGGAAGTTCTCCTCATGCCGGTTCAAACACCACGCCGCCATGATCGAACCGCCGCGCGAGACGATGCCCGTCACGCGCTTCGCCGTCAGCGGGATGTAGCGCAGCAGCACGCCGGCATGGATCGTGAAGTAGTCGACGCCCTGCTCCGCTTGCTCGATCAGCGTGTCGCGATACACCTCCCAGGTCAGGTCCTCGACCTTGCCGTCCACCTTCTCGAGCGCCTGGTAGATCGGCACCGTACCGATGGGGACGGGCGCGTTGCGGACGATCCACTCGCGCGTCGTATGGATGTTCCTGCCGGTCGAGAGGTCCATCACCGTGTCCGCGCCCCAGCGCGTCGCCCAGGTCATCTTCTCGACTTCTTCCTCGATCGACGACGCGACGGCGGAGTTGCCGATGTTGGCGTTGACCTTTACGAGGAAGTTGCGGCCGATGATCATCGGCTCGCTTTCCGGATGGTTGACGTTCGACGGGATGATCGCGCGGCCGCGCGCGACCTCGTCGCGCACGAACTCCGGCGTCACGCCCTCGCGCAGGGCGATGAACTCCATCTCCGGCGTGACGACGCCGCGCCGCGCGTAGTTGAGCTGCGTGACGGCGCGGCCGGCCTTCGCGCGCAGCGTGCCGCGGCGGAGCGCGGGGAACTGCTCCGCATTGGCGCGGGCGTCGCCGTTGCGCAGGCCGTCGTCCTGCGGGCGCACGTCGCGGCCATCGTACTCCTCGACGTCGCCGCGCGCCTCGATCCACAGGCGGCGCAGGGGCGGCAGGCCGCGGCGGATGTCGGTCTCGACGGCGGGGTCGGTATACGGCCCGCTGGTGTCGTACAGCCGCACCGGCGCGGGCGCGGCGCCGCCGGGCGCGGCGGTCAGCGCGACCTCGCGCACAGGCACGCGAATGTCAGGGCGAGAGCCTTCGACGTACACCTTGCGGCTGTTCGACGCGGCGAGCTGTTCGGCGGCGGTCAGCATGCGGTCCGCGGTGTCGAGCATGGCGTCCTCCTTCGGCAGCGACAGCAGCGCGAGCGTGGTACGGAGGCCAGGCGGCTGAAAGCAGAGCGCCGCTGCGAGGCAGCGGCGTCTCATCGTGTGTCCCTTCGCCGGCATGACCCGGGCAGGTTCAAACGGTCGGCGTGCGCCCTCTCAGCCCGAAGGCTCCCGTCACGGCTCTTCAGTTGTAGCTGCACGGTACACGCGCGGGCGCGCTGCCTGCAAGGCGCCGGTGGCGCGAACTCAGGACGGCGGGCCTTCCGGGGCCGGGCGGTCTGTCCTCTCGCTGAACGTGTAGTACAGCAGCACGAGGGACGGGATGAGGATCAGCGCCCCGATCGGCAGCGAGACGAGGAACGCGACGAGCGTCGCGTGCCCGGCGGCGACGCTGTCGATGCGCTCGTCGGGCAGGATGAAGTACGGGTACTGCACCGCCCCCCAGGCCGCGATCACCAGCGCGACGGTGCCCGCGGCCACCGGCGGCGCCAGCGCGTACCAGCGCCGCCACAGCACGACCAGCGACGCCACGCCCATCGCCACGGCCGCCGACATGACGGCGATGGGCGCCGGCGACCCGAGACGGTCGAAGAACGGCCGCGCATCGGCGTAGGCCACCGGGATAGCGGCCGTGGTGAGGCCGCCGAGCACGAGGCTCGCCGCCAGCGCCCGGTTGCGGAAGTCCTCCCGCAGCGCGCCGCCAGTGCGCGTCGTCATATAGGAGGCCGTCAGGAAGCCGCACATCGCCACGCCGATCAGCCCGCAGACGATCGAGAACGGCCGCAGCCAGGGCTCGTACAGCTCCGTCGCCACCTGCCCGCCGCGGATCGTGATCTGGCCCCCGGCGATCGCGCCGAGCGCCATGCCCATCGTCAGCGGCGTCAGGATGCTGGCCGCCGAAAAGACGATGCCGGTCGCCGGTAGACGGGCACCGCCTTCGGAACCGTAGTGGCGGAACGCGAACGCGGCGCCGCGGAACACGATGCCGATGAGCGCGATCGACAGCGGAATAAAGAGCGCCGTGAACAGGTCGCCGAAGGCCCGCGGAAATGCGGTGAAGAGCGTGACCACGATCAAGATCAGCCAGACGTGGTTCGTCTCCCACACCGGCCCCATCGCCCGGAAGATCGCCTCACGCTGGACCCGCGCACGCGGGCCCCATGCCAGCGCGGTCCAGACGCCGCCACCGAAGTCGGCGCCGGCGAACATCGCGTAGGCGATGAGGCCGATCAGGACGACGCCCGCCGCCAGCACCTCAAGCGACATCGGGCGCCTCCTGCGGCGGCCGTGCCGCGCTTCCGGAGGGCCGCAGCAGGAGCAGCCCGAGCCCGATCGTCAGCGCAACGTACACCAGGAAGAAGACGAGGAGCAGGAACGCCACGCCCTCGCGCGGCGTCGCCGCCTGATCGGTGCGCATCAGGTGCCAGATGATCCACGGCTGGCGGCCGAACTCCGTGACGAACCAGCCCGCCTCGATCGCCACGAACCCCAGCGGCGCGGCGGCGACGAGGGCGCGCAACAGCCAGCGCCCCGGATCGATGCGCTTACGCCACCAGGCGATGCCAAAGAACCAGGTGACCACGAAGAGCATGAAGGATCCGCTCGCGACCATCACCTGGAACGGATAATGGACGAGCCGGACGTCCGGGATCGCGTCCTGCGGGAAGCTGTCCAGGCCCCGCACCGTGGCATCGGCGTTCTCGAACGCAAGGATGCTGGTCAGGCGTGGGATCTCGATCGCGTACTTCGTTTCCCGGGCGCCTGGATCCGGGAAGCCGCCGATGCGCAACGGCGCACCGCGCTCCGTCCTGAACTGGCCCTCCATCGCCGCGAACTTCTCCGGCTGGCGGTGCGCCAGGAAGCGCGCGCTGAGGTCGCCGCTCACGATCTGCAGGGGCGTGAAGACGGCCGCGACGGCGAGCGCCAGCACGAGCGCGCGCTTGTTGTACTCCGAGCGATGGCCACGCAGCATCGCCACGGCGTAGACGCCCGCGACGGCGAAGCCGGTCGTCACGTACGCTGCCAGCGTCCCGTGCGTCACCTCGTACGGCATCGCCCGGTTGAACATGGCGGCGATCGGGTCGACGTTCACCGCCTTGCCGTTCACCACCTCGAAGCCCGCCGGCTGGTTCATCCAGGCGTTCGCGCTGATTACGAACAGCGCCGACGCCGCCGCGCTGACCATCATCGGCACCGTACACAGCCAGTGCGCCCGCGGCGACAGCCGGTCCCAGCCGTAGATGTAGATGCCGAGGAAGATCGCCTCGGTGAAGAAGGCGAAGCCTTCGAGCGCGAACGGGAAGCCGATGATGGCGCCCGAGAAATCCATGAAGGTCGGCCAGAGCAGGCCGAACTCGAACGACAGGATCGTCCCGGAGACGGCGCCGACCGCGAACAGCACGGCCGCCACGCGCGTCCAGCGCTTCGCCATCTCCCGGTACATCGGGTTGCCCGTCCGCAACGCGATGCCCTCCGCGAGGAAGAGCATCAACGGCAGGCCGATGCCGACGGCCGTGAACGAGATGTGGAACGCCAGCGACATCCCCATCAGCGCGCGGGCCGAGGTCACGGTGTCGAACAAACCCACACCCCTTCTACAGACGGATGCGGCGCCCCCGGCAGTCTACTCGCGCGCAGGGTCTCGTACATCATCCCCGGGCGGGGCCGCTAAGCTCGCCGGCAACGTACAATTCGTTCGTGACACACAGATACGACGCGATCGTCCTGGGCGCCGGGCCGGCAGGCAGCACGGCGGCGCGGAAGCTCGCCCGCACGGGCGCGCGCGTCGTGCTGCTCGACGGCGCCAGGTTCCCGCGCGACAAGCCGTGCGGCGGCGGCGTCACGTTCCGCGCCGGCGCGGCGAGCGGCATCGACCTGGCGCCCGTCACCGAGCGCGAGATCTACGGCGTGCGGGTGAGCATCGACATGCGGCGCCCGTTCGAGCGTCACAGCCGCCGCGTGCTGGCACGCATGACGCAGCGCAGCAGGCTCGACGCCTACCTCGCGGCAGAGGCCGCGGCCGCGGGCGCGGACTTCCGCGACGGGTCGGCCGTGCGGGCGGTGGAGGTCGACGGCGCGACGATGCGGGCACGCGTCAACGGCGACGTCTACGAGGCGCCGGTGCTCGTCGGCGCCGATGGCGTCAACGGCCAGACCGCAAGGGCCCTCGGGCTCGCGCCGCTCTCCGAGCACGCGGTGGCGTTCGAGGCGAACTTTCCGGCCGACGCGCGCACGCTCGACCACTGGTCGCGCTCCATCGCGCTGGACCTGACCGGGATCCCGGGCGGCTACGGCTGGGTGTTCCCGAAGGCCGACCACCTGAACATCGGCGTCGGCGGCTGGAAGCACGTCGGGCCGACGCTGCGCGCGCGCCTCGCGAAGCTCTGCGCCTTCTACGGCTTCGACGCGTCGCGCCTGTACGGATTTCGCGGCTACCAGTTGCCGCTGCGGCGCGACGGCGCGCCCATCGTCCGCTCGGGGGCGATGCTCGCGGGCGATGCCGCCGGCCTCGTCGACCCGCTGTCGGGCGAGGGCATCTGGGCCGCGTTCGTCAGCGGGCGCCTGGCGGCGGAGGAGGCGCGGCGCTACCTCGCCGGCGAGGCGCCCGGCCTCGCGGGCTACCAGCACGCGCTCGATGCGAAGATGCGCGATGAGATCCTCGCCTCGCGGCGGCTGCAGGCGATCCTGCAACGGCTGCCGTCGTTCTCCGTGCTGATGCTGAAGCACAACGGCACCTTCTGGCGCTACATGACCGAGATCATCCGCGGCGAGATCAACTACCCCGACCTGCCGCGCAAGCTGGGGCCGCTGCGGCACCTCATCAATCGCTGGGGCGACTGGGAGATCGCCCGCCACGAGCGGGCGCTGGCGGCGCACGCTCGGCGGTAGCGACCCGGCGACCCCACCCCTGCGGATCCCGTCGCCGTCGGCAGCCAGCTACAGCCTGAGCCTGAGCCCGAGCGCCGCCCGGCGGCGCCTCAGCTACGGGCTGTCGGGGGAGACGAGCGGGCAACGCGCTGGCGTTGCGGGCGTCGGCGTCGGCGTCACGTCCGCGGCGTGGTCCGGAAGATTGTCGCCGCAGAGCAG
Source organism: Chloroflexota bacterium (assembly GCA_028872875.1). Taxonomy (GTDB): domain Bacteria; phylum Chloroflexota; class Dehalococcoidia; order DSTF01; family JACRBR01; genus JADMII01. The sequence goes on along the minus strand of JAGWOC010000010.1, from coordinate 26,149 downwards.
CGTGCGCGTATCGACGAGCATCCCGTCGGGCTCCGGCGTCATCGGGAAACGGTCGAGGTCGCGGTCGGCGGGCCCGTTGACGAGCGCGCCGGAGCGGTCGAAGTGGGCGCCGCTGCACGGGTCGGTGAAGAGCCCACTGTACGTCTTCGTCCCGACGACCACGACGGCATCGCGCTGCCAGACGAGCGGGCAGCCGCGCGTGTGGCCGAAGAACCCGGGCGGGTACTCATACAGGGCGACGACGCGCCCGTGGCCGTCGGGGCTCATGTAGAAGTGGTCGAGCGGGAACCGCACCGGGTCACCGGTGAGCGCATTTGTGATGCGCGTCTGCACCAGGCGGCCGTGCGCCGGCCCGCCGCCCCGCACATCCTGCATCAGCGCCGCGAGGCCGACCGCAAGCGCGACGATCGACAGCACAATGGCGGCCGCGGCGCCGGTCCGCGCGCTCAGCACACTGCCCCGAGCCTCCGGTCAGGGCCGTGGTGGACGCCCGCACACCGGGCGCAGCCGCCGGCGCAGGCGCTGCGGAGCGCGGACGTGCGGGGGCGGGACGGGGGGCGCTCGGGCATGCGCACAGTATGCGGCGGCAGGGCCGCAACCGAAAGCCGGACGCGGCGCATCGGGAACATTCCGCGCCCCGCGAGCGTCCGGGAAGGTGCTGGGGGCAAGGAGGTGTGACGTGCGGCACTGGAATCGGAAGCTTGCGGCGGCGCTGGTCGCGGTAGCGGCGCTCGTAGCGGCCGGAGGCATCGCGGCGTTCGCGATGGGCGGCGGCGCCCAGACAGCGCCTCGACAGGTCGCCGCGACCGCCACGCCGACGGCGGGAGCCGTGCGTGCGACGCCCCAGCCGGAACTGAGCTGCAACGAGGCAGTCGCCTGCGCAACCGCCGCGCCGTCGCGGCCGGGCGCGGTGTGCGCCGACTCCCTGCCGCCCGCGGAGTGCTACCCGGGCGCGCGTCCGGCCGGGCCGTACGTCTGCGTGCAGGCACCTGCCGGCGGCAGCACGACCTGCCGGCCGCCGTGGTGCGTGCCGACGCCGCAGCCGGCCACGCGCACGCCGGAGAGCAGCGGCGCCGTGCCGGGGATCTGCCTCGCGTGTACGCCGGCCGCAATGGGACCCCCGCCTGGCGTCGAGCCGCGGCGTGCGCCCGCCTGCCCGCCGCCGCCGTGCATCCTGCCCGCTCCCGGCGCACCATCCGGCATCGAGCCGCAGATCGCGCCCGCCTGCCCGCCGCCGCTCCCATGCGTCGAGCCACTGCCGGCGACGCCGGCGGTGGAACATGCCTGTCCGATGCCGCCGCCGTGCGGCGTGCCCGGGCCCGGCATCGACCCGCAGACCGCGCCGGCATGCCCGCCGCCGTGCACCCTGCCCGCGCCCGGCGTCGAGCCGCACGTCGCGCCCACGTGTCCGCCGCCGCCGTGCATCCTACCCGCGCCCGGCGCGCCCGGCAGCGAGCCGCAGCCCGCGCCGACGACCTGCCCGCCGCCGTGCATCCAGGTGTGTCCGCCACCTTCACCGCCGCCCTGCATCGCGCCCGCTCCCGGCGCACCGTCCGGCGTCGAGCCGCAGATCGCGCCCCTCTGCCCGACGCCAGTGCCGCCGTCGTGCGCGGTATCGAGCGACGGCGCCCTGTCGTGCACGACGCCGGCTGCAGGCGCTTCCGGCAGCGGCTGGGCGAGCGCAGGCACCGCGGTCGCGGTGCCGGCTGGCCCGCCGATGCAGGTGACGCCGACGCTGTCCGCCAACCCGGGGCCCCAGTAGCGGGCTGAACAGCGTCGCTACGGAGCTCCCGCTCCGCCTTGGTACGGCCTCGCCCACTCTGTCGGGCGGCGCCTCAGGGTGCGGGCGTGGCGTTGCCGAGGTCCGGGAGCTGCTTGATGGCGTACGGCACGTTGAAATCGCTGGCCCGCACGGCACCCTGCACCTGCGTCGCCTCGACGGTCGTGCTGTCGGCGCTGCTCCGGGTCCTGTCGTAGAGCAGCACGCCATCGGCCGAGAAGCACGTCTCATCGGTTTCGGCCGCGGCGTTGTTCTTGTACTGGAAGCACTGCGCCGCCTGGCCGGCGATGGTGCGTGTGCTCTTGCCCGTGACGACGGCGCCGCCCGCCGACAGGTTCTTGAACGTGTTGGTGATGTCCGTCAGGCGCGTGGTGCCGCCGGCCGTTTCGTTCTTGAAGCAGACGCCCTTGCCCGCCTGGACGCCGAGGACTGGCGCCAACTCGCCGGCGTCCTGCAAGCAGAAGACGGACGCATCCTTCGTCTCGATCAGCGTCAGGGAGACGTCCTGACCGCCCTGCCTGCCCGCGATATCGAAGCGGAACTTGTCGCCGCCCTGCTTGTACATCGTCATCGTGCCGTTGAGCGGCTGGCTGCCGCCGCTCGACGTCAGCGTGTACTGCGCATTGAAGGTGCTCGCGGCGAACTTCTGTCCGAGCGCGGCGAGCGCAGACGCATCGGCGCCTCGGGCTGCCGCCGCCGATGCAATGGGCGTGGCGCCGGCCGCCGGCGCGTTGGCGTCGCCCTTGCCGCCGCCGCACGCCGCGAGCGCGAAGGCCAGCGCCGCGAGCGCGGCCACGAGCGTTACCGAACGTTGGACGGCCATCACAGCACCCTCCGCCGCGCACGCGCCCGCGGCGGCCGGCGACACTCTACCAGAGTGTGGGGAAGCGAGGACGACAGACGGCAGGTGGCAGCATGACTACTCCCCCCGCAGCGTCACGTCCCCCGCTTCGACGGTGACCCGCTCGCCGCCGGCCGTGCGGACGATGAGCGCGCCGGCGTCGTCGACGTCTTCCGCAGTGCCTTCCGCGCTGCCGCCGGGCCAGGCGGCGCGCACCTCCCTGCCGAGCGTGACGAGGCGCGCGCGCCAGGCGTCGCGCACCGACGCGCCGGCCCTCGCGGCCGCGTACATGCGCTCGAAGTGCGCGAGGTAGGCGGCGAGCAGCGGCTCGCGCTCGACCCACACGGGCCGCCCGGCCTCGCGCGCCAGCTCGACGGCGACGCTCGTCGCGATGTCGCGCACCTCCTCGTACGGGCGCGGGTCGAAGTTGACGTTGATGCCGGCGCCGACGAGCACGACGCTCTCCCCCTCTCCCCCTGCCGGAGATGGGACCGGGGGGTGCGGGACCTCGATGAGGATGCCGGCGAGCTTCTTGCCGTGCGCCTGCACGTCGTTCGGCCACTTGATGTCGAGCCGCAGGCCATGGCACTCCTCGACGGCGTCGCAGACCGCGAGCGGGGCGATCATCGCGACCTGGCGGAGGACGGCGGCGGGCGGACGCAGCAGCAGCGTGGACAGCAGGTTCACCGCCGGCGGCGCCAGCCACGAGCGGCCGAGGCGGCCGCGGCCGGCGGTCTGCTCGTCGGCGAGTGCGAGCGTGCCCTCGGGCGCACCCTGCCCGGCCGCGCCGCGCGCGACGTCCATCGTCGAGCCGACGCTGGGCTCGAAGATCAGGTTGCGGCCGAAGGTATCGGTGCGGAGCGCGGCGCGGAAGCGGTCGAGGTCGAAGGCGGCTGCCACGTCAGAGGCTCAAGAACTCATCGGCTGTGAGTCCGGCTTGCCTGACGATAGCTCGCACCGTCCCTTCGGGCAGATCGCCGGGATGGTTAGGGACGGTGGTGCGTGCCCGTGTCGTGGGGTTCCACCAGATCTCGTGACTGCCCTTCGCATGCCGGTCGAACGTGAACCCGGCCCGTCGCAGTTTGCGCAACACGTCAGCGGCGCTGAGCCCCGCCAGTCGCCCCATTATGCGACAGAGACCGGAATCAGCGTGTCCCCGGCCGAGATCGCCGAAGTGCGCAGCGCGGGCGGCAATTCGTCGCCATGCTCTCGGTACGACTCGATCAGCTTACGAGCCACGTCCTGCGCGATTTCGAGCGTCTCCGCCATCGTGCGCCCTTGCGCCAGCAGACCCGGCACGTCGTCGCTGGTGGCGAGATAGCCGCCTTCGTCCAGCGGCTCGATATGGAGCGAGATGAGGATTTCGTTCATCGCTCTCACATCATATCAGGCGCCCGCCCGCCACCTGGTCCTCCAGCCGCGGCACCGCCGTGAACACCTCCTTGCTGGGCATATCGTGCCCCATTCAGGTGCCGCCTACTTCTCCAGCCGCAGCACCGCCATGAAGGCCTCTTGCGGGATGTCCACGTTGCCGACGCGCTTCATGCGGCGCTTGCCCTCGGCCTGCTTCTCCAGCAGCTTGCGCTTGCGGGTGACGTCGCCGCCGTAGCACTTCGCCAGCACGTTCTTGCGCATCGCCCGGATCGTCTCGCGGGCGACCACGCGGCCGCCGATCGCGGCCTGCACCGGCACGTCGAACATCTGCCGCGGGATCAGCGTGCGCAGCTTCTCGACGAGCTGGCGGCCCTGCGCGACGGCGGCCTCGCGGTGCGTGATCAGCGACAGCGCATCGACGGGCTCGCCGTTCACCAGAATGTCGAGCTTCACGAGCGGCGCCGGCTCGTACTTCGAGAAGCTGTAGTCGAGCGAAGCGTAGCCCTGCGTCCGCGACTTGAGCTGGTCGTAGAAGTCCACCAGGATCTCCGACAGCGGGATGCGATAGTCGATGACGACGCGCCCCTCGCCCTTCTTCGAGCCGTCGGCCTGCAGGATGCTGTGCTGCAGGTACTCCATGCGCCTGAACTCGCCGCGGTTGCCCGTCACCAGCTCCATGACGGCGCCGATGTAGCGGTCCGGCACGACGACCGAGATGTCCATCCACGGCTCGCGGACCTGCTCGATCTCCTGCGGCGGCGGCAGCTCGGCGGGGTTGTCGATGACGATCTCCTGGCCGTCCGTCTTCGTCACCTGGTACTCGACGCTCGGCGCCGTCGCGAGGAGGTTGAGGTTGTACTCGCGTTCGAGGCGCTCCTGGACGATCTCCATGTGCAGCAGACCGAGGAAGCCGCAGCGGAAGCCGAAGCCGAGCGCGACGCTCGACTCCGGCTCGTAGACCAGCGAGGCGTCGTTGAGCTGGAGCTTGTCGAGCGCGTCGCGGAGCAGCGTGTACTCGTTCGCCTGCGACGGGTAGAGGCCGGCGAAGACCATCGGCTTGGCGGGTCGGTAGCCGGGAAGCGCGTGGGCCGCGGGCTTCGCGTCGTCCGTCAGCGTGTCGCCGACGCGGCAGTCCTTCACGTTCTTGAGGCCGGTCGCGACGTACCCGACCTCGCCCGCCGTCAGCTCGGGCACGGGGTCGAAGCCCGGGCGGAAGACGCCGGCCTCGAGCGGCTCGACGGCGAGGCCGCTGGACATCAGCCGCAGCTTGCGACGCGGGCTGATGGCGCCATCGACGACGCGCAGGTAGGCGATGACGCCCTTGTAGGCGTCGTACTTGCTGTCGAAGATCAGCGCGCGCAGGGGCTTCGCCGCGTCGGCGGCGGGCGGCGGGATGCGGTCGACGACGGCCTCCAGGACCTCGTGGGTGCCGGTGCCCTCCTTCGCGGAGGCGAAGAGGATCTCGTCCGGGTCGAAGCCGAGGGTATCGGCCAGCTCCCGGGCGACGCGCTCGGGCTCGGCGCTCGGCAGGTCGATCTTGTTGACCACGGGGATCAGCTTGAGGTCGGCATCGAGCGCCAGGTAGACGTTGGCGAGGGTCTGCGCCTGGATCCCCTGCGCGGCGTCGACGATGAGCAGCGCGCCCTCGCAGGCGGCGAGCGCGCGCGAGACCTCGTAGCCGAAGTCGACGTGGCCGGGGGTGTCGATCAGGTTCAGCTCGTACGCCCGGCCGTCGCGGTGGGTGAAGGCCATGCGCACGGCCTTGGCCTTGATGGTGACGCCCTTCTCGCGCTCGAGGTCCATGTCGTCGAGCACCTGCGCCGACATGTCGCGGCGGGCGATCGTGCCGGTCTGCTCGAGGAAGCGGTCGGCGAGCGTCGACTTGCCGTGGTCGATGTGGGCGATGATGCAGAAGTTGCGGATGCGGGCGGGTTCCATCGTGCGTGCAGGGTAGCAAGCCGTGCGCGTACGAGGCGGGGCGCTCGGCGCGCTGCGCTCACGCCGTGCGCGAGCGCAGCGCCAGCACGGAGGCGGTCAGCGTCAGCGCAGCGATGCCGAGGATGGCGCCGAAGGCGGCGGCGAGCGACGCGGGGTCCCAGCCCTTCAGCACGAGGTCGCGCATGCCTTCGAGCAGGTAGGTGACGGGGTTGATCGTCGCCAGGAAGCGGAGCCAGCCGCTGAAGACGCTCTTCGGCGCGAACGCGGGCGAGAGGAAGAGCAGCGGGAAGAAGATGAGAAAGCTGAGCTGCGCCGCCTGCGCGCTGCCCGTCTTGAGCGCGATCGCGAGGCCGATGCCGGAGTAGGCCAGCCCGAACAGCCCCGCCATGACGATGAGCAGCAGCGCGCCGCCCGGCCCGGACGCCATGCCCGAACCGGTGATGAGCCCGGCGATGAGCAGCAGCACGGCGATGATCATGACGCGCACGCCGTCGGCGGCGAGGCGACCGATGACGAGCGAGATGCGCGGCGCCGGCGTCAGCAGCAGCTTGTCGAAGTAGCCGCGCTCGATGTCCGTGACCATGCCCATGCCGCCGCTGCCCGCGCTGCCGGCGACGCCCTGCAGGATCGCGACCGGCATCTGGAACCCTACGTAGTTGCTGACCCCGAACGCCTTGGCGGCGATGCCGCTGATCGCGCCGACGGTGATCGCGAAGAAGAACATCGGGATGAAGATGTTGCCGATCTCGATGCCCGGCTGCCGCAACGACTCTCGCAGGCCGCGCAGCATCAGGTACCAGGAGTCGCGTACCGCGTGCATCACGACCCTGCTCCGGCCGCGTGGCCGGCGAGCGCGGCCTCCGACTCGATGTGGTGGCCGGTCTTGCGGAGGAATACGTCGTCGAGCGTCGGCTGCGCCAGCGTCACCTCGCGCACCGGGATCGATGCGTCGTTGAGCAGCAGGATGATGCGGGCGATCGCGGCGCTGCCCTCGCGCACGTAGACGACGACGCTGTCATCGACGATGCGCACCTCCTCGATGCCCTCGAGGCGGCGGACTGCCTGTTCGGCGCGCAAGAGCAGGCCGTCGCCGTCCTCGATGCGCACGGTCACGACATCGGTGCCGATGCTGGCCTTGAGCGCGGCGGGCGAACCCTGCGCCACGATGCGGCCGGCCGACATGATCGCGACGTCGTGCGCCAGGCGGTCCGCCTCTTCGAGGTACTGCGTCGTCAGGAAGAAGGTCACGCCCTCGCTCCGGTTCAGCTCGTTGACGTAGCGCCAGATGCCCTCGCGGCTGATCGGGTCGAGGCCGGTCGTGGGCTCGTCGAGGAAGACGACCTTCGGACGGTGGACGAGCGCGGCGGCCAGGTCGAGGCGGCGCTTCATGCCGCCCGAGTAGGTCTTGATGCGGCGGTCAGCGGCGTCGGCGAGGTCGACGATGTCGAGGAGCTGGGCGACGCGCGGCTCGACGTCGGACGCCGGCAGGCGGTAGAGGCGGGCTTGCAGGCGGAGCAGCTCGCGGCCCGTCTGCATGTCGTCCAGCCCCGCCTCCTGCAGCGCGACGCCGATGCTGCGGCGGACGGCCGCCGGCTGGCGCAGCACGTCGAGCCCGCAGACCTGCGCGCGGCCGGCCGTCGGGCGCAGGAGCGTCGTCAGCATGCGGACGGTCGTCGTCTTGCCGGACCCGTTGGCGCCGAGGAAGCCGAAAATCTGCCCTTCGTCGATCGCGAGGTCAATGCCATCGACGGCCTTGATGTCGCCGCCGAAGTAGCGCGTGAGGCCTTCGGCGAAGATGGTGGAGGGCATGGGCTCGCTCGTCACTGTCCGCCGGGCGCGCGGGCGCAGGGCTGTGGTGGCAGTCTAGCGCGGGCGGGCGCCGCAGATCCGGCGGCCCGCTCGCGCGGGTGCTCTCACATGTACTGGCCGCCGTTGGGGTTGAACTGCTGGCCGGTGATCCAGTCGCCCTCGGTGCAGAGGTAGCGCACGAACGAGGCCACCTCCTCCGGGCGCCCGAAGCGGCCGAGCGGGATCTGCTTCAGCAGCGCCTCTTTCACTTCGTCGGTCAGCGCGATCACCATGTCCGTCTCGACGAAGCCCGGGCACATCGCGTTGACGGTGATGTTGTTGCGCGCCAGCTCCTTCGCCGCTGACTTCGCGAAGGCGATCAGGCCGGCCTTCGCGGCGGCGTAGTTCGCCTGCCCGGCGTTCCCCATCTGCCCGATGATGCTCGACATGAGGATGATGCGCCCGTAGTTACGCTCGATCATGTGCGGGATCGCCGCCGAGGTGCAGTAGAAGGCGCTGCTGAGGTCGGTGTTGATCACCTCCTGCCACTCGTCGATCGACATGCGCTTGAGCACGCGGTCGCGATTGACGCCGGCGTTGTTGATCAGGATGTCGATGCGTCCGAAGGACTCGATGGTCTGCTCGATCAGCGCCTTGCAGTCGTCGGGGTGGCCGACGCCCGCCCGCACGGCGACGGCGCGGCCGCCCTTCGAGACGATGTCGCCGACAAGCGCGTCCGCGGCCTCCTGGTTGGTGAAGTAGTTGACGACGATCGCCGCGCCCTCGCGCGCCAGCTCCTCGGCGCAGGCGCGCCCGATGCCGCGCGAGGCGCCGGTGACGATGGCCACCTGGCCCTCAAGCCGCTGTTCCGACATGTCATCTCCTCCCCTGGCCGCACGGGCGCGCTAACGGCGGAGACTGTAACGGATCGGCCGCGGGTCGCAACAGGGCGGGCGCCCGGCGCTGTCAATGTCCGCGCGGGATCCGCCGCAGACCTCGCCCGGTGTGGCGTAGGCGCGGGCGGCGTCGATGGCCGACGCGCAGTCTCGCCGTCGCGCGCTCACGCCGCGACAGTGATCTTCACCACGAGATCCTTCGGAGCCGGGATCGGCTCGCCACGGGAGCGCAGGTACTCGACCATGAGCGAGACGGCTTCTCGCGTGTTCTGGACGGCTTCTTCCACGGTGTCGCCCTGTGACCCTGTTCCCGGCAGCGCAGGGACGTCCGTCCAGAAGCCACCGTCTTCGTCCTCGTGCACGATCACCGTGTATTCGATGTCGGACATCAGTCCCTCATAGCAGTTCTGCGAAAGCCTCCGGCGTCAGGCCCGCGTCCTTGACGCGCGCCAGCAATAATCCTGGCTTCACCGCTCCGTGGCGTGGGATCACGAGCGGCTTCCGATCTGGATGTTCAAGGATGACATGGCTGCCTCGTGTGCGGGCCACGTGATACCCCGCCTTCTCGAACGCACGAATCGCGCGACCACCGCTGACGCCACGAAGCTGCCTGCCGCTCAGATGTCCCTCGCATTCTATCAGCCCTCAACGCGACACCTGCGGCCACCGACCGCTACACCACCGTCGGCGGGCGGTACTCGCCCCACGTCTGGCGGAGCTCGCCGCAGATCTCGCCCAGGGTGGCGTAGGCGCGCACGGCTTCGAGGATCGCCGGCATGAGGTTCTGGTCGCCGTGCGCCGCGTCGTTGAGGCGCCGCAGCGCCGTCGCGGCCACAGCCGCGTCGCGGCCGGCGCGGACGCGGCGCAGGCGCTCGACCTGGCCGCGCGCGACCTCGGTGTTGACGCGAAAGATCGTCGGCTCGCGCCCTTCGTCGCTCCGGAACTTGTTGACGCCGACGACGACGCGCTCGCCCGATTCGACCTCTCGCTGCTGGCGCACGGCGGCCTCCTGGATCTCCGCCTGCACGTAGCCGGCCTCGATCGCCGCGACGGCGCCCCCCAGATCCTCGACGCGGTCGATGTACTCCTGCGCCTTGCGCTCGATCTCGTCCGTCAGCGATTCGACGTAGTAGGAGCCACCGAGCGGGTCAGCAGTGTCGGTGACCCCCGTCTCGTGGGCGATGATCTGCTGCGTCCGCAGGGCGATGCGCTGGGCGTCCTCGGTGGGGATGGCGAGCGCCTCGTCGTAGCAGGAGAGGGCCATCGACTGGACGCCGCCGAGCACGGAGGCGAGCGCCTGCAGCGAGGCGCGGACGATGTTGTTCTCCGGCTGCTGCGCCGTCAGCGTCGCACCGCCGGTCTGGACGTGCGTGCGCAGCTTCCACGACGCCGGATCCTGCGCGCCGAAGCGGCCGCGCAGCAGCCTCGCCCACATGCGGCGCAGCGCGCGGTACTTGGCGACCTCCTCGAAGAAGTTGTTGTGCGTGTTGAAGATCCAGGAGATGCGCGGCGCCACCTCGTCGATGCCGACGCCCGCCCGCTGGCACGCCTCGAGGTACGCGATCGCGTTGCCGAAGGCGAAGCCGATCTCCTGCGCGGCGGTCGCGCCGGCGTCGCGGATGTGGTAGCCGCTGACCGAGATGCTGTTGAACTTCGGGGCGTAACGCGCGCAGTAGGTGATGAGATCGGCGGCGAGCCGGAGCGAGGCACGCGGCGGGTAGATGTAGGTGCCGCGGGCGACGTACTCCTTCAGCACGTCGTTCTGCGCGGTACCCATGATGTCGCCCGAGGGCACGCCCTGCTTCTCCGCCACGACCATGTACATCGCCACCAGCACGGACGCGGGGGCGTTGATGGTCATCGACGTCGACACGCGGTCCAGCGGGATGCCGGCGAACATCTCCTCCATGTCGGCCAGCGAGTCGATGGCGACGCCGACCTGGCCGATCTCGGCCTCGGCGTCCGGGTCGTCGGAATCCATGCCGATCTGGGTCGGCAGGTCGAAGGCGACGGAAAGGCCGGTCTGCCCTTGCGAGAGCAAGAACTTGAAGCGCTCGTTCGACTCGGTCGCCGTGCCGAAGCCGGCGTACTGCCGCATCGTCCAGAGGCGGCCACGGTACATCGTCGGCTGGACGCCGCGCGTGTACGGATACTCGCCCGGGAGACCGAGGTCGCGGTCGTAGTCCACGCCGGCGGCGTCGAGCGGGGTGTAGAGCCGCCGTGTTTCGGTCGACGTCGTCGCGAAGCGCGCCTGCCGCTCACCGCCGCGGTCGAGCGCCTTGCGCAGCGTGCCCTGCTCCCAGCGCGCGAGCGCGGCCCGCAGCTCGCCGGGGTCCGTGTGGCCGTTGGTGCTGGTCATGGTGCCGGAATGGTATCCCAAGCCGCCGCCCCGGCGCACCTCGCCCTCTGCCTCCGTCCATGCGGCCCTGACGATGGCAGCCAGCAGCCGCTATCATGGCGCCCGGACACGTCCAGGCTGACAAGGAGGCGACCGATGGAAACGGAGCTGTGGCGCCTGGGGGCTTCCGCCCTCGCGGAGGCGATCCGGGCGAAGCGGGTATCGAGCCGCGAGGTGGTCGCCGCGCATCTCGCGCGCATCGAGGCGGTCAACCCGGCCGTCAACGCCGTTACCGTCGTCCTCGCCGAGCAGGCGCTGGCGGCAGCGGACCAGGCCGACGCCGCGCTCGCCGCCGGCGGCGACCTTGGCCCGCTGCACGGCGTGCCGATCACCGTGAAGGAGAACGTCGACGTCGCCGGGTCCGCGACGACGCAGGGCGTCGTGGCGCTGAAGGATGCCGTGCCGGCGGTCGACGCCCCGCACATCGCGCAACTCAGGGCCGCGGGCGCCATCGTCATGGCGCGCACGAACATGCCGGACGTCGGCCTGCGTTACCACACCGACAACGCCCTGCGCGGCGCGACGAAGAACCCCTGGGACGCGACGCGCACGCCCGGAGGATCGAGCGGCGGCGAGGCTGTCGCGCTCGCCACCGGTATGAGCCCGCTCGGCATGGGCGGCGACCTCGGCGGCTCGCTGCGCTGGCCCTCGCAGTGCAACGGCGTCACGGCAATCCGCACGACGTACGGGCGCGTCGCCGCCGCCTCGGCGATCCCGCCCGAGGATACGACGGCGACGGTCCAGCTCATGTCCGTGCAGGGCCCGCTCGCCCGGCACGCCCGCGACCTGCGCCTCGCCCTGTCCTGCATGTCCGGCCCGGATGCCCGCGACCCGCGCTGGGTACCGGCGCCGCTCGAATCGCCGCGGCTCGCAGCGCCCGTGCGGGTGGCGGTGACCAGCGACCCGGCCGGCGAGGGGGTGCATCCCGACGTCGCCGCGGCGGTGCGCATCGCGGCCGGTGCCCTCAGGGACGCGGGCTATGCCGTCGAGGAGGTGGAGCCGCCCATGGTGGCAGAGGGCCGGGACCTCTTCGCCAGCATGCTCGTGGCCGACCTCAAGGTGTCCCTGTACCCCTTGCTGAAGGCGTTCGCCTCGCCGGACGCGGTGCGCTTCCTCGACCTCGTGTTCTCCGTCGTTCCGGAGCTGGACTATGCCGGCTACGTCAACGCGTTCGTCCGGCGGAGCGCGCTCGCGCGGGCGTGGAGCCTGTTCATGGACCGCTATCCCCTCGTGCTCGGGCCGGTGGTGACCTCGCCGCCGTTCCCGGTCGGCTTCGACGTCGCGGGTGCGACGGAGGTCGCGACGATCATCCGCGACTTCCGCCTGTGCGGGCTGGTGAACCTGCTGGGCCTACCCTCCGTGGCCATCCCCGTCGGCGTCGCCGATGGGCTGCCGCAGGGCGTGCAGCTCATCGGGCGTGCCTACCGCGAGGACGTCTGCCTCGACGCGGCGGAGGCCGTCGAGGCGCGTGTCGGCGTGTTCACGCCGGTCGACCCGCGATAGAGGCAGGCTCCCCTCGCGGCAGGCGCGCCGGGACCGCGGTCGCTGCGCCCCGACCCTCGCGGCAACGAGATATGCCGATGAGCAGTTTGACAGCATGGCGGAGTCTGCCCTACGCTTGAGTCGTCAAAGGAGCACGATGGACGGAACGACGACCGCTGCCAGGGACTCCCTGCCGCCAACCGCCAGGCGCACGCGGAAGCTGCGCCGCGGCCCGCTCACGCGCACGCAGATTCTCGACGCCGCGCTCAAGCTCTTCTCCGAGAAGGGGTTCGCGAGGACGAGCGTCCGTGACATCGCCCAGGCCGCGGGGATCACGGACGCCGCGATCTACTACCACTTTGAGTCCAAGCGAGACCTACTCGAAGCGCTGATTGAGGAGCGCGGCTTCACCTCGGCCATCGAAGGGCTGGAACGCGCCGAGATGCACGAGCTGACGATCGGGCCGCTGGAGGCCATCTCCGGCATCGCCGCGAGCGCGCTGGCGCTGATGTACGCCAACCGCGACCTGATGAAGGTACTGCTGGTCCAGGCCATCGCCGAAGACCCCGTGGCGATGGAGGAGTACCGGATGCTCGTCACCCGCTGGACGCGGGCGGAAGCGCGCATGCTGAAGCACTACATGGACCGCGGCGCGCTCTCCAGCGACGACGCCGACGAGCTGGCCAAGCAACTCGTCATGACGGTCGTCGGTGCCTTCGCCGACTGCATGATGTCGCCCGCCGAGCCGCCGGCAGACGGCGCCGTGCCCCCCGATCTCACCCGCCACATCGAGATCGCGATGCGTCACATCGTCAACGGCATCGCCGTGTAGGAGCGACATGAGCCGTCCGCTCGCCCAGGCCCGCCCCGCCTCCGCCAGCCGCATCGAAGATGCCAGGTTCGCGCACGAGAGCGAGGAGGAGTTCGCGCGGCTGCTGGACTTCTACAACGTGCGCTGGCAGTACGAGCCGCGTACCTTCCCGCTCAGACGCAGCGACGACGGACGGGTGATCGAGGCGTTCTCACCGGACTTCTACCTGACCGACCTCGGCCTCTACATCGAGCTGACGACGCTGAAGCAGGGGCTGGTGACGGACAAGCACCGCAAGCTGCGCCGGTTGCGAGCGCTCTATCCGGACGTGCGGATCAAGCTGTTGCACAAGCGCGATTACCTGAGCCTGCTCGCCAAGTACGGCATCGGCGCGGCGCACGAGCAGGAGGTGATGGGCCTGCGCGACGTACTGATCACCGGCAGCGAGATCGAGCGGCGCGTCAACGAGCTGGGGCTGGAGATCACGCGCGACTACGCCGGCAAGGAGCCGCTGCTCGTTGGCGTGCTCAAGGGCGTCACCTGCTTCATGGCCGACCTGATGCGGCACCTCTCGCTGCCGCTTAGCATCGACTTCATGACCATCTCGTCGTACGAGGGCGACCGCAGCGGTGCCGTCCGCATCGTCCAGGACCTGACGGAGAACATCGCCGGCCGGGACGTGCTGATCGTCGAGGACATCGTCGACACGGGGATGACGCTGCACCACCTGCTACTCCAGCTCGAAGCGCGGGAGCCGGCGAGCCTGCGCGTCTGCGCCCTGCTCGACAAGCGCGTGCGGCGGCTCGTCGATGTGCGGCTCGACTACGTGGGGTTCGAGGTGCCCGACGCGTTCGTCGTCGGCTACGGGCTCGACCACTTCCAGAAGTTCCGCAACCTGCCGTTCATCGCGACGATCGGCGCGGAGGCGCTCGAACAGCCGGCAGCGGACGAACCGGCCGCGGAGTAGCCGGCTGCGGCCCGCCGCGCGGCGCCGCGCCAGCATCGGCAGGACGGCAACGGAGCGGCGCCGCAGACGTCCACACCGTGGAGGAGGAGTCGCACATGCCCGAGGAGCGCGCCCGCAAGTCCCGCGCGCGGTCGCCGTTGAGCGCCATCCCGCGCTTCGGCGACCTGCTCGACGTCACGGACGAGATGATCGCCTTCGTCGAGAAGTACCAGGAGGTGTGGAAGCAGGAGAGCCGCGCCATGCTCGCGCTGGGCGAGTTCCTCGGCGCGCGCGCCGAATCGCTGCGGGCGCAGGTCGAGCTGATGCGGATGGGCAGCGGCACGGCACGGCGCTACGCCGCCTGGTCCGATGCGCTGCTCGGCATGCGCCCGGAGGCCATCGTGCAGGCATGGATGCAGTCGATCCCGCGCACGCGCACGGCCGGGAAGAAGCAGGGCGGCCAATGAGCGGGGAGACGCGGGCCGGCGCGCTCGCCGTCGAGCCGCCGAAGCCGCTGCTGCGCGGCACGTTTCACCTTGCGGCGGCGATAGCCGCGCCGTTCGGGCTCGCCGTCATGCTGCTGCTGGCGCGCTCGCCGCGCGCCTACGTCGCCGCGGCGGTCTTTGGCGCGAGCCTGATCGCCTGCTACGGCGTCAGCGCCGGCTACCACCTGGCGCCGTGGCCGCGCGCGCTTCGCGGCGTCGTCAAGCGTCTCGACCACGCGATGATCTTCGCGCTGATCGCGGGCACGTACACGCCGTTCTCCCTGCTCGTCCTCAACAACGCCTGGGGCATCTCGATCCTGAGCGTGGTGTGGGGCCTCGCGGCCGCCGGCATGCTGCTCAAGATCGCCTGGCCGTCGGCGCCGCGCTGGCTGAGCGTATCCCTCTACCTGGCCGTCGGCTGGGTGGCAGTCGTCGCGGTGGCGCCGATTGCCTCGGCGCTCGCGCTGGCGCCGCTGCTCCTCCTCGTCGCCGGCGGCGTGCTGTACTCGGTCGGGGCGCTGGTCTACGGTGCGCAGCGGCCGGACCCGTTCCCGCGCGTCTTCGGCTACCACGAGGTGTTCCACCTGCTCGTCGTCGCCGGCGGACTGATCCACTTCTCGATCATCGCCTTCTACGTCCTGCCGTCGTAACGGGGGCCGGGCAGGGCCGGCGGGAATCCGCCCCGTGGACGCGTTGACTTGCGGAGGGGCAATTCCTATACTTCTTCCGCTGTCGAACCTTCGGCCGCGTTGATGCAGCTTCGAGAGCCCGGCCTCCGAGCGGATGCCCGGAGGGCACGGGCGATTTCATTTGACGCCGGGTCGGGAGGTGACCTTGCACGAATACGAACTGGTCGTGGTGATGAACCCCGATATCGCGGAGGAAGACGTGCCGGCGGCCATCGAGCGCGTGACGTCGGCGGTCACAAGCCGCGGCGGCGAGGTCGTCGAGGTGACACCCTGGGGGCGGCGCAAGCTGGCCTACCCGATCGGCCGCTACACCGAGGGCAACTACGTGCTGACGCAGATGCGGCTCGATCCTGACCGCACCCACGAGCTCGAGGGTGGGTTCGCGATCTCGGACGACATCGTGCGGCATCTGCTGATCCGCACGGACGAAGACTGAGCGCCCGGGCGGGGGACCCGCGTAACGACGAGAGGGAGTTCAGATGGCGGGTTTGAACAAGGTCATGCTCATCGGCAACGTGGGGAAGGATCCCGAGATGCGGTACACCGCCAACGGCAGCGCGGTCACCACCTTCTCGCTCGCCTGCAACCGGACGTTCACCGGTGCGGACGGCGAGCGGCGGGAAGAGACGGACTGGTTCGACATCGTCACATGGACCAAGCTGGCCGAGCTGTGCAGCCAGTTCCTCCAGAAGGGCCGCCAGGCGTACGTCGAAGGGCGCCTGCACACGCGGTCGTGGGAGGGGCCGGACGGCCAGAAGCGCTACAAGACCGAGGTCGTCGCGCAGACGGTGCTCTTCCTCGGCGGCGCGCCCGGCGGTTCGGCGGCGCGGCTCGAGAGCTTCGACGATACGGCAGCGGCCGGGGCAGCGGGCCACGTGGACCCGGACGACCTGCCGTTCGAATGAGCGAAGATGAGGGACGGCGGATCCACGATGCGCCGCCCCGGAGGTAGGGAGGACACAGGACATTGACGACTGATACGAGCGAGAGCAGCGAGCCGACTGCTCCGGCGGCGCCCACCAACGCGGGGGCTGCGCCGTCCCGGCCCAGCGAAGGCGGCCGGACCGAGGAGCGACCCGCGGGCGGGTTCCGCCGCGGCGGAGGGGGCGGCCGGGGCCGCTTCGGGCAGCGCAAGAAGGTCTGCGCCTTCTGCGTGGACAAGATCGACTTCATTGACTACAAGGAACCGATGAAGCTCCGCCGGTTCATCTCCGATCGCGGAAAGATTGAACCGCGCCGCAAGACGGGCAACTGCGCCCGCCACCAGCGGCGGTTGACGATCGCGATCAAGCGGGCGCGCCATCTGGCGCTGCTCCCGTACACCGCCGATCATATCCGGGTGAGCAGCACCTCCTCCGCCCGCACCTAGGACGGACAAGTGGAGCGTGTGCGCGTAGCCCGCGCCGATGAGGCCGCGGCGGGTTGGTGAACGATGAGCAGTGAGAGCAAGCGGGGCCGCCCCGCACGTCCGGCACCACCGAAGCGGCCGCTACCCCGGAAGCGGTCGGGCCTGCGTGACATGGTGGCGCTGGACTCAGACCGCGCCTCGCGGCTGCTGCTCTGGGGCGGCGTGGCGCTGATCATCCTCATCGCCGCGGGCTTCATCGGATTCGGCTACTACTACACCGTCATCCGGCCGCGCCATCGCACGGTGCTGGCGGCCGACGGCATCTCGATCAGCTACCTGGCGATGAAGCGCCGCATGGCGTACGACCTGCAGCAGAACCCCTCGTACCTCCAGTCGCAGGCCGCCCTCGCCAGCCTTCCCCAGGCCGTGTACCAGGAGCTGCTCGACGAGATCGTCCTCGTGACGCGCGGGCCGAGCGACCAGGGCATCCAGATCTCGCCCGCCGACTTCGACCTCCAACTGCGGACGAAGATCGGCGTCGCCAAGGATGCGAGCCTGCAGCAGTTCGCCGCGGCGTTCCGCGGCGTCCTCCAGCGCTCGGGCCTCCACGAGGACGAGTACCGGCGCATGGTGCTCGCCCAGATGATCGAGGGGAAGATCCGGGCGAAGATCACGCAGGAGCTGCCGGCGACCGTACCGCAAGCGAAGGTCGAGGTGATCCAGGTCGCCACGAAAGCAGCGGCGGACGCGGCCCTCTTCCGCGTCAAGGCCGGCCAGGACTGGGCGACGGTCGCGAAGGAGGTTTCGACGGAGCCGAACAAGGCGACGACGGGCGGCCTCCACGACTACACCACCGAGGGCGACATGAACCCCGCGTACAGCGGATTCGCCTTCTCCGCGAAGCCCGGCCAGATCAGCGACGTCATCACCGCGGGCTCGTCGAGCGCTGCCACGTACTACGTCGTGCGCCTCGTCGACCGCGCCGACAAACCCCTGACGGCGCAGCAGAAGCCGGGCGAGGTCAACAGCCGGTACAGCAAGTGGCTCAGCGACATGCAGGCCAAGATGGTCATCACCAACCACTGGGATCAGACGTCGCAAACTGATGCCTTGATCTCGGTCCTGAAGGCGCTGCCGCCGCCGACGCCAACCGCCGCGGCGGCGCCGGCCCCGAGCGCGCCGGCGCCGCATCCGACCGCCCACGCCGGCGCCAGCCCGGCGCCGCAAGGCACCGCGGCCGCGCAGCCGGCGGCCACGGCCCCGGCCGGCAATCCGCCGGTCCCGAATGCGCCCGTCGCGCCCGGTGGCGGCAATGGGCGGTGAGCGCGGGGCCATCGGCATCGGCCTCATGGGCCTGGGCGTGGTCGGCAGCGGCGTCGCCCGCATCCTGCACGAGAAGGCCGATGTCTACGCGCGCCAGATCGGCTACCCGCTGACACTGCGGCGCGTGCTGGTGCGCGACCCCAAGAAGCAGCGCCGTTTCGAGGTCGAGGCGCCGCTGCTGACGACGGACGCGGCCGACCTGCTGGCGGACCCCGGCGTCGAGATGATCATCGAGGTGATGGGCGGCGAGCAGCCGGCGTATGCGTACCTGCGCGAGGCCCTCTCGGCCGGCAAGTTCGTCGTCACCGGCAACAAGGAAGTGATGGCGAAGCACGGCGGCGAACTGCTCGCGCTGGCGCGCGAGCACAACGTCGACCTGCTGTACGAGGCGAGCGTCGGCGGCGGCATCCCGATCATCGCACCGCTCAAGCGCGACCTGCTGGCCAACGACATCGTGGCCGTCACGGCGATCATCAACGGCACCACGAACTACATCCTCACGTCGATGGGCAAGGGCGGCGGCGGCTTCGCCGAAGCGCTGGCCGAGGCGCAGCGCCTCGGCTACGCCGAGAGCGACCCGACGGACGACGTCGAGGGCATCGACGCCGCGTACAAGCTGGCGATCCTGGCGACGCTCGCCTTCCACATGGACGCGCACCCCGAGGATGTGCACCGCGAGGGCATCACGCGCCTCACGGGCGCCGACTTCGCCTACGCGCGGGACCTGGGGTACGCGATCAAGCTGCTGGCGGTCGCGCGCAAGGACGGCGACCGCGTGCAGCTCCGCGTCCACCCCGCCCTGGTATCGCAAGAGGAGCTGCTGGCGCGGGTCGACGGGGCGCTGAACGCCGTGCAGATCGAAGGCGACCTGATGGACCGCGTGCTCTTCCAGGGCCCCGGGGCCGGGTCGCTGCCGACGACATCGGCGGTCGTGGCCGACGCGCTCGATGCGGCGGTCAGCATCAGCAACCAGGTCTACTGGCCGCACTCGTCACGCCGCGAGGCGGGGCTGACGGTGATGCCCATGGACGACGTCGTGACGCGCTACTATCTGCGCATCGGCGCCGCCGACCGGCCGGGTGTGCTGGCGCAGATCGCGCGCGCGCTCGCGGACGCGGAGATCAGTATCGCGTCGGTGATCCAGAAGGAAGCAGCGGAAGGCGGTGCGGAGGTCGTGATCATGACGCACGGCGCGCGGGAAGCGTCGATGCGCGGCGCGCTCGCTGCGATCGCGGCCCTCGATGGCGTCGGCGGCGTCGAGCAGATGCTGAGGGTGCACGCATGACGATGCATGAGCCGCAGGGCGACCCGCGCGCGAGCGCTGACCTGATGACCTGGCTGCACGACCAGATCTCGCAGCTCAAGACGCAGATCGGGCGCATGCAGCAGCAGAACGACCAGGCGCAGGCGGCGATCGTCGACATCAACGAGACGGTGCGCGACGCCGAAGCGAAGCTGCGCGAGATGGCGGCCAGGACGATGGGCCTGCCGACGATGCAGGAACAGCTCCGGCAGGTCTCCGGGCTCCTCGACCGGATCCAGGACGCCGAGGTGCTGATCGACACCAAGTTCGAGGTGCTCGAACGGCAGAACGCGGAGGAGCGGGCGCGGGACCAGGGCGAGAAGAACGACCTCTACAAGCGCGTGCAGGACCTGGAGCGGCGCGCGGAGGGGCTGAGCGAGCGCCAGACGAGCGTCGACGAGGGGAACCGCCGCTACCAGGAGGAGGTCTCGCGCACGCACATCCAGCTCCAGGGCATCAACCAGCGCGTCGAGACGGTGGAGAGCAAGTCCGCGCGCAGCGCCGAGTCGCTCGTGCGGCTCGAGCAGCTCCACGGCGAGAGCGAGGCCGCCATCCGCGCCCTCCGGCGCGAGGACGACGTCATCGCCGAGCGCGTCCGGCTGGCGCAGGAGGTGGCCGGACGCCTGGAGACGGAGCTGCACGCGCAGCAGGAGGAGTACCGCGCGCTGCCGCTGCTCGCCGAGCGGGTGGAGCTGCTCCGCGCCGAGCGCCAGCGGCTCGAGGACCGCACCTCGCACGCCGAGGAGTCGCTGGAGGACGCGCGCCTGCGGCTCGAGCGGCAGGAGGAATCGACGCAGCACATCGACGTGAGGCTGAAGGCGATCGAGGCGCGGCTCGAACACGTGCACGCGACGACGCTCGACTACCGGCGCACGCTCACGGAGCAGATCCTCAAGCTCAACGTGATGATCGAGCGCATGAAGCGCCGCCGCATGGAGGAGCTGGACCGCGACGTCAAGGAGCTGCGCACGCAGTCGACCTACCTGAAGAACACCGACGAATGAACGCGGACATCGCCTCCCGCACGCACGGCGACGCGCCGTCGCGCGGCGTGCTCCGGCGCTACGGCGAGCACCTGCCGCTGAGCGCGCGCACGCCGCTGATCTCGCTCGGCGAGGGCGACACGCCGCTCGTGCGGTCCACCTCGATCGAGAAGGACGTTGGCTGCGCGGAGCTGTACTTCAAGCTCGAAAGCTGCAACCCGACCGGGTCGTTCAAGGACCGCGGCATGGTCGTGGCCGTCGCCAAGGCGATCGAGGACGGCGCGACGGCGCTGATGTGCGCCTCGACCGGCAACACCAGTGCGTCGGCAGCCGCCTATGGGGGACGCTACGGACTGGCGGTCTACGTCATCGTGCCCGGCGGCAAGCCGGGCAGCCCGTCTGGGATCGCACGCGGGAAGATGGCGCAGGGCGTCGTGCACGGCGCCGAGATCATCGCGGTCGAGGGCAACTTCGACGCGGCGCTGCGCGTGGCCCGGGAGATCACGGCGAGGCACCCGATTGCGCTCGTAAACTCGGTCAACCCGTTCCGTATCGAGGGCCAGAAGACGGCGGCCTTCGAGATCGCCGACGCGCTGGACGACGCGCCGGACGTGCTGGCGATCCCGGTCGGCAACGCGGGCAACATCACGGCGTACTGGAAGGGGTTCGTCGAGTACCACCGGCTGGAGCGCACGAGCCGCCGTCCGCGCATGCTCGGCTTCCAGGCCGCCGGTGCGGCGCCGCTGGTCGAGGGCACGCCCGTCCAGGACCCGCAGACCGTCGCCTCCGCGATCCGCATCGGCAACCCCGCCTCGTGGAAGACGGCAATCGAGGCGCGCGACGCCTCGGGCGGCAGCATCAGCGCCGTCACGGACGACGAGATCCTGGCCGCATACGGGCGCCTGGCGCGCGAAGAAGGGATCTTCTGCGAGCCCGCGTCGGCGGCATGCGTGGCGGGCGTCCTGAAGGCGGCGGCGGCGGGACAGCGCTTCGCGGGGCAGACGGTCGTCTGCATCATCACGGGCAGCGGGCTCAAGGACCCGGAGACCGCGCTGCGCGCGGAGCCCGCGATCCACCGCGTGCCGGCCGAGATGGCCGCCATCGAGCGGGAGATGGGCTGGGCGTAGCGCCGCCTCGCTCCGGCCGGGTGAACCAGTATCGGGCGGGCGGCGTGCGACCGTGCGGGCTGAAGCCCGCGCTCCGGTGCGCACGTGATGCCTCCTTCACGGATGCGGCGCCTGACTTGGGCCGCCACGGCCGTTACGAAGTTGTGAGCGTCGTATTCGCGCACGGATCGCGTCGCCGATCCGTCGGGAACGGCGCGGCGGACAACTGCTATACTCGCAGAACCTTGTCCCCTCCGCGCGCGTATCGGGGGGTGACGCGCGCCACCAGCGGCGAGCCCGGAGGACCGGATGGAAGAGCCAAGACAGATCGCCGAGCGCATCGCCGCGAACGTCGAGAAGACGATCATCGGCAAGGGCACGGAGGTGCGGCTGGCGCTGATCGCGCTGCTCTGCCAGGGCCACGTGCTGATCGAAGACGTGCCCGGCGTCGGCAAGACGATCCTGGCGCGCAGCCTCGCCGTCTCCACCGGCTGCAGCTTCCGCCGCATCCAGTTCACGCCGGACCTGCTGCCGAGCGACGTCAGCGGCGTCTCCATCTACAACCAGAAGACCGGCGACTTCGAGTTCCGGCCCGGGCCGATCGTCGCCCAGATCGTGCTGGCCGACGAGATCAACCGGGCGACGCCGAAGACCCAATCGTCGCTGCTGGAGGCGATGGAGGAGCGCCAGGTGACGGTGGACGGCGTGACGCACACGATGCCGCAGCCCTTCATGGTGCTGGCGACGCAGAACCCCATCGAGTACGAGGGCACGTTCCCGCTGCCGGAGGCGCAGCTCGACCGCTTCCTGATGCGCATCCACCTCGGCTACCCGACGGCGGCGGAGGAAGTGCTGATCATGGAGGGCCAGCAACGCCAGCACCCGATCGAATCGCTCGAACGCGTGACCGATGCGGACGAGCTGCTGACGATCCAGCGGGCGGTGAAGGACGTGTACGTCGACCCGCTGATCAAGCAGTACATCGTCAACGTCGTCGATGCGACGCGGCGGCACGGCTCGGCGTACCTCGGCGCGTCGCCGCGCGGCTCGCTGGCGCTGCACCGGACGTGCCAGGCCCGGGCGCTGCTCGACAGCCGCGACTTCGTGATCCCGGACGACGTCAAGGAGCTGGCGTACGCCACGCTCGGACACCGGATCATCATCAACCCCTCGGCGCGCGTGAAGAACGTGACCGCCCGGGAGATCATCGAGAGCTGCCTGGACCGCGTGCCGGTGCCCGGCGCCCGCGCAGGGCAGGCGAGCGGCGCCGCGAGCCGGCGCGCGCCCCGGTAGCGCGGCACGATGCTGCGGCCAGTCGCGCGGCTCTGGCGCTCACTCTTCGTCACGCACCGCTCGCTGACCGCGGTGGCGATCCTGTTCGTCTCCTGCATCGTCATCGCGCTCTCCACCGGCTTCTGGCTGACGTGGCGGCTGGCGTACGTCGCGCTGGTCGGCGTGCCGGTCGCGTACCTGTGGTCCCGCATCAACCTCCTCGGGATCGAGGTCGCGCCGGACCGCAGCGCCGACCGGTTGCAGGAGGGCGGGCACTTCGAGGAGCGGATCACGATCCGCAACAGGAGCTGGTTCACCAAGGTCTGGCTCGAGGTCGATGACCCGAGCGAGATGCCGGGCCACAGCGCCAAGCGCGTCGTCACGGTGCCGGCGCGCGGCACGAAGACCTGGCGCGCGGACTCGATCGTGCGGCGGCGGGGTCTCTACGCCGTCGGGCCGGTCGAAGTCACGACGGGCGACCCGTTCGGCCTGTTCCGCGTCACGCGCCGGTTCGGACGTGCGCAGAACGTGCTGGTGTACCCGCGCGCCGTCGACCTGCCGAACTTCAGCGTGCCGGCGGCGAACCTGCCAGGCGAGGGGCGCTTCCGGCGACGCACCCACTACGTGACGCCGAACGCGTCGGGGGTGCGGCCGTACGAGTTCGGCGACAGCTTCAACCGCATCCACTGGAAGAGCACGGCACGCACCGGCGAGCTGATGGTGAAGCTCTTCGAGCTGGACCCCGCCAGCGACATCTGGATCGTGCTGGACATGGAGCGCGGCATCCACGCCGGCGAGGGCGACGAGTCGACGGAGGAGTACGGCGTGCGCGTCGCCGCCTCGGTCGCACGCTACTTCCTGATGGCGAACCGCACCGTCGGCTTCCTCTCGGTCGGGCGCCAGTTCGACGCGGAGGACGCGGAGCGCGGCGTGCAGCAGTACACGCGCATCCTCGAGGACCTGGCGATGGCGCGGGCGTGGGGCGACGTGCCGCTGGCGGACCTGCTCACGGGCGAGTCCCGCCGCTTTGGCCGCCACACGACGGTCGTCGTCATCACGCCCTCGACGCGGGACTCGTGGGTGGAGGCGATGGGCATGTTGCAGCAGCGCGGCGTCAAGCTCGCCGCCATCCTGCTCGAACCGAGCACCTTCGGCGCTGTCGAGGGCTCGCTTGGCGTGTTCGCGTCGCTCGCGGCGATCGACGTGTTCACGTACATGGTGCAGCGCAGCGACGACCTGCTGGCGGCGCTCGGCGCGGCACCGCCCGTCGAGGCGAGCGCGCCGCCACCGCGGCGCGGCGGCCGGGGGACGCGCGATGCGTGAGGCCAACTGGGACCAGATCTTCCAGCGGCGCGAGGCCGAGGCGGGCCCCACGGACGACGACCGCCTGAGCGCGATCGTCCCGTGGGAGGACTGGCTCACCCTGCTCATCACGGCCGTCGTCTTCCTCAGTGTCGTGCAGTCCATCGACAGCGCGCACTGGGTCAACCACATGCCGTCGCTGTACCCGATGGGGCTGGCGGCGCTGCTCGCCGGCTACCTGCTGTCGCGCCTGCACTGGCGCGGGCTGGTGCTGCTGCCGGCGGCGCTGCTCATCGGCGCGACGCTGGTGTACCTGCAGCTCATGGCGGTCCTGCCGGGGCACTCGCTGTACGTCCGGACGGACAACCTGCTCGACCGGATGCACATCTGGTGGTACGCGGTGACCAACAACGGCATCAGCTCGGACCCGCTGCCGTTCATCGTGCTGACGCTCGTGCTGATGTGGGTGGGCACGTTCTTCTCGTCGTGGGCGATCTTCCGCTGGCGCAATCCGTGGCTGGGGCTGGTGCCGGGCGGTACGGCGCTGATGTGGAACATCAGCTTCCTGCCGGGGCAGTTCAGCTACGCCTTCGTCGTCTTCGTCTTCGGCGCCGTCCTCCTGCTGATGCGGATGCACGTGGCACGCAAGGAGGCGGAATGGGAGCGTGGCGGCGTCCGCTACCCGGAGTTCATCAGCCTCTCCGTGCTGAACGCGACGTTCTGGGTGACGCTGGCGCTGCTCGGCGCGGTCTGGCTGATGCCGCTGGCCGACCGCTCGGCGACGGCGAGCCAGCGCTGGCGCGACTTTGCCGCACCGTACACGGAACGCCTCGCGCCGTTCGCGCGCCTCTTCGTTTCGCTCAACGCGAAGAAGCCGATCGAGATCCACAACCTGCAGGACATGCTGGCGCTGCAGGGCGCGATCAAGCTCAGCGGCCGCCAGGCGGTGGAGCTGAACGTCAAGCTGACGCCGCAGATGGCGGCGTTCCTGCGCGCGCAGTCGTTCGACCAGTACACCTCGAACGGCTGGAAGGTGAACATCGACGGCAACGTGCCGCTGCCGCCCGGGGCGACCACCGACGTATCGCAGGCGAACGCCGCCGGCGCGCGGCAGCAGGTGACGGTCAACGTGAAGGTCGAGGGGGGCAACAACGGCGTGCTCTTCAGCCTCGGGCAGCCGGTGCAGGCGAGCGCACCGAGCGAGGCGCGGATCGGCGCCAACCCGCGCGACGTCACGTCGCTCAAGCCGCAGGGGCAATTGAAGAACGGCGATGCGTACTCCGTGACGGGCAGCGTGAACATCGCGTCGATCGACCAGTTGCGCGCGGCCGGCAGCCAGTACCCGGTGTGGGTGCGCCAGCGCTACCTGTCGCTGCCCGCCAACCTGCCGGAGCGCGTGCGCACCAAGGCGGAGCAGGTGACGGCGGGCGCCGCCACGCCGTACGACGCGGCGGCCGCGATCGAGCGCTACCTGCGCACGTTCCCCATCGACTACAGCGTGCCCGCGGCGCCGCCCGGGCAGGACAGCGTCGACTACTTCCTGTTCGACGCACGGCGCGGCTACTTCGACTACCACGCCTCGGCGATGGCGGTGATGCTGCGGACGCTGGGCATCCCGGCGCGCGTCGCGACGGGCTACGCCATCGACCCGAGCGCGCGGCAGGGTACGTCCGACACCTACCAGCTCACGGAGCGGAACGCCTTCACCTGGCCCGAGGTGTACTTCCCCGCCATCGGCTGGGTTGAGTTCAGCCCGACGCCGAGCCAGCCGCTGATCGACCGTCCGGGCACGCCGCAGGCGGCGGCCGGCGCGATCACGCCGGGCCGCGCGAAGGACCCGATCGACCTCGGCGCGCTGGCGCTCGACCCGGGGCTGGGCGGCGCCTCTGGCAAGCCGGCGCCGGCCGCGGCCTCGCGGCCTGCGGGCGGTCCCGGCTGGCCGCTGTGGCTGCCGCTGGCCGTGATTGGCGCCCTGGCGCTGGCGCTCGCGGGCGGCGGCAGGCTTGCGTGGGACTTCGGGATGGCGGACCTGCCGGAGCCGGCGCGGCTCTGGCGCAAGACGCAGCGCCTGGCGCGCTGGAGCA
>JAGWOC010000139.1 GCA_028872875.1 Chloroflexota bacterium | reverse complement strand
GGCCGCCGCCAGGCGACGCAAGCTGCGCGAGCGTAGGCAGTGGCGCGAGCGGGAGCGGCGGCGTCAGCGGGGTCAGGACTGGCGGCGTCAGCCGCGCCGTGCGCGTGTGGCGCGGTGGCGGCGGCGAGAGCGGCGGCAGCGGCGCGGTCTGCTGCATAGCGATAGTAGTCATTGAGTCGTCGTCGTCGATGGGTCGTGGCATGGTCGGCGCTCCTTCTCTCTCACACACTCCTCGGTCGGTCCGTCGGTCGGTCGTTCTTTTGTCGCAGTCAGTCGCGGTTACTCACCGTACAGCGCACTCATAGCAGCGTGGAGGGACGCGCTGAGCGCTTCGCCCCAGGCGCGCGCCAGCGCGGCGACGAACGGCCCGGCGTCACGCCAGCAAGCTATCTTCCATTCATCACGCCACGAGTGGAGTTCTACGACGACCTCCGCTTTCACCAGGTCCGCGTAGGCGCGCGCGTCGTCGGCGTCTAGCGCATCCTCCTCCTCGACCGCACGACTGGCGTAAGCCGAGAGGTGGAAGGCGTAGACGAAGTGTTGCGGCGGCTGGTGGTGCGTGGGGTCGTAGATGGTCCAGACGTAGGCGCGCCACTGCCCGCCCGCGCCTGCGCTCAGTACGGGTGGCGGCGCGAGCAGTGGCAATGTGGCGATGAGGTGCGCGGTGAGCTTGTTCATGGCTGCCGCGCTCCCGCGCCATCACCATCGGCGCTCACCGCCTGGAGCGCTTGTAGAGTCTGGAGGCGCTCAGCGGCATGAAGCAAGAGCATCTGTTCCACGCCCAAGCGCACGACTTCATCCGCAACGGCTTCCAGACTCGGCGCGCTCACGCCCATCCGCGCGCTCCCTAGCGTCGTATAGAGTGCGTCGAGCGCTTGTTGCAAGCGGTCCCAACACTGCTCAACACGCAGTGCCATCAGCGCTGCCTCGCCCACGCGCGCGGTGAGCGCTGTCAACTCGGCGGCGACCTCGCTGCCGTAGAGCGTCGCGTCCTCACGCAGCGCCACGAGTTCCCCTGGCGACGTGTCCGCTGCGTCGCTCGCGTCCTCGTCTGCGTCCTCGTCTGCGCTGGGTGTGGTCGCGGCGGCGAGGGCGGACGGGACGGCGGCGAGGGGCGCGGGCAACGACGCCGACGACGCGCCCGGCGGCGGATAATGCGCTGACCGCACGCTGGGGGTGGCAAGGAGCAACGTCCCGCTCCACGTACAGCCCATCCGTGAACAGATGAAGAAGACATTGCCAGTGAGCGAGGTCCAGAGTATCTGGCCGCAGCGCGGACATACCGCTGAGTACAGCGGCGGCGCGGCGAGCGCGGAGTGTGGGTTGGCTGTCCACGAGAACGCGGGCAACGGGAGCGTCCCGTTACCCGCCGAGACGCTGCTCTCCCGCGCTAAGAGCGCCGCGCGCCGCGTCTGCGTTTGGACTTCAGGTGAGAACGCGGCGAGCGCGGCCTCTATCGCTGCATCCCCCGCGCCGTCCTCCAAAGGGCTGAAGGGCGCATCATTATCATCAAGCATCGTAAGTCATCCTCTCCTGTGGAGCGCGCGGGTCATACGCGGGTCATACTTTGTAGCGCGCTCAGGGTGTCGGAGTGTCGTCGCGCACAAGTCCGCGATAGGCGAGCGGGAGCGCTGCCCGCGTCGCGGCGAGCCGCGTGTGCGCTTCGGGGGTCCCGCGAATATCGCAGGCGTCACCTACCAGCGTTTGTTCTATGACGGTGAGCCGTCGCCGGAGGTGAAACGCCTGCCCGCTGCTCCACTCCTCCCACTCGCCACAAGTCGCGTCGCCCGCGCCGCTGAGCGCGTCGAACGCTTGCGTGCGCAGGAAGTCACGACTGGCAGGCCAGCCGGGGTCCATCATCGCGCTCGCGTGCCAGACCGGCCCGCCGTAGCCCTGGTCCAGTCATTCATAGCCACTGTTGACGGTCAGGACGATGCTGTGAACGCCGCGTTGGGAGCGGAAGACAGGGTTGAGCGTTTCCTGCGCCAGACGACAGTGCTGGGTCAGCGCGCGGCGCTGCGGCGTAGTCAAGTGGCGCAGTGGCGGCGGAAGATACGGCATCAGAAACACTCCTTAACACTCCTTCGCAGACGCGCGCGGGCGAGCGCGCGCGCGCCCGCGTGACGCTAGCGTAAGACGCGCTCAATCTGTGACCAGTCGCCCGGACGCCAGTGATAGACGCTGACCGCGCCACCGCTGGCGTTGGCGACGCGCGTGAGCGCTACCAGCCAGATGCGCTGCTCGCGCGTCAAGCTGCCGCGCGCGGTCTTCAGTTCCGCGAACACCAAGTGCTCGCCGCGTACTAACACCAGGTCAGGGAACCCGCGCGCATTGCGGCGGCTGTCGTAGTCGTGCCACCAGCGCCAACCAGTCGTCTCAGCGAGTGTCACGACGCGCGCCTGGAAGTCGCCTTCCGGCTCACTCGCCGTCAGCAGCGCGCGGCCCGCCTCTGGCGTCGCGGGGGTCAGGAACGTCTGCGCGCGGCGGCGCGCAGGCGGCGGCGGCGCGACGGCGGGCTGCTGGACGGTGGCTTTCTTGCTCATGCGGCGTGGTCCGGCTCACGCTCTGGCGTGTGCGGCGCGGGGGCGCGCGTCGTCGTCG
>JAGWOC010000138.1 GCA_028872875.1 Chloroflexota bacterium | reverse complement strand
GAGGAAGCACCAGTACTGGACCGGCCTCTTCACGGCGAACGCCCGTGCCGATGCCATTATCGACAAGCCCACGCCGGGGGAGCCGAAGGAGTGGGCGAACGCGCTCGAGACCGTCCTGAAGGTGCAGAACGACGCGTTCGGAATCCCGGCCTCGCCGGCGAGCGCCGAGTTCCAGACCGCCTGGACGGACGCCGTCACGCGCGCCCTGCAAGGCCAGCAGACGCCGCAGCAAGCCCTCGCCCAGGCGCAGCAAGAGGCGCAGGCCGCGATCGACAACGCCGCCCGCGGCTAGCGAGCTAGTGGCAGCCAGCCGGCTTGCCTCGCGTAGAGGGTGCGGAGACCGTCGCGACGTTCACGGGTCCGTCACCGAACCGTTACCGGTCTGCCCGTGACGTCCTCGCGCGAACGGGAAGGCCCGACGCATGTACAAGACACACACGCATCTGGGATTCGCGGCGGCCGTGCTCGCCGCCGTCCTCGCCGTCGCCGGCTGCGGCGGCTCAGGCAGGACGCAGACATCCTCCGTGGCGGGAGTCCAGACCTCGCAGAGCCGCAGCTCGAGTGCGCTGGTCGGCGCTGGGAGCACGCTTGTCGCGCCGCTCGTCGGCGCCTGGCAGAGCGACTACTCCAAGTCGCACGGCGTCCAGATCAGCTACGGCGCGATCGGGAGCGGCGGCGGGATCGCGCAGATCAGCGCCCGCACCGTCGACTTCGGCGCGAGCGACGCGCCGCTGACGGCCGACCAGAAGGCCGGCTGCCAGGGCTGCGTGATGGTGCCGTGGGCGCTCGCCGCCACGACCGTCGCCGTGAACGTCCCCGGTGTGACCGGACACCTGAAGCTGACCGGCCCGGTCGTCGCCGACATCTACCTCGGCAAGATCACGACCTGGAACGATCCGGCGATCCGGAAGCTCAACCCCGGTCTGAAGCTGCCGGCGCAGCGGATCGCGCCCGTCTACCGCAGCGACGGGTCGGGCGACACGTACGCGTTCACCGACTACCTCTCCCACGTCAGTCCCGCGTTTAAGGCGAAGATGGGCGGCGCCTCGACGCAGGTGAGCTGGCCGGTCGGGACCGGCGCGAAGGGCAACGCGGGCGTCGCGGCCACGGTCGAGCAGACGCCGGGAGCGATCGCCTACGTCGCGATCGCGCAGGCGGAGGGCTCGCACCTGAACGTCGCGCTGATCCGCAATCGCGCCGGCCGCTATCCGGTACCGGCACCCGCCACGATCGCGGCAGCGGCTGTGGGCGCGCGCTTCCGGCCGGACAACAGCGTCTCGATCGTCGACTCGTCCGGGGCGGACGCGTACCCGATCGCGACGTTCACCTCCGCGATCGTCTCCCGGAGCTCGTCGAAGCTCGCGGAGCTGAAGCGCTTCCTCGACTACGCCGTCACCACCGGTCAAAAGGTCGCGCCACAGCTCGCCTTCGCACCGCTGCCGAAAGCCGTGGTCGCGAAGGACGAGGCGATCGTCAAGGCGCTGTAGCGCAACCGGCGAGCCCTGCCCGGCCGGGGCGGCGTGCCGTCGCGGGTTCCCTTTCACGCGCTACCCGCGAACGGTTCAGATGAGTCGCCTCGGTGGCGCGGCAGAGGAGCGACCCCGAGGTCGCAGGTTCAAATCCTGCCCTTGCGACTCCGTCTTCAGGTTGGACAACGAACTCCGTTGCGGGTGCCGCGCGGGACACGGTCCGGGTCGTCGACCAGCTCCACGAGTTCGAGCTGACGGCCAACCACCCCCGGTTGTCCCCCCACCCACGCACGCCTGCCACCGGCGCACCGCCCACGCATCACGTGCCGGGGAGATCGTGTGCTCTCATGCTGCCGGCCCTGGCACGGCTTCGAGGACGGCTCCGGCACCGGCAGGGATCGTTCGGGTGAGCCGGAAGCCGCTCTCGGCGAGCAGTTGCCGCCATTCCGTCTCTGTTCGCTCGCGGCCGCCGGGGACGATGAGCATCTGCAGGTCGATCAGCTTCGCGGGGTGGGGCTCCGGCCCTTCGGGGACGATCGCTTCCCAGAGGAGGAGCCGGCCCCGGTCGCCGAGCGAGCGCCGGCAATTGCGGAGGATCGCGCCGGCGCGGTCGTCGTCCCAGTCGTGGAGGATCTGCGCGAGCAGGTAGGCGTCCGCGGGTGGCAGCGGATCGGCGAAGAAGTCGCCGGTGAGGAAGGCGCAGCGGCCGTCGAGAGCTGCCGCGCCGATCGTCGCCTCGGCGGCCTCGCGGGCGTGGGGGAGGTCGAAGGCGACGCCGCGGAGCTGCGGGTGCGCCGCGAGCAGGCGCGTCAGCAGCGTCGCGTCACCGCCGCCGACATCGACGACGGTCGAGATCCCCTCCCACGCGTAGTCGATGAGGGCCGCCGCCCGCCCGGCCGCGCCTTCGGCCATCGCTCGGTTGAAGACGGCTGCCGCTTCGGGGTGCTCGGAGAGGTAGTCGAAATGCGAGGCGCCGAAGACCCGCTCGAAGGCGGGGCTGCCGGTTCGGACGGAATGGGCTGCCTCGCCCCAGGCGCGGTAGATCTCGCAGCCGTTCATGAGCAGGAAGTGGCGGACCGAGTGCGGCGCGTCCTCTCGGAGCGCCTGCGAGAGCGGCGTCGCCGCGAACCGGCGCGGC
>JAGWOC010000073.1 GCA_028872875.1 Chloroflexota bacterium | reverse complement strand
GGACATGTCTGAAGATCCGAAGACCTGTCCGTACGCGTGACGCCGCACCGCGCCGGCGGCCGGTGAGAGTGGGTGCAGGGGGGCGGAGGTGCTCCTTCGCTACGACGACGGGCGCGCGGCGATGGATCGCGGGGGCCGAGGGCTCAGACAGGCGGTGGGCGCACGATGCGGCGGCGGTCGTCGTCGGACGCGGACCGGCGCGGGACCGGCGCGGCGGCGTGGGGTGCGTCCGGGGCAGCGGTACTATCCTCGCCTTCGGCTTCTTCCTCCTCGTCCCAGTCCTCCTCAGCGTCCTCGCCGCCGCCGCCGGCGAAGTGGTGCAGGGGGTGGCTGCTCCACCAGACGTAGACGAGGAGGACGAAGAAGATGAGCGAGACGATGAAGATCAGCGCGCTGTTCTGGAAGCGGCCGCTGTGGCTGATCGTCAGGTCGTAGAAGGTCGGCACGATGATCGCGAGCTGCGCGGCGTAGGGGACCCAGAGGAGCAGGCGGTACTCGTCGCGCCGCCAGGCGAGGATGCCGTAGACGGGGACGAGGACGAGCATCTGGGCGCCGACGACGCGCTCCGCGGCGGGGCCGCCGCCGAAGGAGAGGGCGCCGACGCCCTGGGTGAGCAGCGAGAAGCCGGCGAAGAACGTCCAGGCGGCGAGGAGGACGAGGAGCACCCGGAAGGCGCCGTAGGCGCTGATCACGGCGATCGCGTTCTCCTGGGTGGTGACGGCCGGGGTGTCGCGGGGCGGGGGTTCCGCGGCCATCGTCAGAAGGCGTCCGTCTGGCGCGGGAGGTTGGTCATCAGCAGGACGAGGAAGCCGACGGCGACGAGCAGCGGCACGATGGCCTGGCCGGCGCCGAGGCCGCCACGCGCCCAGTGGAAGGTGATGGCGAACATCGCGACGAGCTGCTCGAGCGAGGCGAGCCAGAGCACGAAGCGATAGCGGACCGGGTTGCGGGCGGCGTACAGGTAGGCGATGGCGAGCACGACGACGGAACCGCCGACGGCGCGTCCGCCGAGGACGCCGTGGATGTTGCCGACCTTGAGCAGGCTGGTCTGCGTGAGTTCGAGCAGGAACGCGAGCAGGTCCCAGGCCGCGAGCAGGACGAGCACGAGCTGGAGCCGCGCCTGCGAGGTGGCGTTGGGGCGCCCGATCTGCTGTCGCGCCGTCATCGGCACGATTCTAGCGCATTCAAGGGACGGGGCGCGCGGACGGCGGCGGCTAGGGATTGGCGCGACGCGTCGGATAGAATCGGCGCATGGCCTGCGCGACTGTCCCCGCATCCGGCCTCTGCGCGCAGACGCACGAGGCGCTCCTGGCGATCGTGCGCTGTATCATCCCGGCGATGTTCCGCGCGCAGCAGCCGTGGGCGCTCGTGGGCAGCACGGCGTCGGTGCTGCAGGGGCTGCCGGACTACCAGCCGCCAGACATCGACCTGGCGACGACGATGGAGGGCGCATTCATCATGGAGGGCTGCCTGGCGGAGGCGGGGGAGGTGGTGCGGCCGGTGGGCTACAGCGTCTCGGCGCCGTACGCGAGCTACTTCGGCATCTTCCAGGTGCGCGGGGTGAGGGTGGAGGTGATGGGGGCGCTGATCGTCCGTTGCGCGGACGGCGTCATCGACCTGGCGGACCACTACGCGCGCTGGAGCGACAAGGTGCGGGTGCGCGAGGTAGATGGCATGCACATCCCGCTCGTGTCGCTGGAGTGGCAGATCGTCGCAAACGCGATGCTCGGGCGCCCGGAGCGCGTCGACGGGCTCGCGCGCTACCTGCTCAGGGCCGGGTACGACCGCCCGTACCTGGCGGACCTGTTGCGCGACGGGCGCATCGGCGCGCGCACGATCGCGCGGGTGCGGGAGGCGCTGCGCATTGACGGCTGAGCCCGCCGCGACGGCGCGCGTCGAACCGGACGTGTACACCGGCGACTACTACCTGACGAACTGCCACGGCCACGAGGAGTTCGCCGCGAGCGGCGGCCGCAGCGTCGGGCCGCGCTTCGCGAAGGCGCTCTCGCTCGCCGGCAGCCTGCGCGGCAGGCGCGTGCTCGACGTCGGCTGCGGACGCGGCGAGCTGGTGCTGCAATCAGCGCTGCGGGGGGCCGACGCGTGGGGCATCGATTACGCGCCAGCGGCCGTCGAGATCGCCCGCGCCGCGCTCGCCGCGGCCGCGGGCGCGCCGCGCGAGCGGCTGCACATCGCACGGATGGACGTGAAGGCGCTGGCGCTCGCGGACGGGAGCTTCGACGTGGCGTTCATGATGGACGTCGTCGAGCACCTCTACCCGCGGGAGCTGGCGCGGGCGTTCGATGAGCTGCGCCGCATCCTGCGCCCGGGCGGCCGCCTGATCGCGCACACCTCGCCGAACCGCTTCGTGCGCGACTGGGTGTACCCGCACTGGGTGCGGCGCGTGAACGAGGCGGCGCTCCGCTTCTGCGAGTGGGCGGGGTATCGCGACCGCCTGTTCAACCGCATGATGCTGCCGACGGGCCACGCGTTCCCGGAGGACCCCTTCGAGCGGGCGATGCACGTCAACGAGCAGACGGCGCCGGAGCTGCGGCGGCAGCTCGAAGCGCATGGCTTCCGCGTGCGCGCGCTGGAGTTCTGGGAGCCGCCGCCGGGGCGCGACTACTTCGACACGCCGCGGCTCAACGCGGAGCTGCGGATGCTGGACTTCCTGCGCTTCCTGCGGCCGCTGAGCCTGCACCCGCCGCTCAACCGCTACTTCTGCCACCACATCTGGATGACGGCGGAGCGGGCGTGATGGCCGGAGCGCCGCTCGCCGGCCGCAGCGCACTGGTGCTGGGCGTCGAGCGGCGGGACGGACGGCGCGCCGCGGTGGCGCTCGCAGAGGCGGGCGCGGACGTCGCGGTGGTGACACGCTGCGAAGGCACGGCGGCCGAGTTCGCGGCGAACAGCGCGGCCAACGAGCTCTGGGCGATCGGACGCCGCGGCATCGCGCTCACGTCGGACGGCGGCGAGGCGACGGTGCGGGAGGCGGTCGCCGGCGCGACGGCGAAGCTGGGGCCGCTGCACATCCTCGTGTATCACGCGCCGGAGCCGCTGCCGCGCGAGACCTTCGCCGGCCTGCGATCGGACCCGGCGGTCATCGTGCTCGTCGGGGACGACGACCCGCCCGACGCGGCACGCGCACTGCTCGCGTGGACGCGCGATCTCGCCGGCGCGGGGTTGCGCGCAAACGCGCTGATCGCCTCGCGGCAGGCGGCCGACGCGGCCGGGCAGGTGCTCAAGGAGCATCGCACGCCGGAGCCGCTCGACCTCGCGGGCGCGGTCGTGTATCTCGCATCGGACGCGAGCGCGGCCGTGGAGGGTGCGGCGCTGATCGCGCGGCGGTAGCGGGGCCCTGAGGAGCGACACGTTACGAGGAGCCCGCCGGACGGAGGCGCGACCCCGCGCGAGGCGGGCACGCGGGCCCGGCCCGGCGTCATCGCGCACGGATCAGCGCGGGCTGCTCTGACCGGAGAACGCGGCGAGAGGCTCGTCAGAGGGGCGCTGGTATTCTCCGCTACTACGGGAGCAGGCGGTGGATGTGCCCTCGCTGCCGCGTGTATCTCGTACTGGTGGCGGGGGGTAGCGCGTCACTGAGGAGTGGTCGCGCTACCCTGTGCCCCCTCGCGCGGCCCGCGTTCGCGGGCGGCGGCCGCGCGGCGGTGCGCACGTTGCCAGAGGACCGAGGCTTCACCGGCGAGGAGAAGCATGCCCGCGAGGATGACCACGTCGCCCGGGCTGGCGACGATGCCGCGCCGTCCCGCGCGGACGACGATGCTGTCGCCGAGCGCCACGGCACGGCCGCTGGCCCGGGTGACGAGGACATCCTTAGAGCCGGGGATCCAGGCGCCCAGCGCGTACTGGTCCGCCCGTCCGGCGCCGAGCGCCGCGGCGACGCTGGTCCGCTCGATGGGCATGAGGCCACCGTTGGCGACGACAGCGGCGAGGTTGGCCGTCAGGCCGACGAAGATCACCCACGTGCCCAGGCGGCGGCGGTGGGGCCAGAGGGCCAGCGGCGCTCCGGCGATGGTGGCTGGCACGGCGATGCGGACGGCCAGCTCCCAGGGCGAGAAACGGATCACGCTGAACTGGACGATGACGAGCGCCAAGGCGGCGAGCGCGCTGACGGTGAGCCTGTACTGGCTGATCGCGTCCCCCTCAGGGGCGCCCTGCGGGCGGGGCCCCGTCTAGATATCGACGCGCGCGGCGGCGCGCATCAGGCGCGGACACACGAAGATGCCCCGCCGCGGCGGGGCATTTCGATGGCCTGATCGTGGACCGGGGCGGTTAGCCCCAGTACCACGGAGCGACGGCCACGAGGGCCGTGGCAAACACGGTGAACGCGACCAGGGCGGTGGGCAAGAAGCGGGACATTGGCTACCTCCAGTACGACAGGGTCCTCTCTGCTACTGGATCCATCGGCAGGGAAGCGGAGAACTTGAGGGGGTGGAGGCGCGTAGGCGCAAGCCTGCGGCCCATCGACGCCGTCGGGCAATGCGATTGTCCGTGTGTATACCCTGTGCTATGATCCGCCCACTAGCGCAGAAATTCACAAACGGTCACCCAGGGCGGGGAGACGCCTGTGATTGAGCAGTTCGGACGCGCCGGCTTCCTCCTGATCTTCGCCGTCGCGTTCCCGCTGGTCCCGATCGGGGCGTCGGTCGCGCTGGGCCTCTTCCGCATCCGTCCCCGCAATCCCGACCCGATCAAGCAGTCGGTGTACGAGTGCGGCATGGTGCCGGTGGGCGACGCCCTCGTGCGCTACAACGTGCGCTACTACCTCTTCGCGCTGCTGTTCGTCGTCTTCGACGTGGAGGCGATCTTCCTCTACCCGTGGGCGGTCGCCTACCGGGGGCTCGGGGTGTACGCGTTCGTCGAGGCGCTGATCTTCATCGTCATCCTGCTCGTCGGCTACGTGTACGCGTGGCGCAAGCGCGCGATGGAGTGGATCTAGTGCCGCACCCCGCGACGGTGACGCTCGCCGGGGCTGTGGTGGCGGAGCGCATCCGCGGGGCCCTGCCCGGCGCGGTGCGCGAGGCGGCGGACGGGTACACCGTCCTCGACCCGGCGCGCATGTACGAGGCGATGGCGTTCATCCGGGACGATGAGGTGCTCGACGGGAAGTACCTGGTGCAGCTCTGCAGCGTGGACCAGGTGACGCGCATCGACGTGGTCTACCACATCGCGTCGCTGGCGCAGAACCACATCTTCGAGGTAAAGGTGCCGGCCGACCACGAGCATCCGGAGGTCGCATCGGTCGCGCCGCTCTGGGTGGGTGCGACGCTGCAAGAGCGCGAGGCGTACGATCTCATGGGGGTGCGCTTCGCGGGTCACCCGAACCTGACGCGGCTGTTCCTGTGGGACCAGTTTCCAGGACATCCGCTGCGCAAGGATTTCCTGGCGCTGCCGGGCGGGCAGAAGCCGGGCCTCAGCCAGTTCCCCAAGCAGGTGCCCGGGCAGACCGGCGGCGAGTTCCGCCCGCGCCTGCCCGGCAGCGGGGAGTAGCGCGTCCGCGGACGCAGCAGGGTGCACGTTGCCGCTGAAGTCTGAGCCGGTCGAGGTCAACATCGGGCCGCAGCACCCGAGCACACACGGTGTGTTCCGCATGGTCGCGACGATCGACGGCGAGCGCATCACCGACGTGAGGATGGTCGTGGGCTACCTGCACCGCAGCATGGAGAAGCTGGCGGAGGAGCGCACGTACACCCAGAACATCCCGTTCACCGACCGCATGGACTACCTGTCGGCGATCAACAGCAACCTGGGGTACTGCCTGGCGGTGGAGAAGCTCGCGGGGATCGAGGTGCCGGAGCGCGCGACGGTGCTGCGCGTCATCTTCTCGGAGCTGCAGCGGATCGCCAGCCACTGCATGGCGACGGGGGCGTTCATCAACGACTGCGGCGCCTGGCAGACGCCCGTGATGTACACCTTCCGCGACCGCGAGAAGGTGCTCGACCTGATCGAGATGACGTGCGGGGCGCGGATCACGACGAACTACATCCGCATCGGCGGCGTCGCGTTCGACATCCCCGACGAGTTCCTGCCGGCGCTCGACCGCCTCGTGAACGACGACCTGCCGCAGCGCTTCGACGAGTACGACCGCCTGCTCGTCGGCAACGAGATCATCCTGATGCGGGCGCGCGACGTCGGCGTCGTGACGCCGGAGCTGGCGATCAACGCCTCGCTCTCGGGGCCGATGCTGCGCAGCGCCGGCATCGCCTGGGATCTCCGCAAGGCGGACCCGTACTGCGATTACGACACGTACGCCTTCGATATCCCGGTCGGCTACAACGGCGACTCCTACGACCGGATGGTGATCCGCATCGAGGAGATGAAGCAGAGCCTGCGGATCATCCGCCAGGCGGTGCACCGGCTCACAGGCGGGCCGCACAAGACGGAGGTGCCGCTGGCACTCCGGCCGCCGGAGGGCGAGGCGTACGCGCGCATCGAGTCGCCGAAGGGCGAGCTGGGGTTCTACGTCGTCAGCGACGGCGGCCCGGCGCCATACCGCTGGCACGTGCGCGCGCCGTCGCTGATCAATCTGAGCGTGCTGAAGGAGATGACGGTCGGCCAGACGATCGCCGACGCGATCGTGACGCTGGGCAGCATCGACATCAACGTCGGCGAGGTAGACCGCTGATGCCGGCGCTGCTGACGCTGATCACGCACAACTGGTACGACATCCGCGACCTCTCGAACCTCTCGGGAAAGATCGAGCAGCTCATCCGCGACGCGAACGGGCCGGGGTGGCTGGTCTTTGTCGTCTCGGCGCTGCTCGGCGCGGCGGGCATCGTCTCGTTCATCGGCGTGGCGGCGATCATCAACATCTGGATCGAGCGGCGCGTGGTGGGGCGGATGCAGTCGCGCCTGGGACCGAACCGCGCCGGTCCGTTCGGGCTGCTACAGCCGGTCGCGGACGCGATGAAGCTGATGCAGAAGGAGGTGCTGCAGCCGAAGGTGGCCGACGGCCTCGTCTTCTCGCTCGCGCCGATCGCGTTCACGGTGCCGGGCATCCTCGTGATGGCGGTGCTGCCGTGGGGGCGGAACATGGCGCTCGCGAACGTCGACGCGGGGGTGATCTTCATCCTGGCTCTCACGTCGCTGGGGGCGCTGGCGGTGTTCGCGGGCGGGTACGGGTCGAACAACAAGTACGCGCTCTTCGGGGCGATGCGCGTGATCGCGATGCTCGTGACGTACGAGATCCCGAGCGTGCTGGCGCTGCTCGGCCTCGTGCTGTTCTCGGGCACGATGAACCTGTCGGGCATCGTGCTGTTCCAGGCCAAGTACTGGACGCCGCTGCTGCTCGTGCAGCCGCTGCCGTTCATCATCTACTTCATCTCGTCGTCGGCCGAGCTGAACCGCACGCCGGCGGACCTGGCGGAGGCCGAGTCGGAGATCGCGGGCGGCTACCACGTCGAGTACTCGGGGATGAAGTTCGGGCTGTTCTACGCGGCCGAGCTGATCAACGCGGTCTCGGTTTCGGCGATCATCGCGACGGTGTTCCTGGGCGGCTGGTGGTTCTACAAGCTCGACGAGGTGGTGCCGGGCTGGATGATCTTCATCGGCAAGATCTACGCCGTCTACTTCCTCTTCGTCTGGACGCGCGGTACGCTGCCGCGGTTCCGCATCGACCAGTTGCTCGCCTTCGCCTGGAAGTGGATGACGCCGATGGCGTTCCTGAACCTCGTGCTCGTCGCGGCGGAGGTGCTGATCTGGAACGAGACAGGCGTCAGCGCGGGGCTCGTGCTGCCGCTGTACGCCGTGATCAACACGGCGTTCGCCGGCGCCCTGATCGTCGCCTGGGTGAAGGTCATGGGGCCGAAGTTCTCGCGCTTCCCGGAGCGGCTGCGCTACTACTCTCAGATCGACGTGCCTTCGCTGCCGGCGGTGGCGCCGCGCATGGACGAAGGGGCGCCCGGGCTGACGGAGGGACGGAGCGCGTGATCACGGACACGGGCATCGTCGTGGCGTTCTACGTCATCGGCATCACGACGGTGGCGTCGGCGCTGATGGTGGCGGCCGTCCGGGACCTGATCCACGCCGTGCTCTTCCTGGTGCTGTCGTTCGTGGGCGTCGCCGGCATCTACGTCGTGCTGTCGGCTGATTTCGTCGCGGTCGCGCAGATCCTGATCTACGCCGGCGCCATCTCGGTGCTGCTGGTGTTTGCGGTGATGCTGACGCCGGCCGGCGACCGGCGGAACTCCGAGACGGCCTTCCGGGCGCCGGCGGCGGTGCTCGCGGGCCTGGTGCTCGCGGTCACCGTGTTCGTCATCTACGACACGAACTGGCGGATCGCCTCGCACGGACAGTTCGGCGCCACCGCCGCCTCGCTCGGCCGGGCGTTTTTCAAGCCGTACATCGTACCGTTCGAGGTGGCCTCGGTGCTGCTCGTGGCGGCGATGGTCGGCGCCATCGCGCTGACGCAGGAGGAGGGCGAAGACGGTGCCGCCTGACCTGTTGCTCGCGGCGATCAGGCTCGAGCACGTGCTGGTGCTGGGCGCGCTGCTCTTCAGCATCGGCATCCTGATCGCGCTGTCGAAGCGCAACGCGGTCGGCGTGCTGATGGGCGTCGAGCTGATGCTGAACGCGGTGAACGTGACGCTGATCGCCTTCGCGCGCTTCGTCGTTTCGCCGCGCCCGCTCGACGGCCAGGTGTTCGCGATCTTCGTGATCACGGTGGCGGCGGCGGAGGCGGCGGTCGCGCTGGCGCTCGCCGTCGCGGTCTACCGCCACCGCGAGACGGTCAACATCGACGAGATCGACCTGCTGCGCTGGTAGCGGCGCGCGCACGGGGGAAGGCATGTGGTCGAAGCTGCTGGACGTGAAGAACGGATACGCCGCCGAGGTGTGGAAGGAGCTGTTCGACGCCGAGGGCGTCTCGAACCGCGTCGTGCCGCCGCTCGGGGGGGACGCGCCGATGGCGCAGGCGCGCGAGATCTGGGTGCCGGACAGCAAGACGCACGTCGCGCAGGAGATCATGCGCAAGATCTAGTCGCAGGTCAGAGGTCGATGGCCAGTGGTCAGTGGGTGGTGGGCTGGCCGGGTGGCCAGTGTCGGCGGCCGATAACGTCCGACCCAAGGGGATGTGAGCGTAGCGAAGAGGTAGCGCATCAGGTGATGAGCGATCACGTGGCGGGACTGGACGACCTGCGGCCTTCGACCCGCGACCGGCGGCCGGAGGCCAGCCGATGACCGTGCCCGAGGGCGTCGTCTGGGCGATCTTCCTGCTGCCGGTGGCGGCAATGCTGGCCATCACCTTCGGGACGAAGCCCTACCCCCGCCTGTCGGGCTACGTGACGATCGGGGCGGTCGGTCTCGCCTGGCTCTTCGCGCTCTGGACGCTGGGCGCCGTCATCCACAGCGGCGGGCGGCCGCTGGACTTCGCCACGTACCACTGGCTGCGCATCGGCACGGACAACCAGGTGCTGCGCAACCTCGGCGGGCCGAACCTCGACCTGACGGTCGGGCTGCGGATCGACGGGCTGAGCGCGATCATGCTCGTCATCGTCACCTCGATCTCGCTCTTCGTGCAGGTCTACTCGCAGGGCTACATGCACGGCGACGGCGGCTACTCGCGCTACTACGCCTACATGTCGCTGTTCACGGCGGCGATGCTGGGGCTGGTGATCGTCAACAGCATCATCTTCGTCTACGTGTTCTGGGAGCTCGTCGGGCTGGGCTCGTACCTGCTGATCGGCTTCTGGTTCCAGAAGGAGAGCGCGGCCAACGCGGCCAAGAAGGCGTTTCTGACGACGCGCCTGGGCGACATCGGCTTCCTGCTCGGCATCCTGCTGATCTGGACGAAGACCGACACCTTCAACATCCCGCTGCTGCAGTCGCTGGCGCAGCAGCACCAGATCAGCCAGGGCGTGATCACGCTGTTCGCGCTCGGGCTCTTCGCCGGCGCCATCGGCAAATCGGCGCAGTTTCCGCTGCACGTCTGGCTGCCGGACGCGATGGAAGGCCCGACACCCGTCTCCGCGCTGATCCACGCGGCGACGATGGTCGCCGCCGGCGTCTACCTCGTCGCGCGCATGTTCCCGGTGTTCCAGGCGTCGAGCGAGGCGATGCACACCGTGGCCTACATCGGCGGCTTCACGGCGATCTTCGCCGCCTCGATGGCGATGGTGATGACGGACATCAAGCGTGTGCTGGCGTACTCGACGATCAGCCAGCTCGGCTACATGATGCTCGCGCTCGGCGTCGGCGGCTACGTGGCGGCGATCTTCCACCTGCTGACGCACGCCTTCTTCAAGGCGCTGCTCTTCCTCGGCTCCGGCTCCGTGAACCACGCGACGGGCACCTTCGACATGCGGAAGATGGGCGGCCTGCGGAGGCTCATGCCGGTGACGTACGCGACGTTCCTCGTCGGCGCGCTCAGCCTGAGCGGCGTCGTGCCGTTCGCGGGCTTCTGGTCGAAGGACGAGATCCTGGCCAACGCCTGGGGTGACAACAAGCTGCTCTGGGCGGTGGCGATGGCCGTCGTCTTCATGACCGCCTTCTACACGTTCCGCGCCGTCTTTCTGACGTTTGAGGGCCAGTACAGGGGCGGCGAGCCAGCGGAGCACGGCGCGGTCCACGACGCCCAGGGCCGTGCGCCGCACGAGTCGCCGCTGGTGATGGCGCTGCCGCTGCTGGTGCTGGCGGTGCCGGCGGCGCTCATCGGCTTCGTCAACGTCCCGACGCACGGCACCGAGGCGCTGGCGCACCTGCTGGAGGGCGCGCTGCCCGCGCAGGCCGCCGGGGCGATCCGCCACGACAGCTTCAACATCGCGCTCGCCGCGTTGTCGACGCTGCTGGCGCTGCTCGGCATCGGCCTCGCGTACGCCGTCTACGAGGCGAAGGCGGTGCGCGCGGAGGACCTGCGAAAGGTGTGGGGGCCGGTGGCGACGCTCGTCGAGCGCAAGTACTACATGGACGAGCTGTACGAGCGCGTGGCGGTGCGCGACGGGCTGTACCGGGGCGTTTGCGCGGCGGCGCAGTGGTTCGACACGCACGTCGTGGACTTCTCGGTCAACGGGGCGGGCAGCCTGACGCGGCGAAGCGGCGACGCGCTGCGCTGGCTCCAGTCAGGGTCGGTGCAGGCGTACGGGACGGTGGGCTTCGCGGGGCTGGTCGCGGCGGCCTTCCTGATGCTGGTGCTGCTGGAGAGGTAGAGGCAACTGAACGGGCTGCTCGTCTTCACGGTCTTCTTCCCCGCCATCGCCGCGGCCGTCGTCGCGCTGACGGTACCGCGCGAGAGCACGGGGCAGGCGAAGTGGCTGGCGCTGCTGGCCACGCTCGGCGTCTTCGCCACGTCGCTGGTGCTGCTAATCGCCTTCGACCGCAGCCCGACAACGCCAAACGCCTTCCAGTTCGTCTCGCAGTCGACGTGGATCGACGCGGGCAAGGCGGGCTTCGACGTGCAGTTCCACATGGGGGTCGACGGCCTCGGCATCCTGATGGTGATCCTGGCGACGTTCCTCTTCGTCGTGGCGACGCTCGTGTCGTTCAGCGTCAAGCTGCGGACGAAGGAGTACTTCACCTGGCTGCTCATCCTGGAGACGGCGGTGCTCGGCGTCTTCACGTCGCTGGACCTGATCATGTTCTTCCTGTTCTGGGAGCTCGAGCTGCTGCCGATGTACCTGCTGATCTCGATCTGGGGCAGCGGGCGCAAAGAGTACTCGGCGATGAAGTTCCTGCTCTACACGGCGGCAGGCTCGGCGTTCATGCTGGTGGGGTTCCTGGTGCTCGGGCTCAGCGCCGGCCCGGTGCACACGTTCGACATGGTGAAGCTGGAGCAGTCGTCGCTGAGCGGCTCGCTGCTGCCACTGTGGCTGATCTTCGGCTTCATCTTCATCGCCTTCGCGGTCAAGCTGCCGATGTTCCCGTTCCACACGTGGCTGCCGGACGCGCACACGGACGCGCCGACGGCGGTCTCGGTGATCCTGGCGGGCGTGCTGCTGAAGATGGGCGGCTACGGCATCCTGCGCGTGCTGATCACGCTGATGCCCCGCACGGCGCACGAGTACGGCGTCTGGCTGGCGACGTTCGCCGCGATCAGCGTCATCTACGGCGCGCTGCTGACGCTGCGGCAGAAGGACCTGAAACGCATGGTCGCCTACTCCAGCGTGAGCCACATGGGGTACGTGCTGCTGGGCATCGCGGCGCTCGGGCACGTCAGCATGAACGGCGCCGCGCTGCAGATGTTCAGCCACGGGCTGATCACGGGCCTGCTCTTCGTGATGGTGGGCATCATCTACGAGCGCGCGCACACGCGCAACATGGACGAGCTGAGCGGGCTGGCGCACACGATGCCGCTGACCGCGACGGTGATGGTGATCGCGGGGCTGGCGGCGCTCGGCCTGCCGGCGATGTCGGGCTTCGTCGCCGAGCTGCTGGTCTTCCTGGGCAGCTTCGACACGTACACGCCAGCGACGGTGGTGTCGGTGTTCGGCATCCTGCTGTCGGCGGGCTACATGCTGTGGACGATGCAGCGCATCTTCTTCGGCCCGAAGAGCGAGCGCTGGGCGCACCTGCCGGACGCCGACGCCTGGTGGGAGCGGCTGCCGATGGGCGCGATGGTGCTGGTGATCGTCGCCGTGGGCCTGCGCCCCTCGATCGTAACGAGCGTGCTGGACTCGGGCATCATCAACATCGTCAAGGGGC
Organism: Chloroflexota bacterium; assembly: GCA_028872875.1. Taxonomy (GTDB): domain Bacteria; phylum Chloroflexota; class Dehalococcoidia; order DSTF01; family JACRBR01; genus JADMII01. The sequence goes on along the minus strand of JAGWOC010000073.1, from coordinate 2,027 downwards.
TGTGAGACAGGGGGAAGGATAGGTGCTGGCCAGTCTCGACCGCTTCGGGCCGGAGCTCGCCGTGATGGTGACGGCGGGGCTGGTGCTGCTCGCCGACCTCGTGACGCCGCGGCGTTACCGGCTGTGGCTCGCCGCGCTGGCGCTCGCCGGGCTCGCCGCCGGGGCGGCGTGGCTCGGCGTGCTCGTGCTGCGCGGCCGCGAGGCGCCCTTCTTCAACGACTCGATGTCGCTCGACAATTTCAGCATCTTCTTCATGTTCCTGTTCCTCGCCGTGTCGGGCGCGGTGATCGTCGCGTCGCTGGACTACGCGCCGCGCTTCGGCAGCCACCAGGGGGAGTTCCTGGCGCTGCTGCTGCTGGCGACGTCCGGCATGATGCTGCTCGCCGGCGCCCGCGACCTCGTCGCGATCTTCGTGGCGCTGGAGCTGACGAGCGTCTCGCAGTTCATCCTGGCCGGGTTGCTGCGGGATGACAAGGGCAGCGAGGCGGCGCTGAAGTACCTGCTGCTGGGGGCGGTGGCATCGGCGGTGATCCTCTACGGCATGGCGTTCCTCTTCGGCCTCGCCGGCACGACGCGGCTGGTGTCGAGCGACGGCGCGCCGAGCATCGCCAGCACGATCGCCGCGGGCGACGCGGGCATGCGTTCGGCGCTGATCTTCAGCATGGTGTTCCTGGCGGCGGGCTTCGGCTTCAAGATGTCGGTGGTGCCGTTCCAGATGTGGACGCCCGACGTCTACGAGGGCGCGCCGACGCCGGTGGCGGCGTTCCTCTCCGTCGGCAGCAAGGCGGCGGCGTTCGCCGTGGTGCTGCGGATCTTCTACGAGGGCTTCGGGCCGCGGACGTTCGTCGGCAACGACTGGAAGGAGCTGTTCGCGGTCCTGGCGGCGATCACGATGTCCGCCGGCAACGTGATGGCGCTGCGCCAGACGAACATCCGCCGGATGCTCGGCTACAGCTCGATCGCGCAGGCGGGGAACTTCCTGGTCGGGCTGGCGGCGATCTCCGCGTTCAGCGGCGGCCGCGTCAGCCTGGGCGCCAGCGGCGTGGTGTTCTTCCTGGCGACCTACGCGTTCACGAACCTCGGCGCCTTCATCGCGGTGCTGGCGATCTCGAACCGCACCGGCTCGGACGAGATCAAGGACTACGCCGGCATGGGCCGCCGGGCGCCGGTGCCCGCCGCCGTGCTGCTGTTCTGTCTGCTATCGCTGACCGGCCTGCCGCCGACGGCGGGCTTCATCGCGAAGGTGTACATCTTCAACGCGGCGGTGCAGGCGCACCTCGTCTGGCTCGTCATCGTCGCCGTGCTCAACACGGCCGTGTCGGCGTTCTACTACCTGGGCGTCGCGCGGCAGATGTACCTGGGGACGGCGGACGGCGAGCCGCTGCTCAGGCGCGCGCCGCTGGCGACCGAGGGGCTCCTCGTCATCGCCGCGGCGGGCGTGCTGGCGTTCGGCATCTACCCGATGCCGCTGATCGAGGCGGCGCAGCGCGCCGTGAACGCGTTCGGGTAGGTCGACCTCACCCCCGTTCCTGAGGGGACGGGGCGCCGGAGCGCGGCGGGCCGGCGCGGCTACGCCGCCGGGCGCAGCGCCGGACCGGCGAGACGGCGCAGGTGCTCCGGGTGCGTGCCGGCGAGCGCCTGCACGGCCGCCTCGGCCTCGCGGTCATCGGCCGGGCGCACGCGTACGAAGACGTGCGGCTCGGCGTAGGCCACCAGGCCGGCGTCGATCTGTGACATCGACGGCAGCGACGCGGTGGCGGCGATGAAGGCGCCGGCCTCGATGCCGCCGGTGCCGCCGAGCAGCACCGCGATCGCCGCCACCATGCCGATCGGGATGCCGGCGGCCGCGGCGACGCCGACGCCGAGCGCGACGCCCACGGCGCCGCCGATGCCGCCGATGACGATGCCGGCGAGCGTGAAGCGGGCGAGGCGGCGCATGCTCCAGCGGTCGAAGCGCAGCGTCGCTTCTCTCGTCGCGCCGGCGCCCACGGGCGCGGGCGCGAGCGACAGGTGCCCCGGCGGGACAC